>CAIYOW010000111.1 GCA_903927955.1 uncultured Methylococcaceae bacterium | reverse complement strand
TATTGGCTTTGTCGCCGTCGCCACCCTGATCCAATTGTTTTCCGCTGATAATGCGGTGTTCACATTAAAAAACATAATTTTTTGCGTGGTTTTTATTTTGTTGTCAACGGGCTTGGTTGTCTGTTTCTTTACATTAAACGGCCAGCAAAAAAATAAAATTATAGTCCTTTGGTGTATTTCTGTGCTTGCTTGGGTAGGTATGTTGGTACAAAACCATTCGTTGGCGAAATTTACTTTATCATACCGTGATCATTTGACTGAGCATGTTACAGGTTTGGACAGCCAGAATGATCACTATGCTTTAGTGTTGTCAGGTGACTCTGCCCACTCCGATACTGATTTTTCGGATTTAAGTTCAGCATATTTTTTATTGTATGGAAAGCAAACCTTAAAAACTATCAATGGTTATAGTCCGGTTTATCATAAGGGAATTAAGCAATTGTTTCCATTTAAAACGGTACACAGCTTTTTTATCCCAGATATCACCTTAAGGAATATTTGTCAGCCTTCTGGCCTAAAAAGTGATGTCTTTCTTTACCAATTAATGGACATAGGGCGTATTTTTGCTTGGCAAAACGACATCACGCCAGATATTGCCGTGCTGTTGGCTCAAGCAGGGCTAAAGATAACGCCCTATGCTGTCCCCGGCAAGGTATTGATCACCCCAATCAACCCACGTTCCGCTGAAGGTTCGCTGACTTACCTATCAATACCGGGAACGGTTAGGTATGATACCGAAGATGGCATGATGCATGAATGGTTTAATGTGGATAAGGCGGGTACGGAACGGACTTTGGTCTTTTCGCGGGTATACTGGCATGGTTATCATGCTGTGGTCGATGGCCAAGAATATGCGGTGAGTGCTTATAAGGATGCCTTGGTTAAGGTGACCCTGCCTGCGGGTGTGCAAGGCCGATTACATTTGTACTACGAACCTGTGTCTTGGCAATACACAAGGTGGTCTTTATTATTTGGGGTAATCTTGACGGGTGGCACGGCTTTTCATTTAGTTCGCCAAAAAAAGACACTGAAGTAATCGCTTATAACCCGCACCCATGTATCTAATCTCAATCATCATCCCCGCCTACAATGCCCAATCGACCATCAATGATTGCATGGAGTCTGTGTTGCGGCAGATGAAACCGCACCACGAGCTTATTGTTGTCAATGACGGCTCAACCGATGACACCGCTCGCCTACTGGATGCACTTAAAAAAAGCCAAGACATCGACTTTAAGATCATTAACCAAGCCAACCAAGGATTGTCCGTATCAAGAAACAATGGCATTGCCCTAGCGACAGGACACTATGTGCTGCTATTGGATGCTGATGATATTTTATTGGCCAATGCACTTGAGTTATTGGACAAGACCATAGGGGAAAAATTCCCCGATGTCATCACTTTTGCTTATAATTACTGGTATCCATCCAAAAACATACGAAAATATGCACACTTAGGCTACAATGCCAATATATTGATTTCAGAGAAGGAAGCCATTTTAAACCATTTTTTTATCAGCAAAAAAATGTACGCTTGGCTGAAAGTTTTTAAAATGGACATTTATAATAAAATTGGCACCCCCCTATTTCCGCCCCATCGCTTTTTTGAAGATATTGCAACTGTGCCAAAACTTCTGAGTTGTTGTTGCACGTTAGTTTATTTGCCTTACGCATTGATCGACTACAGACAAAACCCGAACAGCGTAACCAAAAAGCATTCAGCCCAATCTTGCCTTGACTTTTCTGGCTCGCTATTGTCAACTAAAGAATTTATTGAAAAACAAGGAATAAGCGCATCAACAAAACTTTGCTTTGATTATTTTGCTTGTTATTTATACCTTTCCACGGTGAAAAACACTTACCTTTTGCCGATGGCCACCGGAAGGGCACTGAGACGACAGGCAAAATCCTTTTTTTTAAAGAGCTTATTCAATGATGTGGAGACCATTTTACTGGCTATGGAACAAGGCAAACCACCTTTGTGCAATAATATTGACTACAAAGACGCGCAAAATATACGAAAAGCGCTGGCTAATAATTTTATATTTGCTTTGCACAGAACTGTCAGTGCAAAAATAAAAATTTGGCGTAGACAGTACCAAAAATTAAACTCCAACAGCCGCTGACATAATGCTAATTTCCGTCATTGTATCCACCTATAACTGGCCCGAAGCCTTAAATCTTTGTTTAAGCAGCTTGCTCGCACAGGAAGACCGGTACTTTGAAATCGTCATTGCCGATGATGGCTCAAATAAAGACACTAAGGATTTGATCGACGCTTATATTGCCCAATCCGGTGATATAAAAATCTACCATGCCTATCAAGAAGACCACGGCTTTAGGTTAAGTGCTATCAGGAACAAAGCCACGTTGGCCAGCAATGGTGGCTATTTGATTTTTTTGGATGGCGACTGCGCTGTAAGACCCTCGTTCATCAAAAACCATAGAAAGCTAATGCAACACGGTCATTTTGTGGCGGGCAACAGGGTTTTAATCAGCGAGCAATTCACCTGCACCATTTTCAACAAAAAAATAGGTTTTTATAACAATGGGTTACTTTACTTTTTCATCCGCTGGTTACAACGCGACATCAATCGGCTAATCCCATTGATCACATTGCCTTTAGGCTGCTTAAGGACGCTGCAAACGGATAAATGGTGCAAGGTGCTAGGCTGCAATATTGGTGTTTATAAAAACGATGTTCTTTTGGTCAATGGCTTTGATGAAATTTATTATGGATGGGGTTACGAAGACAGTGATTTTGCCATTCGCTTAATCAATGCAGGGATAAAACGCAAGGAAGGACGGTTCTGTGTACCTGTTTTGCACCTATGGCACACGATAAATACCCGGCATAAAAAAGACGTCAATTATCAACGCATGATTGGACGTTCAAAAGACAAATCTTTCATCAGGGCGGAACAGGGCATTTCCCAATATGAGCCAGCACCGACAACACGGGCTATTGCCGCTGGGCATGAACCAGAAAATTCCCCCACTTTTTTTAATACGCCCACTTAACGGGTACATTGCCTGTAATCAAAGCGTATTATAGAGCCCATCAGCCACTTGTGTTCGTGCTATCTTGCCGCTTGTAATGGAGTGTCACCATGCTTAACCTTCAGCCCATACCTTACCTTAGCGAAGAAGAATATTTGGCTATGGAAATGGCCAGCCAAGAACGCCACGAATATGTCGACGGGGCTATTTTTGCCATGACCGGCGCAAGTCGGGCGCATAATTTAATCGCTGGCAATTTGTACAGTTTTCTACACACCCAAGTGAAAAACACGCCTTGCCACGTTTACATGAGCGATATAAAATTAAAAATCGCCGAACGAAGAACCTACTATTACCCCGATATCATACTAAGCTGTAGCACAAACGAAACCGATGATTACAGCATCAGCGAACCGTGCCTGGTTGTTGAAATCCTATCGCCCAGCACTGCCCAAACCGATAAACGCGAAAAGCGGGTGGCCTATCAAAACATCGCCAGTGTGCAGGAATATTGCCTGGTTGCCCAAGACAAATGTCGTGTGCAAAAATACACCCGCCAAGCCAACACGCAGGATTGGCTGTTAAGCCAATATGGTATAGGTGATCTTATGCGCTTTAAGTGTGTGGCTGGTGAAATGAGTCTGGCGGATTTATATGCGGGTGTGTTGAGTTGATGCGTGATCCAAAAATCCACACTCAATATAACCCTAGAAACATCCATAGGTAACCCAATGACCACCTTAGCCATTGACACATACGCACTGGTCACCCAGTTGAAAGAAGCTGGTATTCCCGAGCCGCAGGCCGCCGCCCAAGTGGCAACCCTAACGAAGGTTATTGACACTGCATTTGCGCAGGTCAAACATGATTACCAACTTGACGACCTCATCACCAAACGCGATTTAAAAGAATTGGAAGTCCGGCTTGATTCACGCATCAAAGAAACCGAGCTAAAAATTGAGTTGGTGCGCTCCGAATTGAAACGTGATATCGAAACTGTAAGGAAAGAAATCGCCGAAACCAAAGCCGACTTGGTGCGTTGGGTGGTGGGTGTGGGTATTTTGCAATCCGTGTTGGTTGTCGGACTGGTGTTGAAACTAGCGGGTACTGTTTAGGCGATATTATTTTTCAAACCAAGCCGCAATAACATCAGCCACTTGAGTGACGGTTATATTTTTTACGCAAGGGCAACGGCTGCCAGATTTGTCACCTTGGCAAACCGTATTGCTTTGTAACAAAGTGACCGATCTGCCCACCGCCGCCCAGCGTTTCTGCACTGCCACATTAGCTTGGTAGAACCCTAGGGTGTTGATACCCAAGGCCGCCGCCAAATGCAGCGGCCCTGTATTGCCGACCACTATCCCGTGACAATTTTGCATCAGCGTGACCAATTCATCTAAGGACAGCTGCCCCACTGAATCCACCAAATCAACCTCGCCATGATGGGCTAATAATTCACCAAGATATTCCCTATCCGCCTGTGTGCCGGTAATGACCCATTGATAGATGTTAGGATCGAACGAGTTCATCAATGCTTGGAAAGCCTCCAAAGGCCACTGATGTATTCTGGCGGTAATTAGGGTGGGGTGTAAAATTATCCGTCGCTTTGTTAAGTTAAGCCCAAGCTTGGCGACGATAGCGGACGCATCCTGTTGTGAAAAGCGATATAAAGCAGCTAACCCATCAATAGCTGGCACGGTAACGCCCAGTGGGCGCAAATATTGCAAGTCCAACAAGCGTTTATTTAAATGTCTATAACCTCGCGATATTAGCACACGATGGCTACACAGCGGCCAGTTATACCAACGGAAGGCAGAACCGATACGCATGGGTATCTGTGCCGCCTTAGCCGCTTCCGCCAAATGCTGGGAGGTGTTGGCTTGTATGAACACATCCAAGCGCAAACCCGCCAACAACCCCACTAATTCTTCAAATGTCTGTGGCATTTCATAAGCCGCATCAATATCCAGACAGCGGGCGGCGACATCTTGAGTACGGCCTTGGGTCAAAAAAAATACCGTACAACCTGAAAAATGCTGTTTAAGTCGGGCTGCCATTGGCAAGCTAATAACCACATCGCCTAATTGGGTGGTCTTGGCTATCAATATGCGCGGGCTATCCATTGATGCCCAAGAGGACTGCTTAGCCATTAAATTTTTGTGAATAAGATAAATCCAGGGCTTTCTTAATAGCACTGGGTTGAATGGACTGGATGCATAAACAGGGCGTACCGGGTTTTTTACAGGCATTGCATTTCTTTTCCAACACAAAAACTTGGGCTTTCGTGCCAATAGGCCCCCAGCGCTGCGGGAAAATAGGCCGCGACGGCGCATAAATGCCAAAAGCATGTTTACCCAACGCGGCGGCGATATGCAGCGGGCCTGTGCTGCAAGCCACTAGGCCATCACTGGCGGCAATCAGCCCTATAAAAGCAGGCAGGTTTAGCAAGCCAATAACATCGGTCACTTTGTCGCCGACCGCATCCAGCAAAGGCTGCAATGCCGGACGTTCGTCTGTTGTGCCGGAAATAAAAATTTGGAAGTGGTTTACGTCCAGCTGCTGGATGAGATCTATATAATGTTGCAAAGGCCACTCATGGGCGCTGCCACCGGATTTGGCATGAATAATCAGCTTAAATTTTGTGGCATCAAGAAACACCCCCGGTGGAGGCAAAAAACTGGCCTCGGACAAGCCAAATAAATTGGCAATATCGGGTAACGATAAGGCTGTGTTAATGGCAAAGGGTTTGAGCATTTGAATGTTCAATTGCGCTTCATGCAAAGGCGAGCTTTTTCGGTTCAGCCAAACAAAGCGGTTGCAAGTCAGCCAGTGGTAAAATCGTCGGTTAGTGCCAATACGCAAAGGTATATGCAGTTGTTCGGCGCGTCTGGCAATATGAGGCAGGGCAATCGCATGGACAATGCCTGCGGGCGGCAAGCCATTTAGCGTAACCAGTTGCTGCAAAAAATCCTGTTCATCTATAAACACATCAACATGGGCGCAAGCTTCAATGATAATACGCGTATAATCAGTGCCAATAAATCCGATAACAATCCCAGGAAAACGCTGTTTTAACAAGGCAGCCAAAGGCAATGACAAAATGACATCGCCGATTTTGTTGGCTCGGGTGCTGATGATAATATTGCTAGGATTCATCTTTTATATCTTAATTTATCACTGATGCGACAATGTATAATAAAGTTCCTATAATTTCGGAGCATAACATTTTATACCGTGTTTTCAAGTTTTAGTTTTTCTGAACCGAATCGTTAATTCTGATACTAAAAATGCACAAGACCAACAGAATGGTTGATAAATCCTAGTTTCTGTAATGCTTCCAAAAACAAATATAGATATAAAATATAAAACAAACGTTAATCCAATAGCTGTTAAATATTCATTTTTTCTGCATATGCCATTATAAAAAAAATATGAAGAAATTAAAAATAAAGAAAAAGCAGCAAAAAGTGATTTTAGCTTTATTATATGAATAGCAAAACCTGAACTTATATTTTCAAAATTTTCATTAAGTAAAAAATGATTTTCGAAGGTTTTATGGTAATTATCAAGTCCAATACCAGGAAGCATTGATCCCTTGAATAAATATTTTCTCATTATTTCAGTCGAAATAATAGAGATGACAATCATAAATAGACCATAATATATTGTTTTTCTACGCATATATTTACCGTACCAAGCAGCTGATAAGCCACAAAAGAGAATATACAGGCCAAAAAAACAGAGCTTTCCCTATTAAATAAAGAGACCATAAACACTATCAAAACAGGAGAAATTCCTGATTCAATTATCGCGGAGTAAGCTAAAAACAGAAGGCAAAAAGCTTCCAAAAAATCCCATGGATAACTCCAAAAATCCTGTAAAAAAACCCAAAATATCGATACAAGAATTAGTGATAGAAAAGCATACCCATTATTTTTTGTATGATTTTTTACCATGTAAAACAAACAAAAATTAAGGCCAACAAGACTAATGCCCACAAAAATCATAAATGGATGATGGTGAAAAGTAGATAATAGCCAAACTAGAGTGGGAGCAAGGAGTCTATTTTGAAATGCTCGCCAATGGGGTGTTCCATTAAGCACACCATCCGATGCTGCCATTAGATCGCCTATATGATCTTGATGGGTAAGCTTCCAACTTATATATTGACCATATGAAACCATCAAAATAACCAGAACACTAATAAATAAAAATTTAAAATGTTCAATTTTGCTTTTCATAAAAGACTCTGATTTAAAATACTATCGCCATTATCACACAAAACTATCACCTTATTCAACTCATCCAAGATGTCAGAAGGTACTATAGATTCTGTACATTTAGGTTTATTATATTGCAATGGACAAGATTCCATCCACGTGTCCGTAACCCACATACAATTGCCACACTCCTTTGGTTTAATATTATGATTTTCATGATAACCATAATAATCAAAATTAGTCGATCCGAATACAACTACGCAGGGCGTACCCAAGCTAGTCGCCAGATGCACCAAACCAGATTCTGTGTCAATATGCGCGATGGCCTGCTTTAATATTAGTGCTGATTGCTCAAAGCTAGTTTTGCCTCGCAAATTAATATCGGCACCGTCAATGTTTTGACCCGTGCTAGCACCCAGCTGGACGATTTTAACATGAGGATAATGCTGCTTAATCAGTGCCACTGTTTGGGCAAAGGAATCTATTGGAAAAGATTTAGTAGGCCGATTATGCCCATTGAGTTTAAAATTAGCATCCCAACCATCATGAATCGTTATATATTTTTTGCTGCCCAAGCCAATTTCTTCGAAAAAATAAATGTCTGGCAACTCAATGGGTAGAAAGGTATCCGGTCTGTCAAATCCTGATATAACGGATAAAAAATCTTTACGGCTTAAGCCGTTTGCCACAACCGCATCCGCAAAAAAACCATCTAACTTAGGATGATTGTCAATATGCCGCTGATATGGCGATTGTGATTCTGTAATATTGTTTACTAAGGTGATAAGTTCAGGAGCAGCCGCAACTATACGTTCATAATTAACTAGCCGACAGGATGTTACTAATTGATTGACTACTAGGTAGGCGTCATAGTTTGACTTAACCCGTCGAAAGATAAGGTCATTAAAGACACTACGAACCCCAACAGACAAAAGGATAAAGCGGGTCAATTCAGGCGATGTAAAAAACACATCGATAACGACTTGTTGACCAAGCTTCTGTTTAACTTGGTATATCCACCGTGAAATACAAACCACATCACCAATGCCTCCGGTAATACGAATGGCGAGGTATCGCATCTGTTCAGCGTCATTAAATGGTCTTATGCCATAAAATTCAGATACCAATCTGCGCTTCTTGAATTCCAAGCCCACTTTACTTAGTAACCTTAGAATTCCCTTAAACAAATAATAAAAACCAACCTGCTTTGCTTTTGATTTTTTTTTGCGCCCACCGGTATTACCAAATACATGGTCACGGTTTATTTTAAGCTCATGCAAAGTTGATTCCCTGTCCATTTAATGGCCCTAAATTAATTATTTATTATATAAATTGGTTAATCACCCTAAAATATATTAGGGAGTATTTAAGCATCATTAGTTATACATTTATATTAATTGAAAACGTTGAGCATTTAGGATTCTCAAGCAACTGTCGCTTTGTTATACACCTAAGTCCGTTTAAATGGTATAAAAAATCGAAAAATATTGTTCCACTTTTGTTTTAGCCTATTTTTTTTCTTCCTTAATTTTTCAAGCTCCCGTAGTTCAAGTAAAATATTTTTTGGGTTGATATTTTTCTTATCAAAATCATTGCCACCTAAAGCTAACCACTCCAAATGGGTGCGATACCATTCGGGAAATGCACAACAAATATTGTTGTCATTCCAAACTTTTTCCTTACTGCCAAAATGGACAATATTGGCTATATTTGCCTCTTTTTTCCAAGAAATACATTGCCAAGTCTCTAATGGCATAATATTCACATCGATTTTAAATTCCTGAATAGCAAGATTAATAATCGATTGATCGGCATTTATAAGGAAGCGGGAAAATTCTATTGTTTTTTCATAGCACCAATTATATATTTTTTCGTATGGCAAACTGTCATTCACTATAATGATAGCTGCACAATAGCTTGGTATCTCCATGCTATACCCGTCAATGGGTAAGGTGAACTGGTCTTGCACAATCCAAGGCGTGTCCAATGTTATGCCAAAAGGTGCGTAATTTATAATATCGCCTACATCCGCTTGGATGGCAATATCAGCATCTAACCAAACCACATTGTTGTATGTTGACAATAAAGAAAATATTTCAAAATGACACAAAGTCATTAGGTGGTCTTTGCTTCTGAACCTTGATATTTGAGGTATTTCTTCCAGCAAAGTATTTACCAAGTCTTCCGAAAAAGCAAATGGTTGCAATCTGACATTCGGAATTTTTAGAAAAGCCTGCTCATCACGCTCTTCAAGGCCGGAGTGATAAATCACAATATCAAATGCCCTATTTTTGACATATTTGTTAATGCCTAGCGCAACATTCGCGGCGGCAAATGCCAAATTGCCAGATATTGCAAGAAAAAATGCCAGTGGTTTTTTATTTATAGCCATTATCTATAGGTTTAAAATTGATGTCTGTCAAATTGCTGAAAGATTATAGAATAGTAGACAATTTTCAGTGGGAAGCAAGTTAGTATGAAATAACAAGAATATTGCGCTTATGATTTGCAATCAGGTAGGTTGGGCTGACGGCAGGATGCCCAACATTCACTGCAACAGTTACCTCATAAGCATGGTGAGTCACTTTTGCGCATTAATTTTCAGCTGCCAATTCCAAAACAGTGGCGCAAACTTGTAACTTGGCATAAACGGTTGTTACATAGGAAAAAGCCGTTATTTTCGCGGCTACCTAATAAGTGGCTTAATGCCTAACGGTAAGGTCATGTATTACCTTTTCATAAGTTTCTATCAGTTCGCTACAGATAAAACGGATAAAGGGCAGCAAGTCGCCTTTATCAGCTTCTGCCAACGCCTCTAGGTACTTCCGCTTTTTTCGAGCCGAATCACGACGGGGAAAAAACCGCTTTTCAGTAAAATCAGGTTCATAAAAATTCTAGCCCCTCTGCCATTGCTATCATCAAAGGCATGGATGCGGGTCAAATTATAATAGGCTACGGCAGCCACATAAATTGGGTTTGCGGTGTTAATTTGGCTGTTCACCCAATTAACCAGCTGTTCCATTTGGTCTTTGACATTGAGCGGATCAACATACCAATGGATGTTGCCGTCTGCCTGTAAAACGTGGTTAGGCTGTTTTTTGTACTCACCCGGAACCAGTTTCTTTTTAACCGGCTCGCCTAAGCCACTTTGGGCAATGGTATAGGTGACTCCCGACAACAAAAGGGCATTTATTTCTTTGATCACATTTTCCGAAACAGCCCGTTGGTTGCTGATTATTTCGTATAGGTAAGCAATCGCTTCAACATGATTTTTGGCATCCAAAAAGTCTTTGAACGGCTTGCCTTCGACAGTCAGCCCTTCACTAATGAAAAAAATGTTTCACCCAAGGTCAGGGTGCTGCCTTCAAGGCTATTTGAGTGGTAAGTCCAGTAAACCTTCAGCTTTTGGGCAATAACTGCCCATAGCGATCCGTCATTGCTTTTTAATGCGTTGATTTTGTCATTCAAGCATGCCGCCAAATTGAACAGGCTGGCAATGTCCGGTGTCATCTCCTGCCTGTAAAATTTGTCTGGCTTCTGGCTCATGCTCTTTTTTCAAATATCGCTGCCATATAACGCTGCCGCCAGACCAATCTACATTTTGCGATCATCATCAAGCTCTTTTATGATAGGTACTGGCCTTATTTTATAATCTGATAAATCGGTAAAATAAATTTTAGCTAAATGAATTTCACCTACCACTCGCTGTAATCCTCATCATCGTTAACAAAGCTTAAGGAATGGAAGCCTATTTTCCCTGTTTGCTCCATTTCCGACCCGCTCCAAAAATCATAGTCCAGAGCATTTGTCGTTTTCGATAACAGGATAGGTTGCTTGTGGCTACACCTCAACCGACGCCAACCAAAGGTCATGCTTATTGCATAGGCTCAACACATACAAAAGCCCGCTATAGCTGTCCAAATCAAAGCTTGAAGCAGGTGTTTTTTCTTCAAGAGGATTAAACATTTTCTCGGCAATAAATTTGTAGTGTTTGTCCAGCAGCACATGTTTGACGATGTAATGTTCATATCCCTTCATCTCATGTGCAGTAACCACTTTTACGGTGATTTTGCCTTCAGTTTTACTGACTTCAATGTTCGGCAAATGGGTGGCTTCCTTGCCTGTCCAGCGGCCCGCTGAGCCTTTGGTGTAGTATAGGTCAGCGGTTGTTTTTGCGGAACTTTCAGCATAAACAGCGGCAGGGGCGACTAAACTGGTTGCCAAACTGGCGGCACTCAATTGGATAAAATTACGACGATCCATAATATTCTCTCTACTAAATTTATCGGTTGATGGGCATTGAATTAAGTCAGCAAGGCAGGTTGATGCCCCATAAGCTAAGGCACTCCTTATGGTTCGTGATTCTACCACTATATTCTTGATTTATACCCTGTGCCAGAAATTATTACCACCCCTCTTGCCATTAAGCATTGCCACCTAAACCCAGCGCATTTCAAAGTAGCCCATCAGGTTCTACAATCACCGGATTGGACAACATGCCTATGTTTTCTATCGCCACCCGTACGGTTTGCCCGGGCTTTAAATAGCCTCGGGGAGTCATTTTTACGCCCACACCCGCTGGAGTGCCGGTGCTGATCACATCGCCTGGTTCCAAGGTCATGGCTTGCGATAAATAAGCAATCATTTCATAGCAATTAAATAACATGTGCCGCGTGTTGGAGTCCTGCCGCAATTCGCCATCCACCCAGGTTTTAAGCGTTAAATTATGCGGGTCGCCGATTTCATCAGGCGTGACCAGCCACGGCCCCAAGGGCCCGCAAGTGTCGAAAGATTTGCCCAGCACCATAGTAGGCGAACGTATCTGCCAATCACGGACGGACACATCATTGGCAATGGTAAAGCCCGCTATCACTTGGGCGGCCTGCTCAACCGGCACATGGCGGCAGCGTTGCCCTATCACAAAAGCCAACTCGCCTTCATAATCCAGCTTGTCGGATACCTTAGGCCTATGGATGGCATCGCCTTGCCCGATAATGCAACTGCTGTGTTTGCTAAAAAAACTGGGGTATTCGGGGCGTTCTTTGCCGGTTTCGGCAATATGGTCGGCATAATTCAGGCTGATTGCCAAATATTTGCCTGGCCTCGGCACCGGCGCCAGCAGCTTTACATCGGCTAACGGCAAGCGGGTACTTTGATCGTTGTCGATTAACGCTTGCATAGCTTCACTAGCACAGCCGCCCGCGCTTAAAAAGCTGATCATATCGTTAGGGATTTGCGCTTGCCCGAGGCTGTCCACAACCGTATCGGCAACCACTGCCCCTATCCTTGTTTGCTGATGGTGGTTAAAGGTGACGAGTTTCATCTTGTTGGCTTTCCGGTATGATATGAAATTAAAGGATTGACAGGCAAAAAAAAGAGTACAAAAAGAAGCTATAATAATCAAATTTAACTATGAGGATAGACCATGAATGAAAATTGGATTGCCCCTTCCATTTTATCCGCCAATTTTGCCAAGTTAGGTGAAGAGGTCGACAATGTTTTGGCTGCCGGTGCTGATATTGTGCATTTTGACGTGATGGACAGCCATTTTGTGCCTAACTTGACCATTGGGCCATTAGTGTGTGAAGCGTTAAGAAAACACGGTGTAACCGCACCGATTGACGTGCATTTGATGGTTGAACCCGTTGACCGCATTATCCCTGATTTTGCCAAAGCCGGTGCCACCATCATCACCTTCCATCCAGAAGGTTCGGTGCATATTGACCGTACTTTGCAGCTGATTAAAGACAACGGTTGCCAAGCCGGGCTGGTTTTTAACCCAGGCACACCGTTGAGCCATTTGGATTATGTGATGGACAAATTGGATATGATCTTGTTAATGTCGGTCAACCCCGGCTTTGGCGGACAATCGTTTATCCCTTCCGCATTGGATAAATTGCGCGAAGTCAGAAAACGCATTGACGCAAGCGGCTTTAACATCCGTCTGGAAATTGATGGCGGCGTAAAAGCTGACAATATCCGCGCCATTAAAGCGGCGGGTGCAGACACTTTTGTGGCGGGGTCGGCCATTTTCGGCAAGCCTGACTACAAGCAAGTTATTGATGAAATGCGCGCCGAATTGGCATTGGCGGTTTAAGCCCAAAACCATGCCCAATGGGTTGGCTTAAAACCGTGGGGCATTGCGTGCAGGGAGTGGAGCATTTTGTTTTCACTCCCTCTTTTGCTTTTTAAGCCCAGACAGTATCCACCTAGCCCCTACCGTATGAAAGAAGAACAATTCCAGCACTATGCCCAGCAGGGCTATAACCGGATTCCTGTTTGCCGCGAAGTGCTGGCAGATTTGGACACGCCGCTTAGCGCCTATCTAAAATTGGCTGACGCCAGCTACTCTTATTTGCTTGAATCGGTGCAGGGCGGCGAACAATGGGGACGCTATTCTATTATAGGCCTGCCCTGCCAAACCGTGGTCAAAATCACCGGCCACCACATTAGTGTGGAACACGTCGGTGAGGTGCAGGAAGCCCTTAGCCATGACCATCCGCTCGCGTGGATTGAAGCCTTCAAAGCCCGCTATAACGTGCCTGATATTGCCGGATTGCCGCGTTTTAGCGGCGGCTTGGTCGGCTATTTTGGCTATGAAACCATCGCCTATATTGAGCCCCGTTTAAACAGCCTGAACAAGCCCGATAGCATTGGCACACCCGATATTTTACTGATGGTCTCCGAAGATGTATTGGTGTTCGACAACCTGTCCGGCAAAATGCTGTTGATCACCCACGCCAATCCGGCTGAGGACGATGCTTTGTCGCGCGCCCAAGCTAAGCTGCAAGACTTATCCGTGCAATTGCGCGAGATACAGGTCAACCAACAGCGGCATAGCGTAACCAAACACGTTGAAGAGGCGGATTTCATATCCGGCTTTACCCAACAAGGGTATGAAGATGCCGTCGTGCAAGCCAAAAAATACATCACCGATGGTGATATTATGCAAGTGGTGTTGTCACAACGCATGACCATTCCATACACCGCCCCACCGCTCAATTTATACCGCTCATTGCGCTGCCTGAACCCGTCGCCGTATATGTTCTTTTTTAATCTGGGCGACTTCCATATTGTCGGTTCGTCGCCGGAAATTTTGGTGCGTTTGGAAGATGATACTGTCACCGTGCGTCCAATTGCCGGAACACGCAGACGTGGCGCCACACCGGAGCAAGATGCCGCATTGGAACAGGAGCTGCTGGCAGACCCCAAAGAAATTGCCGAACATTTAATGTTAATCGATTTGGGGCGTAATGACACTGGACGGGTGGCGGAAATTGGTAGCGTGCAGTTGACCGACAAAATGATTGTCGAGCGCTATTCGCATGTCATGCATATCGTGTCCAACGTCACCGGCACTTTGCAATCAGGCAAAAATGCTTTTGATGTGTTGGCGGCAACCTTTCCTGCTGGTACGGTGAGTGGCGCACCTAAAATTCGCGCTATGGAAATCATTAACGGGTTGGAACCGGTCAAGCGCGGCATTTATGCAGGAGCGGTCGGTTATATGGCTTGGTCTGGCAATCTGGACACCGCCATTGCCATACGCACCGCAGTTATTAAAGACGGATTACTGCATATCCAAGCCGGGGCCGGCATTGTCTACGATTCGGTGCCAGAAAACGAATGGGATGAAACAATGAACAAAGGACGTGCCATTTTCCGCGCAGTTGCAATGGCAGAAGCCGGTTTGGCAGGAGAACAACTATGACCATAAAAGTTGTCATGGTCGATAACTACGACTCATTCACTTACAATCTGGTGCAATACCTTGGCGAATTGGGTGCAGACGTGACCGTTGTGCGCAACGACCAAGTGAGTGTCGATGATATTGCCCGACTGTCACCCGATAAAATTGTCATCTCCCCCGGCCCTTGCACACCCAAAGAAGCAGGCGTATCAGTGGAAGCCATCTTAAAATTTGCTGGCAAAATCCCCCTGTTAGGCGTTTGTTTGGGTCATCAAAGTATTGGCTACGCTTACGGCGGCAACATCATCCACGCCAAAAGCATCATGCACGGCAAAACCTCGGCGGTACACCATAACAACACAGGGGTTTTTAAAGGGCTAAGCAACCCGTTTACCGCAACCCGTTACCACTCGCTGGTGATTGAGCAATCCAGCTTGCCGGATTGTTTGGAAATTACCGCATGGACACAAGATAGCGAGGGCAATCTGGATGAAATTATGGGTGTTCGCCATAAGACACTGGATATTGAAGGTGTGCAGTTCCACCCAGAATCCATTTTGACCGAACATGGGCATGACTTGCTGAGGAATTTCTTGGGCCGTTAGCATTGCTTGCAATGTAGCAAAAAAATTTCCAGCATCAATAAAAATTATGTATAATAGCCGCATGTTGCTGGTGTAGCTCAGTTGGTAGAGCAGCTGATTTGTAATCAGCCGGTCGCGGGTTCGAGTCCCATCTCCAGCTCCAATATAATCAAAGGCTTAGATAAAAATATCTAGGCTTTTTTTATGCCTGAAAATTATTAATAAGCACATAATAAGCAGTTGGGGCGAAGCCGCTTATTAAAAATTGCGTAAACCCGTTATCTGAACAACTGCAAATAATCCTCAAACACATACATTTTTCCGCGTTTGCCGCCGGTAATTTCCTTCAAAATTTCAAACCGCTCCAATTCGGCAATCAGTTTATACGCCGAAGCCGCTGATATTTCTGCCACCTCACCCACCTTGGCGGCATCAATTATGGGATGTTGGTACAAGTAAAGAATAACTTTTTGTGCGTTAACAGCCCTACTGCCCAAAGTTTGTATTTGAGTGTCCACCGTTTTTTGTAGCTTCAGGATATTATCAAAAGCGACAATGCTGTTTTGTGCCGTCTCAATAACGCCAACCAGAAAAAACTTGAACCACTGCAACAAATCATCCTTTTCCCTTACCCGCATGAGATTGTCGTAATACAGCGAGCGGTTACGTTCAAAAAAGTCAGACAAATACAACACCGGCTTCTTCAACAGACCTCTGCTCACAAGATACAGCGTAATCAACAGCCGGCCCACACGACCATTGCCATCCAAAAACGGATGGACAGTTTCAAACTGATAATGCACCAAAGCAATTTTCAGCAGCTCTGGGAAATACTGGGCATCGTTATGCACAAAGTTTTCAATATCGCTGATTAACCCAACAATCGAGGTATGCACTGGCGGTACAAACACCGCATCATCCAGTGTCGCTCCTCCAATCCAGTTTTGGCTAAGCCGAAACTCGCCCGGCTGTTTGTGCTTACCGCGAACACTTTGCATCAGGGTTTTATGTGTCTCACGGATTAAGCGTGCTGAAAAGGGCAGTGACTGCAAGCTCTCAATGGCCTTATTCATCGCCAGCACATAGTTTTGCACCTCCTCCCAATCATCCCGCTTATCCAGGGCGACATCATCCTGCTCAAGCAAAGCCTCCTCAATATTCGTCTGTGTGCCTTCAATCTTACTGGACTGAGTGGACTCTTTCAGCACATGCATACGAATGAACAAATCAATATTAGGGATATAGTCCGAATACATATCCAGCCTGCCCAATTCCCGATCCGCTTGGCCTAACAGCTGAATCAATGCCATGTTGTCGAGTAGCCAAGCACGGTTGATGATGTTGGGCTGGAAGCTTTTATAGTGCGATTGCTGGACAAATTGTCCCGCCTTAAAGTTTTTCATCCTCGTTGCTTTCCTCAAAAACTAAAACACCACCACCCGTTATTTTAGTTTTTTACAAAAAATTAAAATAGTCTGCACCGCTATTTCAGCTTGCCTTATCCACGACACACCCAACCCTTTAAACGGCAGTGCATCGCGTTACTGCAAAAACTCATCAAAACCCGCCTTAAACTCCGCCCCCCGTAGTGCATCATTAAAGAACGGCAAGCCCCAAACCACATATTCGCGATCTTTCCAAAGCTGTTCAATGACAGATTCAGCCCGCAAACGTGACAAGAAATTTTCTTTCCATTCATCCTGCTTTAACAAATGCCCGCCTTTTGGTTCGATAAACACTTGATAATGAATGATTTTAGATGCATCGAGTCCCACGAGATACAAAATAAAATCCGGTTCAATAGGTCTTCCGTCGTCGAAATTGAAAATCTTGAAGTGCCGTTCATTGCGTATCAGATACACGTCTGAATACTTCTTTTTCAGGTCATCGAAATGCTTATCAATAAACTTGATAAGCAATTTTTCTTCAGATGTGCCATAAAAATCATCAAAAACAAACCAGTCGCGCTTGCTCAGATCAAGGTGAAAGGCCGTTTCTTGCGGATTGTTCATAGACTTGCCAAACTCTTGGTCATCGCCTTCATCGGCGGCAAAATTCAGCTCTTTGTCAGTGATACGGTCTTTCAGCATGGAAGGCTTAAAGTCCTTCGTGCCTTTGTATTCCACCTTATCAGAAGCAATGACCGCTGAAATTTCCGCTAAAATTTGCGTGGCAGCCTGTAGCTTTTGTTCCGCACTTAGGTTTTCTACCTGTTCCTGCGTACCCGACACCTCAACCCGAATGTTCCCGATATAACAATCAGCGGTCATGAACTCATGCGCGGATTGCAAATTTGGCAAATGCGACCTCAAATTTTTGAATTCATAGAATTCCAGCCGCTGCATAGCTTTCCGCAAAATAGCCGTGCCAAAATCGGTCAGTGCATAATCCTTCTGTTTGCGTTCAATGTCAGATGTTGCACCGCCTTGTTCAACAAAAACCGTGTAAGACTGGCTATGCCCCGTATGCAAGGGCATATTATAAAGCTTCTGTATCAAACTGCTATCAAGCCCTACAATGTCCTTGCGGTCATATTTTTGCTGCCCGTTCAGGAAAATATGCCCCGCCTTATACAGCGTTGTATCCTTAAAAGACGGCTTCAGCTTAACACTACGTTGCCGCATCTCTTTCGGCTTAATGCCCAGCTCATGCAAAGCGGTATTGAGTTCCTGAATATATTTGGGATTATAGGCACTGTGATAAACCAATTCCTCGCATAGCCGCATTTCATGCGTTAAGTCCGAATCATATTTCCGCTGGTCAACCTGCTGCTCAGGCGATAGGCTGAACGGGCAATAACGCGCGCCCCGCCCGATAAGCTGCGCCTCGCTCATGGTGGTTTTGCCCACCTTTCCAGCCTTGCTGTCCCGTGTGTCATAAAGCCGCACAATGTCAAACAGGTTCAAAACATCCCAACCCTCATTAAGTTTATCCACCGCAAAAACGGCGCGATATTCGTTGGTGGCGTCTTCAAGCGAATTGACGGCAAGCTGCTTGGCTTCGCTCTCCTCTTTGCTGTTCACTTCAATGAGCTTGTCTTCACTAAAATCGCCATGCAGTTCAATAGCCAAATTTTCAAGGGTGATACCTTGCCCCTTTAAGTAAGCAAACAGCAATATTAAGGCGGGGGCTTTCGCATTCCTCTCCGCTTCGGCAAGCCGTTCCGCCGTCAAGGTGGCCATACCGGTTTTGAACTGCCCAAAAAACGCCTTGCTCTCTTTGATCGTCTTCGACTTAAAAAGAATGACCGGCTTGATAAACAACTTATTTTTCTCAAATAGCTTTCGCCGGTATTGCGAAAGCAACACCGCCTGCAATGCCCGTTCAAATGGCGGCAAATTGGCCTCCAACACCTTCACTTCCTTAGAATAGCCATCCTTGCGGAACGCCTTAAGCGTGTAATCGGCTATCAGTTTAGGGCGATATTTGGCTTTAAGGTTTTCATCCGTAAAATCAACCGTGGCCGTGAACTCCAATAACACATTGTCGGGGTTTGCCATAAAAATCCGCTGCACCGTGCCTTCCCAACTTATGGTTTCAAACAACTCGTCTTGGCCGATTTTCGCACCTTTTTTGGTGTCAGCGTTGATGTGATGCGCCTCATCAGAAATCAACACCATTTTCTGATGTTCAAAATCATCATAGGTCAAACCGTTTTCACGGGGCGTATTCAGCGCAAGATGCAAACCCTGAATAGTTGAAAAAACAATATTAATATCGTCTGGGTTGGCGGATTGGAAGTTATCGGCCTCGCTCACGGCAAAGCGCTTGTCACCGACACTTAACTGCTGGGCAAACAGAAACTTACTGGATACAGGATTTAAAAAATTGTTGCGCGTCTTATCGGTGATATTGGTGCTGTTCACAAAAAACAAAAAATTACGGTAGCCTTGCGTGTACAGATATAGCATCAGCCCTGCCATGATCAGCGTCTTGCCGCTGCCCGTCGCCATGTGGAACAACAATTGATGGTTCTGGCGCGGCTTGCCGTCAAAAGGCTCATGCCAGTAATTCAGGAAAAATTGCAAGGTGCGTTTCTGGTAAGGGCGAATCGTAAAGGCCGGATTCAGGTTGCTGGTAATGGCAAGCGGCATGTCCGTCTGTTCAATGGTTCGCTTCCCCAACTCCTCGGTCAGCGTTTGGTGCAGGGTTTTTATTTCCGTCATAGCCATTGCCCCTTGCCTGATCATTCGCCGAAAAACTGGCGGTTTAGCCGCTTGTCTTCTTCGCTGATGCCATAGGTGATGTCATCCATTTCACTGACCGGAACATAAAGCATATTCTTGTCCATCACCTCAATCAGAAAGCGTTTCTGGTCATCAAGGCTCAAACCCATAAAATCCGCATAGGCAAGATCAATCTTTTTGGGTTCAATTCGGTAGCTCAAAAACGCCTCGTCCTGCATGGCTTGCCAGATTGCCGTTAGTTCTTTGCTATCCTTCGCTTCCTGTATTTGGTCGATGAAGGTTTGGTTCGCCTTTGCTAATTCACAATAAATAAAAGAACCGCCGCCTTGCCAATTTACGGACTTTGAGACCCCGCCTTGTTCACCTTCAGTAACTTTTCTAAGTCTGATATTGGGTAAATCCTGAATGTAGTCCATCTGCTCTATGGCGATCCATCTACGCCCCATTTTATGAGCTACTGCTGCTGACGTTCCGCTGCCGCTGTAAAAATCCAACACCAGATCATTTGGGTTAGACCCTAGTTCAATAATTCTCTGTAGCATCTTCTCTGGTTTTTTTCCCTTTTTAAGCTTAACAGCGCCTTCATTATGAAGATCGTTTGGCAAAACATCTTGCCAAATATCAGATAACAATTCTCCTGTTACAAATTTTCCATCAACTTCAATTAACCTATCCGAATAAAAAAGTATTCTCTGCCCATTTATTAAATAAATATCTGGTTCATCTTGTCTCTTAAGGTGAAAAACACTTTCAGGATTTTCTTTTGATTTCTTTATTAAAGCACGGGCATCTTCGCTTACCTTGCTTTCATCTGGATAGGCAAACTGAATAACCGCAGAAGCATTTTCAATAATAAAGTCAAAAACTTTTTCTTCGTATTGATTGCCTAATTGTTTTTTTAGTTGCGTTTTTTTGATGCCTTCTTTTTCCGCAAAGGCATCAAGCAAACTGCAAAATTCCCATTTAGAAATATCTAAATCCCTGTTGAATATAAAATTGTTGTATCGATCGTTTCTTTCTCTTTCTATGAATACACGATTTGGTTTCCATGCTTTCTTATTCTTTGTGTAAATAACAACATATTCTGTAATGTTCACAACACCAGAATTTATCGTTTTATGTCCAGTTACCGATCCCCTTTTTACACTGATAAGATTTTGAAAATTTTCTTTCCCGAAAACCTCATCTAAAAGCACCATCATATAAGCAAGCTCATTGTGATCTATGGAAACAAATATTGCGCCTTCATCGGATAAAAATGATTTTGCAATAAGAAGCCTATTTCTTGAAAAGGTTAGCCAAGTAGACCGATTGAAACTGTCGTTATATCTAAAATCATCGTTTCCAGTGTTATATGGAGGATCTATGTAAATCAGCTTCACTTTTCCGGCATAGGCTTGTTTTAGCGTATGCAAAGCAAGTAGGTTGTTTCCCTTAATAATCAGGTTATCATCACGGCTTATGCTCGTGACTTTATGCTCTCCGTCCTTATCGTACTTTTTGAAATTAGTCAGCACTTTCGGCGCAAGCAAACGGTCAATCTGGTCAGGGGCAAGTGTCTCATTCCAGAACACCTCATTCCGTTTTGCATCTTCCTTGGTTTGCCCGCCTTCTAACACACAATCCTTATAAGGCCATGCCAGCACCACCTCCTTACTGTCGGTCAAATAAGCCCCTTCCGCAGTCAGGCCAATCTTGTTCTTAAAAGCCGTGTAGCTGGCCGGCAGAAACGCCTTGTTGCTCACAAAACGCTGGAACTTGACCTTATCAAAAACCAGCACATCATCCACTTCCTGAAAAAAATGGCGGCGCATCCCCTCGTGTGACAGCAAAAGGCGTATCAGTCCCTTATCGAGTGCCAAGGCCAATTCAATGATCTTGTTCTTGAACAATTGCCCGTCCCTAACCAAGCGAGGGTCTTGTTCCAGCAGCGTCACCAGGTCGTTCAAAAGATTTTGCATAGTATTTTTTCACATCGTGTCAATATAATGGGTTGCGACAATTGCCCCGCCTACCCATAAAAACGTCAACTTTACCACATTGAAAAGCGGCTGATAGCCGGATTGCCTCCGTCCACCAGTCGCCCAGATGCCTTCCGCTGCACCTTCACAGCCAACCGCGCCTCCTTTGACACATTTTCAACCCTAACCTATGCCAGCACACCTGACTGAACCCAATTCACCCGCCCTCCCCAGCAAATGAAGCAAATGTGTCTGATAAGTTTCAACATCCGCAAATTTTGAGCCTTTGGGCAAAACAAAAATCCCTGCCTCAAGCTGGTACAGTATCCAACAAACCCGTTGTGCAAGCTCAAATGTTGAAAACTCACGCTTGGTTGTTATGGCACAGTTTTGTTCGAGCCTGGCCAAGCGGTTTTTAATGTTCACGACCGCTTCTCCAGCACATCCAGTCTTTTTTCAAAATCGCTGCCTTCAATCACCCGCGCCACCGATTGCAACATCCAGATTAACTTAGTACCGGTAACGGGGTCAATAATGTCCGATCTTGATTCACGGTACACTTTCGCCATTTCGGCTTTCACATCAGCCATCGTCTCTAACTTACAGCGGCAGCGTTTGCCCTGACTAGGGGGTAGGGCCTCCACCTCGCCCGTTATGCCGTCTATCTCCACGGGGTATTTATTGTTCATAATTTGACCTGTTAGGATTCATCCTTAGCAAAAAATCAGCGTGTTCCGCATCCCGTGCCACCACCCTGAGCGCATCACCCGCCGGGCTATAACAGACCACCACCAACGTGCCTGATTGCTGTTCCGGCGCAGTTGCGACACTGACAGTTGCGACGGTTGCGACATGACACGGCACAACACCCTCCGCTGTCGCAAGTGCCGCAACTGTCTCCGTCGCAACCACGGTCACCTTGCTTTTATGGATCAGTGCAGACAGGCTCATACCACACCACCTGCCAGCAAGGCTGGATTGATTAGCACATCCTTACGGCGGTCTTCGCACTTCAAGCGCACCCGATCCAATTCAGCCAATTCCTGCAACGCCTTGGTCAACGCCTCATTGTCGCGCACCGGCCCACAACGCTGCACCTCACGCCGCGCAATCAGCGGGCTATGATTACGCCGGGCAGCGGCAATCAACCACGCATCCAACTTGCCCGCATGGGCTAACTCCACCGGTAACGCCAGTTCACCAAAAAAACGCCGCGCTTCCGACAAATGCCAAGCGGCAATCTGGCTGGCCTCTGCAAAGCAATCCACATCCACTGCCCCGCCTATCTCATGGGTAAACACATGGAACAGCGCCGCCAACCGTGCCGCATTGTCCGCCGTCTTGCTGGCCACATCGCGTACATCATACAGCTCGCCGCCTGCCCGCAATTGCCTCTCTACTGCATTATAAAAATCCACCCATGCCGCCTTGGCAGCCGCTGTAAAAGTCAGCTGCAGCGGTTGCAAACCGCCTTGTTCGCCCAGTGGCGCAGCGGTGTTTAAAATGTCCGCTATGCGCCGGTTAAAGGCAGCCAGTTTGGGCCACGCTTCCGGTGGCTCAGAAAAGGGACGGTAGCCTTGTGTCGATGCCGGCCAAGCCACCAGAAAACGCGCCAGAAACCCTGTGCCACGTGCCAATCCGCCCGACTTCTCAAAGAATGCCCGCAATGTCGCTTCCTGCACTTGCAACGCCACCGTCAACCTTGCGCCTCTCACAGTGAACGATTCCGAAGTCTTACGGCCTATCGACAACTCGCCGCCATCCCACAACACATTCAACAATGCCATGTTACGCATCACCGAATCCTTGCCCATGCCATGCGCCCCGAACACCACGCCTGCCTCGCTCGATACCACACCCGCCGAGGGCCAACGCTTGGCCAGTGTATAGGCCAAATTCTCCGGTGTCTCATCGCCCAGCATCAGCCGTGGAATGCGCGGCGGCTCTGGTTGGTCATGCTCAAGGGCCAACAGGTCATCTCTCAGGCCACGGCTATCCTTGCCTTTTTTGCCCGCATCCTTAATCGCCGATAAAATGCCCTCCCGTTCCGCCTGCCATGCCGACCGCTCCGCTTCATAAGTCTTCAGCAAAGGTTGGGCCAACTCCGCCTGTTCCGCTTCATAGTCACGGATTGCCTTGGTAAAAAAACCGTCGCAAGTAGTCTTGCGCTCGCCCGAGTCGGCTATGGTCAGCAGAAATAAACTGCTCGGTCCAGACAGTAACGCTGCCCTGGCTATATCACTATGCGCCTGTATCGCCAACGATAACGCCCCCAGCGCAGTACCGACCACCAACGGGAACGGTGCTTTGACAAAATCCGCCACTTCCTGCACCGCCGCCAACACCCCGACCGGCAACGCATCCACCGGATAGGCTTCAGGCTCTAGCTGGGCGGTTAATAGCTGTGGCTTGGCCCAGCACTTGTCCAATTCATCCAAACAGTCTGACATAGGGATTGTTTTCGGCATAAATGCTGCGTTCATTGATGCCCTCCATAGACGTGGATTTGTTCATGCACCTGCTCCCATTGTTGCGTAGCCGTGTTGAACAGCCAAGCGGGCAGTTTGCAGTCCACGCCGACGGGCCAGACGATGATCTGTGCCGCTCCTGCGTTGTGCAATGCCTTAACCAGCAGGATGATGAGTTCTGCCGGTGCGGCAGCATCCCATTCGATCTGGCAGACGAAACCATTGACAGGCCAGTGCAGCTGGCGGGGCAAAGTGTCAGCAGGTAGCACCAATGCCGAATAGTCCGGTTTTTTGTTCCAGCACTTTGCCGATTTCCATGCCCCCGCGCCAACGGTGATAATGACTTTTTCAGGCGGGTTGCCGTAAGCCAGCCGTGCTATCAAAGCGTTGGCATAGGGCGGTTGCTTAATGTTCGTCATCAGCCGCCCCCTTGCCAATAGCTTTCATTTTGTCCAGTGCCGGGTAAAGTTCCGCAAAGGGGGTGTTGGCAGTTTGTTCAATGTTAAAGTTGTATGAACAAGTCGTTGTTGGAACAGGCCTAGGTTTTCCTGCGGGCTCTAACAGAACAACGAGCACCAGCATTGTAATCGAAAAAAGAAGCTGCCAAATCATGCTGCACCGCCTAGGCTCTTGTCGCCAGCTTTTTTGGGTTTGCCGCTAAGTTTGCCGTGCTGCTTGCTGTCGCCACGACCCGCCGCCGTGGTCTCTGATCCATCCAACCCCGTTTCAGACGTTGAGATTTGCGGCTGATACTGTGCCAGCCAGGTCAAAACATCCGCTTTACGGTATTTGACCAAACGCCCGATCTTAATAAAAGGTATGCCACCGCCCGCCCAACGGTCACGCTCCAGTGTTGCCGTGGAACAGTCGCGGACATAGGCGATGGTGATTTGATTGAATAAAGTGGTTTCTGGCGCCGAATCAAATTCGGCAAGTGACGTGATACGATCATTTTTGCGCATTACTGGCGTCTCCCGACGTTAGTTTGAAAAAATTCAAACTGATTCTATCAGCTTTTAATGCGATTTAAAAATTACAAAATACTGATTTATTTATATTTATTTTGTTTTCGCGGTAAACTCTGAGTTTACGCCGTAAACTAAGACTCACCTGACGGCACAGCTTGCCATGCCCGAACATAAGTTTCTAACGTTGATCTTTTGGGTTTTGGATGGGCATTTTCGTAAACCGCCGACTTCTCCAGCAAAATTGCCGCGTCTGTAGCCCGCTTAGCTGGGTCAATATACAGTTGCCAGTACCGCTTAAAGTCGGCTTGCGTGTTATTCCAGATTTCAACGCGCTTTTGGTTCGCATGAACAACATCAGCCAACACCTTGGCTTGACTTCGTAGCGTTTTAAATTTTTCTGAGGGGTTAAGCCCACCGGATACGCCCAAACTCTGGTTTGCCATTGCCAAGTGACTGAACGCCGCTAATAAATTGCCATCCTCAAAACTAACCGCGCACAGCTGGCATTCTGACCGCGCAAGACGCAAAAACAACTCGGCAAAATAACACTCTTTATCATCAGTTTCTTTTAGTGAAGCCTTGCTTTGATGGGTAATAATCCTAGCCACCTCCCCAGCATCACCGTTTGCTAACTTATTTATGGCCTCCATTATTAAGCCTTCGGTCATTGCCAAGCTGGTTAAAAAATGCGCGCTAATTTCTTCAAGCGAAAAGCTAGCCTGTTCAGTGACACAGACACTGTTAAGCCCCCCTTTGCGGGGGTTGTGGTGATCGATGGCCATGTGCTTGCCCCCTGCCTAATGGCATTCAAAAAAATGGATTGACAACCTTAAGCCGTCGCTCAAAAACCTGCCCATGTTGCATATCTTGGGAATACAATGTTTCACAGCCCGACAACAAGGCAGCCGCCACAATCAGCGAATCCCAATGGGAAAGCCGGTAACGGCGCACCAAACTAATGGCCTTGCGGATTGTTTGCCTGTCCACCGCAACAACTTGGCAGATTTCCAACAGGCTTTCAGCAACTTCATGGGCTATGCCCAAATCGACACGTTGTTTGCGTGTCAGTACGTTCACCGTTTCGTTAATGACTTGCGAGCTAACGGTCACGCTCTCCGCAAGAATTGCCATTGCCTTAGTGCGCTGGGCGGAATGATGCCCTACGGCATAAACCACAATATTAGTATCAGCAAACTCAAGGACGCTCATGCAAATCTTCCCGATTAAACGGTACGCCGTCGTAAAGCCCACTATAGTTATCCAAAGCCGCCAATGCCTTTTCCCTTTTCCTTTGCGAAGATTGCCCCATTTTGGCTTGTAAAAATTCGGCAAAATGCAAAACCTCCGCCGCCTGCTGTTCAGGCAATGCCTTGACAGCTGCAAACACTTGTTCAGCGATATGGCTCATACTTTGATTATCCTTGGGCTTGTTTGAGAGAAACAACATCAGCGGAAGCTTTTAACCCGGCCGATTTCAACATAAAATCAGTGATGGTCTGCATGGGCAGACGCAACCGCTCCACGCTCAATTGCACATAGCCGCTGGTCACATCATCACCTTGCTTATGGTTCACCAACGCCTTGACCGAATAGGCGGAAATATCTAACGATTCGGCTATGGTCACAAATGTCCGGCGCAAGTCGTGCATGGCAAACGGCACAGCCGTTATTTCAACAACTTTGGCAATCTGCCGTTTGGGTTCGACCAAATAGCCGCGCGCACCTTCGCCCGGAAACACAAACGGGCTGCTGCCGCCTGCTTTGCGCTTAGCCAGCATGACCGCCAAATAATCCGACAAAGGCAAGGGCATTGGCCTACCATTTTTCGGGTCGCGCAAAACATAGCTGTTGTCAGCCAAATCAATATCCGTCCATTGCAATTTTGCCGACTCATCCTTGCGGGTTCCGGTCAGCAATACAAAAATCAGATAATCTCTAATGGTATCATTATCAATGTTCAGCACCGCATCAAACCACTCCGCCAATTGATGGGGCTTAAGGTGTCCGGTGCGCCGTTGCACCTTGTACCAGCCCCTAGTCTGGCTAATCCGCTTGACCGGATTTTCCGGCAGTATCGACAGGCCTTTACCGGTTTCGTATTTTGCACCCGCATAATTCAAAACACTGCGTAACGTCCGGCTACCCAAGTTGGCATAAGCCTCCCCGCGTTCCGCGCCGATTTTTTTATGGCGGCGTTCCACGGCATCACGGGTAATATCGGTGATCGGCAGTGTTTGCCAGTCAGAGTAAATGTTGTTCATCACGCCCTTATAATCCCTTACCGTCTTCGGCTTAAGCTGACGGGCATCCAAAAAAGAGGCGAACACCTCGCCCAACGTGACCGCTTTGATATTCTTCTCACGCTTTTCCTTGACCACATCAATACCGGCAGCCAATTCGCCAATACTTTTTTTAGCCGAGTTCCGCGCCTGTTCCGCCGTCATGGTAGGGTACTTGCCCAACACGACACGCTTGGTTTTATTGCCGATACGCTGCTGGACACACCACGTTTTAGACTTCGTGCCGATATACAAGCCAAAGCCCGGCAGTTCATCATCCCAGTGGAACACCTGCCCTTTTTCCGTAAAAGCCAGCTTGTCAACAACAGACTTTGTCAGCTTCATTGCCGCACCCCGTAAAAATTAATAAGCATATAATAAGCAGGATAGTTAAAACCTATTCCAAGACCTTCTGACTTATTATAACAATAACACACTGTATTACAATGCCTATTAGTGCTTATTAAAAGCCATTATGGGTGGGTAAAACGTCAGGTGCGCTGATTTGTAATCAGCCGGTCGCGGGTTCGAGTCCCATCTCCAGCTCCAATATAATCAAGGTCTTAACTAGAAACAGTTAAGGCCTTTTTTTATGCCTGTCGTAAATTTGTCACAGGCCTTTTCAGTTTTGCGTTTTCGGCGTACTCGTGCAGGTGGTCACTGGACAGGTGGGCGTAGCGCATGACCATCGACAAATCGGCCCAACTCTTTCAGCTTGTCTATCGGCGTGCCATTTTGCCTGTGCCAGCTCGCCCAGGTGTGGCGCAAATCATGCCAGCGGAAATTATCAATTCCCGCCCGCTTTAACGCCTTGCGCCATGCATGGTTGTTTGCCCTAGTCACCGGCTCACCCAGGTAAGTGAACTCCCCATTGGCCTTGTACCACCGCCATCGCGTCATCGTTCAAGGGGACATGAATCGCTTTTTCCGCCTTGGCCTGATCGGCGTGTATCCATGCACAACGGCGTTGCAGGTCAATTTGCGACCATTGCAACCCGGTGACATTTGACTCGCGCAACCCCGTCGCCAAGGTGAACCGCGCCATTGCCTCGAGGTGGGGCGGCAATTCCCTCAGCAGTTGCCCGGCTTCGTCATAAGTCAGCCAGCGCAAGCGTTTTTTAGGCTCCGGTAAAAGCCTGACGCTAGGCACACTATCCAGCCACTCCCAATCATCCTTGGCCCTGTTCAGGATTGGGTAATGGTAAAAATCAAAGTGATAGGTTCAACACTATTTTCGTATAAACAGATGGGTGGCCCAAGCATGGTATTCATCAGACTTTGAAAAAGACAACGTTTTACGGGTATAGCGTGCTAACCATTGGCGAAGCGTGTTG
>CAIYOW010000110.1 GCA_903927955.1 uncultured Methylococcaceae bacterium | reverse complement strand
CATGAAGACGGCCATAGCCACATCATGTCCGCCACCGTACCCAATTGCGTGTCATACGACCCAACCTATGCCTATGAGTTGGCAGTGATTATTCAAGATGGCCTACGACGGATGTATGTCGAACAGGAAGATATTTTTTACTATATCACCGTAATGAACGAAAACTACCCGCATCCTGCCATGCCTAAAGGGGCTGAGCTGGATATCTTGAAAGGTATGTACAGTTATCGCCAAGCTGAGGCCAGCCGGGCCCCACGGGTGCAATTGCTGGGTTCTGGCGTTATTTTCAGGGAAGTGGAATTTGCCGCCGACTTGCTTAAAAACGATTGGGGCGTGGAAGCTGATTTGTGGAGCTGCACCAGCTTTACCGAACTGGCCCGCGATGGTCAACACTGTGAACGCTGGAATCGCTTGCACCCGACGGACACCGCCAAAAAACCGCATGTCAGCCACTGTCTTGCCAATGCCGAAGGGCCAATTATTGCGGCAACCGATTATACCCGTGCCTTTGCCGAACAAATACGCCCGTTCTTGTCCGCACCGTATACCGTGTTGGGCACCGATGGCTTTGGACGTTCCGATACCCGCGAAAATTTACGCAAGTTCTTTGAGGTGGACCGATTCCAAATCGCCGTGGCGGCATTGAAGAGCTTGGCAGACTTGGGGCAATTCGAACCCGGCAAAGTGGCTGTTGCCATTGCCAAATACGGCATCAACCCCGAAGCTACCGCCCCTTGGTTAATCTAACGGAAAAATGGACAATGACTACATTAATCGAAATTAAAGTTCCTGACGTTGGCAATGTTGCCGAAATTGATGTTGTAGAGGTGTTCATCCAAGCGGGTGATTCGGTTGAACTGGAACAAACCATTGCCGCATTGGAAACGGATAAGGCCAGCATGGAGCTGCCTTCCAGTGTGGCTGGGACTATTGCCCAAGTGTTTATCAAACCCGGTGACAAAGTTTCCGAAGGCACACTGGTTGCCACCGTTATGCCCAGTGCAACGGCTACTGTCAGCACCCACCCCGAGCCTGCTGTGTCCGCGCCGCCAGCCCCAGCCCCAGCGCCTGTTGTTGCGGTGGCCGCTGTTGCTGAAATAAAACCGGAACCTGCCAAACCCGCCGCCCCACAACCCCAGCCCGTCGCCGAATTACCTACGGCAGCAAAAGAAAAAGCCCATGCCTCACCATCGGTACGACTGTTTGCAAGGGAATTAGGCGTTAATATCCATGCCATTAAAATCGGCACAGGGCGAAAAAACCGTATCCTTAAAGAAGATGTCAAAAGTTTTGTCAAAAAAGCCATGACTGAAGGCGCGGCAGCCACCGGTACAGTGGGCATTCCGCCAATACCGGCTGTGGATTTCTCGCAATTTGGAGAAACAGAGACATTAAAACTGAGTAAAATAAAACGTTTGACAGGGCAAAACTTAAGCCGTGTTTGGCTTAACCTGCCCTTGGTGACTTACCACGAAGAAGCGGACATCACTGAATTGGAAGCTTTCCGTAATGCCTTGAATGCCGAAAAGGGCAAAGATGAAATAAAGCTCACCGCCTTATTATTTATCTTAAAGGCTATGGTTGCCGCCATGAAGCAGTTCCCCAGCTTCAATGCCTCGTTGTCCAGTGACGGTGAAAACTTGATCCTGAAAAAATATTTTAACGTGGGTATTGCCGTTGACACGCCTAACGGCTTGGTCGTGCCAGTGCTGCGTGATGTGGATAAAAAATCCATCAACGAATTGTCGTTGGAATTGGCGGAAAAAAGCGCCAAAGCACGGCAAGGCAAGCTGATGCCGGGCGACATGCAAGGCGGCTGCATCACCATCTCAAGCTTAGGCGGGATTGGCGGCACCGCGTTCACGCCGATTGTCAACGCCCCCGAAGTGGCCATACTCGGCATCACCCGCGCCAAAATGCAACCGGTGTGGAATGGTAAAGAATTTATACCGCGCTTAATGTTGCCATTGGATTTGACCTACGACCATCGTGTTATTGATGGTGCCGAAGGCGCCCGTTTTATGGCAGCCCTGAAAGCCTATTTGGCCGATATTCGCCGTCTGTTACTTTAATTTACATAAGGATTTTCAAATGAATCAAGCAGCATTGCACGCAGATGTTTTGGTTTTAGGTGGCGGCCCGGGCGGCTACAGTGCGGCCTTCCGCGCGGCTGATTTGGGCAAACAGGTGGTGTTGGTCGAGCGCGAGCCGGTATTGGGTGGCGTTTGCCTCAACGTCGGTTGCATTCCTTCCAAAGCCTTGCTGCATACCGCGCTGGTCATACACGAAGCGGATGAAATGGCGGAACACGGTATCAGCTTCAGCAAGCCCGAGCTAGATTTGGACAAAATCCGTAGCTGGAAAGAAAGCGTCACCAAAACCTTAAATGATGGCTTATCCGGTTTGGCAAAACAGCGTAAAGTCACCGTCGTCCACGGCGTGGGAGAATTTGCCTCCGCCAACAGCCTGAGCGTGCAAAATGCCCAAGGCACTAGCCAGATCAGCTTTGACCAAGCCATTATCGCCGCAGGCTCACAGCCTACCCAAATTCCGGTTTTCCCCCATGACGACCCGCGATTATGGGACTCAACCGACGCACTTAACCTGACCGAAATCCCCAAAAAATTGCTGGTGGTGGGTGGGGGCATCATCGGTTTGGAAATGGCCACCGTCTATCATGCCTTTGGTTCTGAAATTAGCGTGGTGGAGCTGATGGAGCAAATTAT
>CAIYOW010000109.1 GCA_903927955.1 uncultured Methylococcaceae bacterium | reverse complement strand
GAGTTTTGATTCTCTCTTCATCAATTTGTCGTAAATCGTGATCGCTCAGTTTCATTGCTTAAGGGGATGTTTGTATGGCAAAAGTCTATCATGTAATGAAAAAAGTCGGGGAAATTCTTATAGGGCTGTGAATAATTACTTTTCAATAGTACACTAATTGCAATTCTGTTAATATTCACATAGACTTAGAATTAAGTTAACTGCGGTACAGCGTAAGTATTTGATATGAATAAAGCACGACATCCAAAATCAGGGCCTGGTGGTTTAGGCAGTTTTTTAAATTATATTCAGACTTCATTTGTGGGCTTGCTGCGAGTTTGGTCTATCCCCATCGTGTTAATGTTGAGTATCTCCTCAGGCTTTACCACTTATTACGGTCTGTCTTATTTCATTCTCCCTTGGATTGCTTTAATTATTACCATCGCAATTCAGTCTATTATTGTCATTTGTTCATTAGAAATGGCCAGTATTCATTGGCAGGCTAATCGGGGGCGCTACTTAAGTGTGGTGCTGTCGTTGTTAGTCGCCATAACTGCGTCCATTACCTTCTCGTATTTTAAGTTTTATGAAGTTTCTCAAGCCGAAACTATTCGGATCGATCGAATTAATGCGCTCAGAAAAGATGTTAATAGCTATTTAAGTAATTTGGTTACCGTTAAAAGTACCATTTTAAAGCAGAAACATGCTGATTTGGATAAGGCCACATCAGAGGTTTCGCAAGCTTATTTTGGCACTCATGAACAAGTGCCAGCCGCTTATAAAAATATTGTTGGCGAAGGGCCATTTTGGAAACATTACAATCAGCGTTATCAAGAGAAAAAAACCAGCTTTGAGCAAATAGAAAAAGACTTTCATCAAATTGATGAACATATTCGAGCCTTGCAAACGAGTTTGAATCATTTGTCTGTCGATACTGAAAAGAATTTTCAGGTACTGACGGCTGAGTTACAAGAGGTGCAATTAAAGTTTAATGAACTGGCAACCAATGCTGGTTATAGCGTGCCTGAACCGCCTATTTTGATGACCTATGTGCAATTTGTGCAAGGGGTTACGCCTTCATTTGCAATGTGGAATGATTTTTCTTTGTTTGCTTTTGCTTGTGCCGCGATGGTGGATTTCTTTACCTTTTTATTATCTTATCGCTTAGAAACTACAGCACCGGGGCCGCTTTCTGAAGAAGAACAAGAGCTGGCCTTTCAATGTTTGAGAGAATTTTCTGAGTTTAGAATCAATTCTAATGATGAGTTGGAGATAGTGATAGAAAAAACGCCACTTGAGCGAGCACGGCATTATTCGGATTGGTCCAGGATGTTCGCAGTGGGTTTTTTATTGAGTCGCGGCTTTTTAAGAAAAATTGATAAACGCTCAGTTGAGTTTGCGCCTAATCTTTATCCACTCATGTCAGAATGCATGAGTGCCAAAATTCTAGAGCTTAAAAGCCAGGCCGCCTTGGCTAAAACTCAAGCTGATGAGGTGGGCAATGGCTGATAATCAAGCATTGATACAAGCCTGGTTAAGAGGCGAGCAGAATTCAGGTGGTGTTGAATCGTATGCGTGGGATCCTGGCTTTGATGCCGAAAGGTGTGTCGTCGTCTCTCATTTCGGTTGGGGCAAACGGGTATTTGAAAGGCCAGTTAATTATACGGCTGGTTTTCTGCATAAGGTTTATGCCCCGCCTATAGAATATTGGTCCTTATCTATAACTCATAGATTACCGGGTGGTTTTTGCGATTTAACCGCTAATTTAGAGATCTATTTTCAAGCCAGTGTTGCTTATGCGCAAAAGAATAGTGCGTTAGTAGCGCAACTTAATCAGCACATAAAAATAACTTTTGAAGGCGTTATAAACGATTTGGTCAGAACGGAACTTAATTTACTTAAAGACGGTGCTTGGGTAGAGCAGGGTTTATCCGTAACCGAGGGCAAGATCGCGCAAGGTATTAATGAAGCTTTATTGCTGGCCGATGTTCAGGGACGGGCGCGTTGCGAAGTACTACCAACTTTTGCCGTGCAGACTACTGATACCTTAGAAGGGCGTATTGTTCAAGATGCGCTTTATCAAAAGGTGATGCAAAAGGACTATGAATTTCGAGAAAAACAAGCCCAAACTCAGTACCAACAAGCTGAAGAATTTGAACGCTTACGTTTGGAACACGTTAAAAAGCAATTAGAGGTGATTCAGCAAGAAGAAGAGATAGAGCGCCAAAAGCAAGCCTTAGCCGCAGAATTTTTGCGCCAGAAATTAATGGATCAAGAAGTGCATCTGCAACAGCAACATGAGATTGAAGTGCGTTTACAAACCGAAAAAGCCCAGCATGATAAAGCATTAAAAGCACTTGAATTGGCGAGCGCCTTAGCATTCGAAAAAGAAAAACAGTTATTAGAGCAGCAGTTAGAAATAGAGCGGTTTGATAAACAATTAGCCCATGAGCAGGTTTTAAAAACCAAACGTGGCTT
>CAIYOW010000108.1 GCA_903927955.1 uncultured Methylococcaceae bacterium | reverse complement strand
CGGTAATCCATAGCCCCCCCCTACTTTTCAACTCAGGGCAATATCATACGTCAAAAAATCATAGATAAATCTGACCGACTAAAAGTCGGTGGTTTTAACCTTACTACGGACTAATAAACATTAAATATCATGTTGTTTTAATTACATTAGTGGTGCAGTGCAATAATCGGTCGGGGATGGGTCATGCTATCACTAATCCGAGCGACAAATTTTATTAACCATCAGGCAATTCCTTATCCGGCGTAGCCCGCACTGGCTGCTTGGTCAATTTCAACGCTAAATCTAGGGTGTTCATAAACTCATTAACCTTAATCGGTTTGGTCAAATAGCGGAAAAAACCCGCAGCCAAACCTTTTTCTATGTCACGGGGCATGGCATTGGCACTGAGCGCAATGACGGGGATATGCGACGTTGACGCGTCTTGCGCCAATATTTCCAATGCCATAATGCCGCTGATGCCCGGCAAGTTGATGTCCATTAGGATGATGTCGGGTTGTGCGTGCCGCGCAATTTCCACGCCCCGATCACCATCACAGGCTGATAACATACGGATGTCCGGTCGCGTGGCGAGCAAGGTGGCAATCAACATCAAATTGGCGGGGTTGTCTTCGATACACAGCACGGTGTGGTTCTGCACATCATGGGGCAATGGGGACAAGCCGATAACTGCCACTTGGCTGTCGCTATCTTTGATCTGCTGTTCGGAGGTGGTATTGAACTCAACCCAAAACACACTGCCCACACCCTCAGTGCTGTCCACGCCAATTTCACCGCCAATCAGTTCCACCAAACGCTTGCTGACCACCAGACCAATGCCTGTGCCTTCCTCGGTGCCTTTTTCTTGGCCTAGACGATTAAATGGCTGGAACAATTGCAACAGCTTTTCTGCTGACAGGCCTTGTCCGGTATCCCGAAAACTAATGCGTACCCGCCCTTCATCACCGACATTGCAAGTCACTTCCACGTCACCCCCCACGCGGTTGTATTTAATGGCGTTGGATAGTAAATTAACAAAAATTTGTTTCACTCGGGTTCGGTCAGCTTTAATAAAACAGGGCTGCTCAAATAGCGGGAACACTAAGTGGATAGCATTTTTTTGCGCTTGCGGTTCGATCATCAGATGACAATCGTTGAGCACTTCCGCCAAAGACACGGGTTCCAGCGACATGGACACTTTGCCCGATTCGATGAAGGCAAGGTCAAGAATTTCGTTAATCAATTCCAGCAAATACCAGCCTGCATGGAGAATTTGGTCAATACTGGCTTTTTGGCTGGCGGTGGGCGGTGGTTTGCCTGCTTCGATCAATTGCCCAAAACCCAAGATGGCATTGAGTGGCGAGCGCAGTTCGTGACTCATGCTGGAAAGAAAATCAGATTTGGCGAGACTGGCTTTTTCGGCGACAAATTTTGCCTTTTCCAAAGCGACATGGGTTTCTTGCAAAGCCTGATCCAGTAGCTTGCGTTCGGTGACATCTCTGGCCGCTGCAAACACCCCTTGCAATGTTCGGTTACGGTCATAAAAGGTGGTGGCATTGTAGGACACCACTGTTTCTTTGCCTTTACGGGTACGGGCGGTCAGTTCGTAGTTGGTGACTTTTTTTTCTTTCAGCACCAAGTTAATGGCCGCTTCGGCACGTTCGGGATCGGTGAAATAATTTTTGAACGGTGCGCCGATCAACTCATCACGCGTACAGTCGGTGAGTGTTTCCATTTGTTGATTGACATCGGTGATGATGCCCACCGGATTGGTGGTCATGATCGCGTCGATGTTCGCTTCAATCAGCGAGCGTGTGTAAAACTGTTGGTCGCGCAAACGCTGGTCCAGTTTTTTCTGTTCTTCTTCGGCTTGCTTACGGACGGTGTTGTCGGTGCCTATCAGCAAATAACCGATGATGCTGTTTTGGGCATCACGCAAGGCGGTGACTGACACCACTGCCGGGAAACGGCTGGTGTCTTTGCGGATGTAAGTCAGTTCGTAAATGTCTTCAATGCCACGTGAGGCTTTGAAAACCAGCGCGTCAAATCCGGGTTTGATGGGGGTCTCCAGCTCCGCACTCAATGCCTGGGCCCGGGCGATAACTTCTTGTGGGTCAGAAATCTCGGCAGGGGTGATTTTGTCCACAACATCGGCGGCGGCGAAACCCAGCATCCGCTCCGCGCCGACATTGAAAATCTGGATGACACCTTGCGCGTCGGTGGCAATACTGGAAAAATTAGCGCTGTTAAAAATCGCGGCCTGTAATGCCCCCGCTTTGACGGATTCCGCTTCCGCTTGCTTATGGGCAGTCAAATCCCGCAAAATGCCAGTGAAGTAGCGTTGCCCATTCAACTGCATCTCGCTTAAGGAAATTTCCAATGGAAAGGGGCTGCCATCTTTCCGTTGGCCTATCGCTTCATGTTGCGACTGGGCTTTTTTAGTGGTTGTTTCATCCAAGCGAACACCATATTTTTCTGCATCGAGTGCAGGTATCAAGAGGCTATATTTTTGCCCGATCAATTCGGCGGCAGTGTAGCCAAACATGCGTTCGGCGGCAGGGTTGACAGTCTCAATGCCGCCAGCGGTGTGAAAAGTGATGATGCCGTCCAACACCGTGTTAAGGATGGCCTGCACTAGCGCGTTGCTGTCTTGTAAGGCTTGTTGCACGGCGTATTCTTTGGAGACATCGCGGAACACCAATACTGCACCAATCACTTGGCGGTCATAGTCGCGGATTGGGGCGCAACTGTCGGCTATATCATATTCCGTACCATCTTGGGCAATCAGCACCGTGTGGTTGGCGAGGCCTTGCACGGTGCCATGGGCCAATGTCTCCATCACCGGAATTGTCGCGGACAGGCGGGTGGTTTTGTTGATGATTTGAAAGGCTTCATCGACCGGACGGCTCATAGCTTGGGCCTGTGTCCAGCCGGTCAGTTTTTCCGCAACCGGATTGAGCAAAGTCACCCGCGCCAAGGTGTCGGTGGCAATTACGGCATCGCCGATGGAGCTGAGCGTGACGGCAAGTTTTTGTTCGTTGCTTTGTAAGACGGCATTGTTTTGCGCCAAGACTTGGTTCGCGTCTTGTTGCACCTTGAGCAAATGCTGGGTTTGCAAATCGGTCACTTGCTTGAGCCGTTGCTGGGTTTGCTGATAAATCAGATGGGCGAAAGCGAAGGCAAACAGCAGCAGCAGTAAACTGCTCAGTGCTATGAACACAAACAGCAGGCGCATAGTGTGCTGGAATTCGGCTTCATGTTGCGCCAAGGCAGTTTCGTTGATGTTGATAAAGCCGCGCATTTCTAGGCGGATGGTGTCCATCAGCCGCTTACCGTCACCCTTGCTGACCAGCGCAAGTGCGCCTGTTAGATCATGGTGCTGGCGCAAGTCAATAACCACTGCCAATTCGGCAATTTTGGCGGCTATCAAAGGGGTCAGCGCGTCCAGATGTTGCTGGGCGGTCGGTATCAAGTTTAACTGCCGCAATTCTTGCAAATGCCTGTTGACCAAGCCGCTGACAGCCAAGTAAGGTTCCAAGAAGTCTTTGTCATCGGTCAACACATAGCCGCGCTGCCCAATTTCGGCATCTTTCAATTCCGACAATAAGTCTTGCGCATGATCAATGACGATAAGTGTATGCTGACGCGCTTGTGCTGTGGTCTCGATTTGCCTGAAGGCCCAAACGGCGAGGGTTGTCACCAGCGCCGTCAAGAGTGCGGCGACCAGCAAAAAAACAAAGGCTTTATGGGTAATTTTCACGAATCGTTGTCCCAGCGGCGAACTGGCATTGACGAGAAAAAAGGGGATTGCAACAATTTTAGCTTCATGGTGTCACCTGTTTTTTCACTGATATTATGCAGCCCGTAAATGCCACAACTGTTCGCACGGCTGCCAGAGCTGCTTGGCAACTAGTACACTATTCATCTGGTCACTTCCGTGTCCCTCAATAAGCGATGAAACTCCTTTTTCACCACGCAGTAACATTCACAGGTAAGCGATTCCAGCCCTGATCTATCGAGCACAGAAATATGCCCACGGCGGTAACTGATCAAGCCTGCCCGTTGCAAATTTCCAGCCGCTTCGGTGATGCCTTCGCGACGCACACCGAGCATGTTGGCGATCAATTCTTGGGTTATGGTCAGTTCATTCGACGGCAATCTATCCAATGTCAATAATAGCCAGCGGCACAATTGCTGCTGCACTGAATGGTGCCGGTTACAGACTGCCGTTTGCGACATTTGCGTCATCAAGGCTTGGGTGTAACGTAGCAACAAGCGCATCAATGGCCCGGTGCGGTTGAATTCTTCTATTAGCAAACGCGCTTTGAGCCGATAACCAAAACCGCCGGTGTATACCGTTGCCAAATGGGCGGTGGTGTTGCCCCCCATAAACAGAGAAATGCCGACTATCCCTTCATTGCCAACGCCGGCAATTTCTGCTGATGCGCCGCTTTCCATCACATAATGCAGGGAAACAATGGCGGTGGTCGGAAAGTAAACGTGTTGCAGTTGGCAACCCGGTTCGTAAAGGACATTGCCCAGCGGCATAGTGACAGGCTCTAAACTCAAGGAAATACGCCCGAAAATATCCTCAGGCAAGGCTGCAAGAAGATAATTTTGTTTAGGGTTATGCGGTACGGATGGTTTTTCTGCCATTTAATCGTCTCTGGAGCGTAAAGCTGGTGAAAATCAGAATAGCGGCAAAACAACAAGGCAGCACCTTGGTATATAGATGTTAGAAATTGCCCGACACGGGCAAGCCAATCCTCTCTATTATTTGGGTCTTTATAACTCGACCCCCAAAATTGTGGTGCTATCAGGTAGGGTACGACGAGTGGATTTTGGAATTGGTTATTACCATAGAAAATCATAAATCCCCTGCTTATTTTAGCTTTGTTACTAGCTTTTTGATGGTTAATGGCTAAATAAACGACGAATGTACCATTTACTCGGCATTCATTCGGTGCGTTGCCGCACATAACACATTAGTTTGTTTGATCTGGGTGTATCCCGGTGAACACTATGGGTAACTCTTCTATTGGCATGTGCTTTTATCGTTATGTGTGCCAACGGACAGACCGGGGTGGTCCTGCAATTGGAATGATATACACAAAGTCAAGTTCTATGAAAATTTCCTAGGGAGCGCGGTACAAGCATCGGATTTGATTTCTTGATTGCGCCAATGAACGGCCCGATACGCGGCGGTTTTTTTGCGTTTTTATTGCCTTATGATTGGACTTGTCTAGCTTCAGCCCTTTCCCGCAAAGCTTCATAAAGCTGAGCCGGGCCGAGCAAAATATCCCGCAATCCGCTGCGCACCTTATCAGATTCTAAGGCTTGTTTGCTCATGGTACTGTGCGCGGTCAAGGCATCCATAATCGCATTCATCAGTTCATTCGACAGGTCTGGGGAGTTGGCAAATTGCTCTTTGGTATTATTTGCCGCTTGTTGAACCAGTGTTTTGGATTCCAGCAATTTGCCTTTGATGACGTTGTTCACATACACAAGGCGGTCATCTTCCGTCAATTCGCCCTCAAACAAGTCATTCACTTTGGCAATAATTTCCCTAAGCAGGGCTTTTTCTTTTTCTTGGACAGAGCCGCTTCCGGCTTCCCCAAGGGGTGTCAGTTTGGGATTTTCACCGCCGCCAAGGACAATTGGCTGTTTACCCTGATTTTTCAGATTGTGGTGCGTCAGCATGACTTTGGAAAGATCAATGCCATCCCGCTCCCGCCCAAACTCCAATAAGGGAATGAGCCTTTTGTAGAAAATGTAACGCTTTTCAATGGCGGTGTTGCCGTAATCGAATATCTGGGACAGGAACGCATACATCCGTTGGAATGCACCCAAATCATGCTTGAACAGAATCAGCGCGTTGAGTTCGTTTTGTGCGTCTTCGGCGGCCTTGTCATCTTGCTTGGCAAGAGCCGTTTTCTTCCTGTCCTGTGCCGTTTTGTAACGCTGCAAAATGCGTGAGACAACGGGTTCTGACGCTGCCGCCAGATCGCTTTGCTTGGCCTTCGGGTTAAATTCCACCTCAACCACGCGGTTGACCTCAAACTCATCATAGAAACCCGCCGCATCCAGTTTCATGCGCAGGTCATAGACCAGGTGCGGGTCAGTGACGTTTGATAATTCGGCGGTTTCGTAATAGGTTTTGAAAGCCGTTAGGATTTCTTCGGGATCGTTCACGAAGTCCACCACATAAGTGGTATCTTTGCCAGGATGGGCACGATTGAGGCGGGACAGGGTTTGCACCGCCGTAATACCCGCCAAGCGTTTATCAACATACATCCCGCACAACAGCGGTTGATCGAATCCGGTTTGAAACTTGTTGGCGACGAGCAGGATTTGATAGTCGTCCTTGTCAAAGGCTTCTCGGATGCCCAGCCCTTTCAGGTTCGGGTTCATGGTCTTGCTGGTTTCACTGAACGGGTCAGCCCCTGATTCGCTATCGTTGACCTCACCGGAAAAAGCAACCAACGTGCCGAATTTATAGCCTTGGGCTTTAATGTAGGACTCAATCGCCAACCGCCAGCGCACCGCCTCAAGACGGCTACCGACCACTACCATTGCTTTAGCTTTGCCATTCAGCAAAGGCGCGATATTTTCGCGAAAATGCTCGACAACGACCTGCACTTTCTGGCTGATATTGTAAGGATGCAGGCGCACCCAGCGCATGATGCCTTTGAGGGCTTCGCTGCGCTCAACTTCTTTATCATCGAGTTCTTTGCCATCATGGGCGAGCTTGAACGCCAGCTGATAAGGCGTGTAGTTTTGCAGCACATCGAGGATGAAGCCTTCCTCAATCGCTTGCCGCATAGAATAGACATGAAACGGCGCGGGCAGGTTATCCGCACTGGCGGGCAAATCAGGATTGGGCAAGCGCCCAAACAGTTCAAGGGTTTTGGCTTTGGGTGTGGCGGTAAAGGCAACATAAGTAATGCCGCTTTCCGCCGCCCTGTTTTCCATTTGCGCGGCTAACAGGTCTTCGGTGCCGACTTCGCCGCCGTCGTTCAACGCCGCCAATTCTTCCGCCGATAATACAGCTTTTAGCTTAGCCGCCGCTTCGCCCGTTTGGGAAGAATGCGCCTCATCGGCAATCACGGCAAAACGCTTGCCTTGGGTTGCGGCCAATTCCCGCACGGCCTTGAGTGCGAAAGGGAAAGTTTGGATGGTGCAGACTACAATCTTTTTGCCGCCAGATAACGCCGTTGCCAGTTCACCGCTCTTGCTTGCACTCTCGCCTTTGATGGTGGCGACCACGCCAGCCGTGCGCTCAAAATCGAAAATCGCTTCCTGTAACTGGTCATCCAGCACGGTGCGGTCAGAGACCACCAACACCGTATCAAACAGCTTGTTATGGTTCGCACTGTGCAGATCAGCCAGAAAATGTGCCGACCAGGCAATAGAATTGGTTTTGCCTGAACCCGCCGAATGCTGGATCAGGTATTTCCCGCCCAGCCCCTCAGTCAGCACCGCCGCCAGTAGCTTGCGGGTGGCATCTAATTGGTGAAAGCGCGGGAAGATAATTTTTTTAATCTGCTTTTTCTCGTCCTTTTGCGTCACCAGATAACGGCCCAGTATCTCTAGCCAGCTATCCCGCGCCCAAATGTCTTCCCATAAATAAGCGGTGCGATGTCCGTGTTCATTAAGCGGATTACCCGCCGCGCCATTGTCGCCACGGTTGAACGGCAGAAAGCGCGTTGCCACCCCTTCTAGCCGCGTGGTCATATGCACTTCGCTATTACTGACCGCGAAATGCACCAAAGCCCCATTGGGGAAAGACAGCAAAGGTTCAGCGTGCCCTTGTCCCTTCGGGCGTGGCTCGCGGTCAAAGCGATATTGGTCAATGGCATCCTCAACCGATTGGGTAAAGTCGGTTTTTAACTCCGCCGTGGCAACCGGAATGCCGTTTAAGAACAGGCCAAGGTCAAGCGCGTTTTCATTATGCAGCGAATAGCGCACTTGGCGCACGACCCGCAGCCGATTGGCGGCGTATTTGCTGAGAATGTCGGGGTTCATCGCCAAGGCGGGTTTGAATTGGGCCAGCGTGAGCGGTTGGCGCAAACCCAGCAGTTCAATCCCGTGGCGTAAAACGTCGAGTGTGCCGCGTTGGTTGATGGAATCCCGCAGCCGCCCTAGCAACACTTCCCCAGCCTGTGCGCCGTGGTTCTTTTGCAAGGCCTCCCATGCCTTCGGTTGGGTATCTTGCACCCAAGCCAATACATCAGCAGGAAATAAAGCGCGGGTGCGGTCATAGTTTGCCGCATCGCCTTGCGAAAAGTGCCAGCCATTAACAGCTAGGTGGTCACAAATTTCATTTTCAAAATGGATTTCTTTGTGCAGGCTCATCAAAAGTCCCTTATTTGTAAGGCAAGCGTTCTTCAAGTAAGCCCGGCAAGTTTTCAAACTCATGGTCTTTATGCACTAATGCTGCATTAAGTGCCAATGCCGTAGCCGCTATCCAGGCATCGGCGAACGAAAGGGGGTGAGTGGCTTTCACCATAGCAGCACACTCTAAAAGTTTAGCCGACTCATGTATCCATTCAATCGGTAGACTTTGGCACATTTCGTAAGCTAAACGGCCTTTTGCTTCACCCTCATTTTTCCAAACACGATCTAACACTTCCATCAGCGAGATAAAACAACCATAACAGACCACCTCACCGGAATTGGCAAGTGCCAGAAACTCAGCCACTTGCTTTGCTCCAGGTTCGTCGCTGCGTAAGGTTAACAGTGCGGAAGTATCCAGCACATAAGCTTTCATTCCTCGCGTAGCCGGTCAGCTCGGCGGTCTTCCAGTAAGCGTTCAGTGGTGCCTTTAGGCCCGCTGCCCCGAAAAGCCGCAATAGCCACTTGTGCCGCCGTCAATGAATTTTGCTGCTTAGCTTCCGCCACCCCTTGCGAAAATGCGTCATAGTCCTGTTGTGACAGCACGTACACAACCGGACGGCCACGTCGAGTAATCGTCACGGGTTCGCGTTGCGCGGCATCTATTAATTCCCCAAAACGGTTTTGGGCTTCCACAGAGGTCATGGTACGCATGGTGCTTTTCTCCTATTAGCTAATACAGCTATTTTAGCTATTAAAACCAATTTAACAAGGCACAGTTTCTGTTTTGACTTCCGGTTTGGCTGAGACAAGGCCGCGCACATCGATTTTTCCGGTTACGGCGGCGGAAATGAGTGCGGTGCGGCGTTCTTGGAGTAGGGTTACAGAGTTTTTGGCTTCGGTTTGCAAAAAATCCAATTTTGCCGTTTGTTGTTTTAGATAACCGACGATTTCTAATTGCTCTCTAATTGGGGGCAATAACACCTTTATCTTGCTAATAATGCCAGAGCTTAAGTTCATCTGACTGGTTTCATTTCCAGTGTCTCGTATGAAACCATAGGCCGTACTGAACAACCACCAGCTAAAGCTGGTGGGTTCGTATAATGGACTAAAGTCCGGATACGGGTCATAAGACCCGTTCATGTTTCGGTTCTAAAATTATCATCTCCTTTAGGCTCGAAATGATGT
>CAIYOW010000107.1 GCA_903927955.1 uncultured Methylococcaceae bacterium | reverse complement strand
GCTTTAGCTTTAAATGAAAAGAAAGTAGCTGAACAAGAAATGAAAGCGGCTATGTTGAGAGAAGATGAAACAAAAGAACAGGTAATCTTGGCCTTAGCAGAGGTTGAGCGCTTAAAGGCGTTACTGGCTCAGAAAGAATAAAGTATTTGGCAATTATTGCGGTCCCTTAAGTCCTGCTTCTACATCTTGAAGTGGACAGCGAAGCAATTCTGCAGCTTTAGCTAATGAAATGAATCCTTCAGCTAATGCACGATAACAAATTCTTTCGAATCGTCTTGGCTTTTCTCTTTCACCACGACATTCACTACTTTCTAATGGCTCAGGCTCTTCGGTTCGCCAATTCTTGGCAACGGTTTGGAATGAGTAAATTAAAAGAGCATCACTGATGATGCCTATGTCTCTTAGACGAACCAATAAGGCTGCACCACTAACTCGATACAAGCGCTTTAGATCCATAATTTCTTTATATCCTAAGCGATTTCGATGTTTACCAACCTCCTGCTCTAAATGCTCGCGCGGCATAAGAAAGGCACCGGCAAAGTGATTTGCTGCTTTTTCTTCTTCTTTTTCGCTTAACGCAGATGGATCAATGATGCGGTGTGCCAACTCATGAGCTAAAGTCATTCGCCGTCTTTCAAGAGAGAATTGACGATTAACGACAACAACAGGCAATTCAGTCTGATTAACACCCCTTTTAACAAGACAGGTAAATCCAGATACTTTGGATGGTAATTCTTTAATAAGAACCTTTAATCCTTTTTCTTCTAAAAGCTCTGTCATATTTGGAATAGGATCACGACCCAATTGCCATTGATCTCTCACTAAATCAGCTAAGGCTTCTGCTTCTGCGATAGCTTGAATTTCATGTAATTTCTGAACAGGGATTTCCCATTCTGCACTGTTTAATTCAAGAACGCGCTCGATTTGTAGATAACGCTCTATCCATTCTATGACTTCTGTTTCGACATTCGCGCGATCTCTCGCGCTGGTATTGGCTTTAGCTCTAAAGTCAACGCCAGTAAGTTCTATACCCTGAGTATCCATTAAATATGAAAGCGAAACTCCCAATGTTTTGCTTAATGCAATAAGCACTCCTGAGCTAGGAGTCATTTCGTCACGTTCATATTTTCCAATAGCTTGTGCACTGACCTTTCCATCAAGAGCGTCCGCGAGACCACGTAATGATAATCCGGCTTTTTTTCGTGCCAATTTTATTCGTTGACTAATCATGGTTTTGATCTCGTAGGTTTACATTTGTTATTTTTATGAATGCAATGTAAACCAATAATCCGTTTGCAGTCAACACTTAAATTAATGAGGTAGTAAGCATGTCAGGCTCAAAAACTTGGTACAAATGTTTGAAAAAACGGTGGTATATTTCAGGAGCGTACTTATGATTGAGTCATTAAGTGAGTTCGGCGTGCATACTTTGAGTATCCAGTAACGGCATATATGTCACACTTTGAACAATGCCAGCACCTTTATTACTGTCCTTTAGATATAGCCTTAAGGTATCAAAAAACGGTGTTTCAAAACTTTCTGCTGTTTTTTTAATGTAGTCTCTCGCGTTAAGTTGAGAAACATCACCCAACAAAGCCGAACTTAAGTTTTTATAGCTTTGATTAAATTTGGTAATCCAGCCATAAAGACCAGAGCTTAATTCTAGTTTTGGCAAACCATTTGCTTCCGCATAAGTATTGGCCTGAATATAAATGGTATTAGGTGAGATCAGTTCTTCAATGGCAATATGTTTTAAACGTTCTATCTTTTTGTTATTAGTGGGCTGTGCCAGAATCTCTTGATAAGCTCGTTTTGCTTTATCCTTAGGAAAAAGTAACGCACCGGCAAACCCATCAGCAAAATCTTCGGCGTCTTCACCAGTGAGCGATGGCGATAGGCAATGGCCTAATTCATGTGCCATCCAAAACTTAAAGTCATGGATGTTTACATCCAGATTTAGATAAACCCATGTTGTTTGAGAATCCGGCAGATAGATGTGTACGGCATTCTCATGACGATCTTTATTGCCCCATAATACCGGCACAATAACCGCTTGAAGCTCATGAAAGCGCCGAATTAAATGCGTAAAATCAATGGTATCTTCTGGGCTTAGATTTATATCATGCCGAACTTTTAGCGCGACCTTTTGTAAATAAGCATAGTCACACTGCGGTTGCTTTAATACCGGTGGCATTTCTAGCGTATCAAAGGGTAAATAGGG
>CAIYOW010000106.1 GCA_903927955.1 uncultured Methylococcaceae bacterium | reverse complement strand
GCCGTGTTCAAGCTGGAATGTTTGAAGATCAAACATAAAACCAACCATTTCGCCACACGGGCTAAGTTGTTTATAAAAGCGAACCAGATGGCGTATGAGGAGTTGCAGATATTACGGGCTGCGTAACATCAGTTATTTATAAAGGCTATATCTGTTTCACTGCAATGTTCAAAGTGGCAATACGATAAGCAATTTGCCGTGGTGTCATATTCAACAACCGTGCCGCTTTGGCTTGCACCCAGCCACTTTGTTCCAAGGCCGCTATAACCCGTTCACGGTCGTCCAAGTTCTCATCGTTAACATCCACCGACTGCAATTTTTGCGGCTTGCTGGTCAGTTCCGCTTGCGAGACAACGCTCTCCAGTCCGGTGCTGACCATCACATCACGGTCGATGCTGCCATTGGGGCTCATGATCGCGGCCCGTTCTAAGCAATTGGCCAACTCGCGCACATTGCCGGGCCAATCGTGCTTCATTAGGATACGGATAGCACTTTCTTTGATCTCCAAAGGCCGCCCGCCTTGTTGTTCGGAAATACGCCCCAGCAAAAACTCTGACAGTGCAGGAATGTCTTCGCTACGGTCGCGCAACGGCGGCATATTGATGGGCATGACATTAAGGCGATAATATAAATCCTCGCGGAATTTGCCGTCGGTGACTTCTTCTTCCAAGTTGCGGTTGGTGGCGGCAATGATGCGTACATTGACCTTGATGGTTTGTGTGCCGCCCACACGTTCAAACTCGCCTTCTTGCAAAACGCGCAGCAATTTGGCTTGGAAAGAGGCGGAAATTTCACCAATTTCATCCAAAAACAAGGTGCCGTGGTTGGCCAGTTCAAAACGGCCTTTGCGTTGGTTGATGGCACCGCTGAACGCCCCTTTTTCATGCCCAAACAATTCTGATTCCAACAGCGCATCCGGCAATGCCGCGCAGTTGAGTTTTAAAAACGGCCCGCTGGCACAGCCGGAATTAAAGTGGATGGCATTGGCGACCACTTCTTTGCCGGTGCCTGATTCGCCGCGTATCAACACCGTGGTGTTCCATTTGGCAACTTGGCGGATAGTGTCAAATACTTTCAGCATGGGCGGCGAATGCCCAATAATGTTTTCAAAGCGGTAATTTTTGATCAGTGCTTGTTTTAGCTGATCCCGTTCGCTTTGCAAATGCTGTTGTTTGCGCTCCAGCACACGCAGCATTTTTACGCTATGCGCGATCAAATTGGCGATCATTTCCAAAAAACGGGCGCGTTCGCCTAAAAACAAGCTGTTATCCGGCTGGGCCGCCAACACACCGATGGTGTCGCCTTGCTCGATGTAAATCGGCGAACCTATAAATGGCAATTCGGGGTCATACAAGCCCATGCGCCCTAAAAAACGCGGTTCTTCGGCCACTTTTTCCACCACAATGGTGCTGCCCGCATCCAATACCGCGCCCATTACGCCTTCCCCGGGATAATAGCGTATCGGCTGTTTTAGTTGGCTGTCGCTGTTGCTATGCACGGCACTGACAATCAGGCTATCGCTTTCTATTTCTTTCAGGGTGATCATGCCAGAGCGCATCCCCGAGCGTTTATGCAGCACCTCCAATACCGCTTGCAGTTTAGTATGCAGATCATGGGTGCTATTCAGCACTTGGCTAATCAGATACAGCGTATCCAGTTCCGCCTCGATCAGTTCGGTACGCAACTGCATTAGCCGCCCCCTTCCGAAACCAAACCCAGCAAGGATTGATAACGGCAACCCTTGCGGATTAAAAATTCATGGCTGCCCGCGTCGCGCAAAAATGGAAAGCAAATGTTAATGCGGCAACCTGGTTCATAATTGGGGTCAATATCAATGAAGCCATGATGCTGGATAACAATTTCTTTGGCAATCACCAAGCCCATGCCCGCTTTTTGCCCGCCTGCCGAGCGGGTGGTATAAAACGGTTCGAACACGCGGCTGCGTATGGCTAGAGGGATGCCATCGCCGGTGTCTTCAATGCTGACACGCACCAATTCGCCATCGACACTGGTGCAGATGCGGATACGTTGCTCACCGCTCAGCAACTCGCTGACCGCATCGAAGGCATTGTCCAGCAATTGGTTGAACAACACCCGTAAGCGGTTTTCCGAACCTAAAATACTGGGCAGTTCTGCCATCGGTCGCCATTGCACCTCTATACCATTGCTCCATATACGTTGGTCATTAAGCAATAACACCTCGTGCAATATTTGGTTAAGGTTGACCGAAACCAAAGCCGTTTGCGAAACATCAGGAATGCAATTTTGCATGGTGGCGATAGCCTCTTCACCCGATTGCTGGATTTGTTGCAGGATTTGCAGCAAGCCAGCGGTGTTGGCATCATTTTTGTGTTTGAGGATTTGCTCCGCCGCCCTAATTTGGTTCATCGGCTTTTGGATTTGATGGATGGCACCCAACAAGGTTTCGCGGATGCCGCGCACCCGCTCGTCCTCCGACATAATGGTCTTCAGCGTTTGGATGTGCAATTCCTCCATTTGCCGCCGCTGCCGCGTAATATCAGTGATGGCCAGCACCAAATAAGGTTTAGGCACATTATCGAAAAAAGCATCGGCATGAACTTCATTTTCCTTAAACCAGTTGCCCGCACAAGAGAACCAGCGGGCCCGCCGCCCCGGCCTGCCTTCAACACGGAACTCGCGGCTATTGAAACCTTGCTCGTGGATCTGTAATACCTGCCATTGTTCGCCCATTTCTTCGCGCAGCATGCGCAAGAAAAACACTGCCGGCTCGCCTCTGTCGAGATCGCTGACCAAAGCCTTGTAATTATGGTTATCGAGAATCACTTTATCCTCGTCATCAACCACCACCATTGCCATTGGCGAGGCATTAATAACCGACTCAATCAATAATTTTTGGTTGATGACCCGTTGCTCGGCTACATGAGCTTGGGTGATGTCGCGGTGCATCCCTATGTAATGGCTGATAATGCCCTGCTCGTCCAGCATGGGGGCAATGGTCAGGTCGGCTATGTAACGGTGCCCCTCTTTATGGCGGTTGCACAACGTGCCACGCCATACTTTTTTGTTGCGGATGGTGTGCCATAAATCGTAGTAAACGGTACGGGGCGTGCGTTTGTATGAAAGCACCGACTCGTTTTCGCCCAAAATGTCTTCCGGTTGATAACCAGTGACTTCTGTGAAGGCTTGATTGACGTAGAGGATTTTGGCGTTTTTGTCGGTGATGGAAATGGCAATCGGCACTTGCTCCACCGTTTCCAGAAACACATGATAAGGCATGGCCCGTGGCCCGCTGGTTGCATTGCCGAACAGTGCGGCGTCAAACTCATCAACCATTGTCACCATTGCGCTGTGTTCTTGTAAGAATTGCAAGGAAGATTTTTTCATATCACGACCTGGAGAATGGAGGGATCATAGCTATAGCTATTAGTATAAGCAAAAATAACGCCAGCCAATCATCGGCCTTGTTTTAATCATACTCAGCCCATCGGCGGCGTGAAGCCGTAAGCATGGTAGGGTGGACACGCTGTTTGTGCCCACGTGGAAACTGACTCTAAGAAACTATAACTTACCGCTGCTATTGTCAGGTTTGCTACAAAATTTTTCCCCGCTTGACTGCCGCTGTCAGATTCAGGACAACTCAGCACCCGGCAAGCTTAGGCCAGCCGCGCCTTGGCACGCATCTGCCAGTTGGCATAGTTACTGCTGAAACCAGGCAAAGCGTTAGCCATTTTTAGGATATAACCGTGAGTGAATATTTGCTGCTGCTGCTCGGCACAGCCTTGGTCAACAACGTGGTGCTGGTGAAATTCCTTGGCTTATGCCCGTTTATGGGCGTGTCCAAAAAACTCGACTCCGCCTTGAGCATGGGGCTGGCGACCACCTTTGTGTTGACGCTGGCAGCGGCGACCAGTTGGTTGCTGGAGCATTTCATTCTTGCGCCGCTGCATATCGAATTTTTACGCATTTTGGCGTTTATTTTAGTTATCGCTGCGGTGGTGCAATTTACCGAAATGGTCGTGCATAAAACATCGCCGGTGCTGTACCAAATTTTAGGCATTTTTCTGCCGCTGATCACCACTAATTGCGCCGTGCTTGGGGTGGCCTTACTGAATGTACAGGAAAAATACGGCTTTATGCAAAGCTTGATTTTTGGTTTTGGCTCCGCCGTTGGCTTTACCTTGGTCATGGTGTTGTTTGCGGGCTTACGCGAACGCTTGGCGTTAATGGCTGTACCCGCGTTATTTGCCGGCACTCCCATTGCGTTTATCACTGCGGGCATATTATCGCTGGCGTTTATGGGCTTTGCCGGGCTGTCCAGCAAATAGGTTTGGCCACCAACACGAATTTGGGCGGCTAAGGTGCAATATTTCATACCATTTAAGTCTGAGAAACAACTATGTACGTTGTCTACGCAATCATCAGTTTAACTGGCTTAGGCTTGCTGTTGGGGCTGTTGCTGGGTGTTGCCGGTAAATATTTAAAAGTCGAATCCAACCCTGTGGTTGATGAGATTGAAGCGCTTATGCCCGGTTCGCAATGTGGGCAATGTGGCTTTCCCGGTTGCCGTCCGGCTGCCGAGGCTTTGGCGGAAGGCAACGCCCCCGCCACACTATGTCCGCCGGGCGGCAGTGCTTTGGCTGAGCAAATCGCCGCACTGCTAGGGATGGAGTTGGATTTGAAAGACGTGCAAGAGCCTGAAGCCTTGGTGGCAAGAGTGAGTGAAAGCACCTGCACGGGCTGCACCCGCTGCTTTAAGGTTTGCCCGACCGATGCTATTGTCGGCGCCCCTAAACAAATCCATGCCGTTGTTGCCGATGCTTGCATTGCCTGCAAACGCTGCGTGGAAGTGTGCCCAACCGAATGTCTGCAAATGCACCCGATTGAAATCACCTTACGCAACTGGCGCTGGGCAAAACCACGGGCTGCCGTGCTTGGGGAACTGCCATGCTGAGCGGGTTGAGTTGGTTGAAGCCGCCGCGCATCCGTGGCGGCGTCCATGCCGAAGAACGCAAAGCCAATACGGCGGCACAAGCTATTGTCACCGATTTCCCAATGCCCAAAAAGCTTTACATACCCTTGCAACAACATGTCGGCAAACCCGCCGAACCGTTGATCCGTGTCGGTGAAATGGTATTGAAAGGGCAGTTGCTGGCCTATAGTCAAGGCATGATCTCCGCCCCCGTCCACGCCCCCAGTTCGGGTACTATTATCGATGTCAACGACTATCCCGCTCCCCATCCATCGGCCTTGCCCATCCGTATGATTGTGGTGGAAACGAACGGCAAAAACCAATGGCTCGAGCTGCCGGAAATTGGCGACCCGTTCCTGCTAAGCCCTGAAGACATCAGCCTCCGTGTCGGTGCGGCAGGCATAGTCGGCTTAGGCGGAGCCACTTTTCCAACAGCCGTTAAACTGAATATGGGGCGTGAAAACCATATTGATACGTTGATTATCAACGGTGCGGAATGCGAGCCGTACTTAAGCTGCGACGACCGGCAAATGCAAGAACGTAGCGAGCAGATTATTGATGGTGTACGCCTAATGTTGCACGGCATGGAAACCCATCACGCGGTGGTGGCGATTGAAGACAATAAACCCAATGCCTTTTACGCTATGGCAGCGGCGGCACGACATTTTCCTGCCATTAAGGTGATCCAAATCCCCACCCGCTACCCAATGGGTTGGGACAGGCAATTGATCCGTTATGTCACCGGCCGTGAAGTGCCGGTCGGTTGCCGCTCGTCAGAAATTGGCGTGACCATCCACAATGTCGGCACCGCTTATGCCACCCATAAAGCCATCCGCCACGGGCAACCTTTAGTAAGCCGCGTGATCACCGTATCAGGTGGTGCAGTTGGCAAACCGATGAATGTCGAAGTGCCATTGGGCACACTGATTTCCGAATTGTTCGCGTTTTGCGGGGTGGATACCGCGCAAACAGCACGGATTGTCATGGGCGGGCCGATGATGGGCGATTCTTTGCCGCACACCGGCTTACCCACCGTAAAAGCAACCAGCGGCGTGTTGGCTTTGACGCAAGCAGAGTTAAAAAGCACCGACGAGCAACCCTGTATCCGTTGTGCCAGCTGCCTGACCGTCTGCCCGGCGGGCTTACGGCCTGTGGACATGGCGAACCATATTAAAGCAAACCAGCTTGATGCTGCGGTCGATATTGGCCTGAAGGATTGCATCAGTTGTGGCTGTTGCTCGTATATCTGCCCGTCCAACATACCTTTGGTGCAATATTTCAAATACGCGTCAGGGGAAGTGGCGGCGCGGCAACAGGCGCAACATAAGTCCGAACAAACCAAAAAATTGATGGCGGCACGGCAAATGCGCTTGGAGCGTATAGCCCAACAACAGCTTGAAGAAGAACAAGCCAGGATTGCCGCCAAGAAGGAACGCGAACGCTTGCAAGCAGAACAGGAAACAGCCGCATTATGATAACTTACCATAAGCCCGCCAGCGGGGCACACGTTGGGGCCAATAAAAGCGTCAGCCAGATTATGGGGCAAGTTATGTTGGCGATAGCCCCCGCCACCGCCTTCGGCTTGTTGTGTTTCGGTTGGCCTGCGATATTTTTGTTCTTGATCACCATAGCTTCAGCGGTGCTGTTTGAGGCGTTGTGCATCCGCCTAAAAGGAAAGCCCGCCAAACCCGCCATCATGGATGGTTCGGCTGTGCTGACCGGTTGGCTATTGGCAATGACCCTGCCCCCGTGGGCACCGTGGTGGATAGGTGTGACCGGCTCAGCGTTAGCCATCATCTTAGGCAAACAGGTTTATGGCGGATTGGGGCAAAACCTGTTTAATCCGGCCATGTTGGCACGGGTCGCCCTGTTGATTTCTTTCCCTATTGAAATGACCACTTGGGCGAACATTTCACCGCTATTTTTTAGCCATTCGCCCAGTTTTGCCGAAAGTTGGCAAATCACTTTTTCCGGTTTGCAAAACTTAGATGCCTACACTGGGGCAACCACTCTAGGCTATATCAAAACTGAATTCTCGCAAAACCACATCCTGCCGGATATTTTGCAAGATTATTCAGCGCTGCAAAATTTTATCGGCTGGACGCGTGGCAGTTTAGGCGAAACCTCCACCCTATTGTTGGGCTTGGGTGGCGTATGGCTGATGCGTCAAAACATCATCCAATGGCAAATCCCCGTATCGCTGTTGACCACTGTAGTGGTGTTATCCGGCATCTTCCATTTGCTGGATAGCGACCATTACGTCAGCCCTTTTTTGCATCTGAATTCCGGTGCGATGTTGTGTGTGGCCTTTTTTATCGCCACCGATTATGTCACCTCGCCCAACACATCAGCAGGACAATGTGTGTTTGGCGCGAGTTGTGGCTTGCTGATTTTTGTCATCAGAACGTGGGGGGCGTATCCCGAAGGGGCTGGCTTTGCCGTGTTATTGATGAACTCAGCGACCCCCTTAATTGATTATTACATCAAACCGCGCATTTATGGGCGTGACCGCCAAGGCAAGCCCTTGGAAATACCCAAATCTTAATAGCGGTTTGATAGCGGACTCGAAACAGCCCATCGGAATTTTTAACCCCATCGCCTGACACCATCATGATTGCTGACAATGAGACCCTGAAAGCCAAGGCCGCGTCTATTTGGGACTGGCTAAAACGTTGGTTGGAGCCGACCCACTTGGCGGCATTGCGCCCTCAATTGACTTTCCAAACTGGGGTATTGGCGGGGTTTGCTTTGCTGGCCAGTGTGTTGTTAGGCATGACCAATTGCAGCACTGAAGGCGCTATCCAACAACGCTTGGCGGAAGATTTACAGCACTCGCTGGCAGAAGTGGTGCCGCCCGAATGGCACGACAACGATATGCTGCAAGACACCCGCATCATTCCCTCTGCCGCATACAACATAGCTGCCGATGCAACCACCGTGTATATCGCCAAAAAAGCCGGTCAAGTCACTGCGGTCTGTTTTAAATTGACTGCCCCCGATGGCTATTCTGGCGCAATCAATATGATTATGGGCATAGACCGCAATGGCAACCTGTTGGGTGTGCGGGTGTTAAGCCACAAAGAAACACCCGGCTTGGGCGATAAAATTGAAGTTGCCAAATCGGACTGGATTTTAAATTTCGTCGGCCGCTCGCTGGAGAATTTGACACCCGCACAATGGGCGGTGAAAAAAGACGGCGGCGTATTTGACCAATTTGCTGGTGCCACCATCACGCCACGCAAATCAGTTCAGGCCATTTATCGGGGCTTGCAGTTATTTAAGGCGCATCAAGCGGCATTGTTGCAAGACTGAAAAAAGTTTTCCCCACGCTTACCAGAGGAGCTAACCATGTTACCAGACGCTTACCGCAAAATCGCCGCCGATGGCATTTGGCACAACAACATTGTGTTCGGGCAAAACTTGGCTTTATGTCCGTTACTGGCTGTCACCGGCACAGCCACCAATGGCTTGGGCATGGGCTTGGCAACCTTGGTGGTCATCACTGCGTCCAACGGACTGATTTCCTTGGTTCGGCATTTAATCCCCAGTGAAATACGCATCCCTATTTTTGTCCTGCTGATTGCTGCGCTAGTCACTTTGGTTGATATTTTGATGAACGCTTGGGCGCATGAACTATATAAGGTGCTGGGCTTGTTCATTGCCCTGATTGTCACTAACTGCGCTTTGCTGGGGCGAGCCGAAGCGTTCGCCTCCAAACAACCGGTCAAAGAAGCGTTGTGGGATGGCTTTATGATGGGTATGGGTTTTTTATTGGTGCTGGTGGCTTTGGGCGCGGCACGGGAAATCAGCTCAACCGGCACTTTGTTCGCCAATGCCTCTTTGTTGCTGGGCGAATCGTTCCAGTTTTTGGAAGTGACTGTTATTCCAAATTATAAAGGTTTTTTGCTGATGGCACTGCCGCCCGGTGGTTTTATTATGGTGGCTTTTTTGATTGTCGGCAAACGGCTGATTGACCAAGGCTTAGCGGGCCAAAAAACCGCACAGGTCATGGTCACGCCCCCCGAGCTTGCCGGATAATCAATTTGTAGTGTGTATTCTGTAGGTTGGTGTGAGGCAAACGAACCCCAACAAATGCTAACCCGTACACAGCTTCGGCTTAGCTCAGCCAACATGCTGAATAACTGCCATTTCCAAAACCACAGAAAAAATACCGTGGATACCCTGCCCAAGGAGGCTCTATGAACGTCGGCGTATGTTACGCAGAAATGGACAGACAACTCTGGATGCGTTTGGAAGTGCCGAACGATAGCACTGTGGAACAAGCCATCCAGCTTTCTGGTGTGCTTAAACTATATCCAGAAATTAACCTTGCCACGCAAAAAGTCGGCATTTTCGGCAAAATTGCCACACTGGAAACGCTGGTGAAAGACGGTGATCGGGTGGAGATATATCGGCCTATCACTGTCGACCTGCAAACGGTGCAGCGGCGTAGGCGTTAAGTTTTTACGGACGCTCGCGTCCTGTTCAATAGCAGACTAGCGGTCACTACCCACGCCCGCCATAAACTCGCTTACCCAATCAGCAACACGCGGCAAACAGCGGCTTAGCGCGGCGTTTTTTTCAGGGATGGCAAAATAATCCGGCTCGTGCAGATAAGGATTGTCCATTCTGCCGACATCTTGGGCATCGTGGCTTAAATCAACTATGCGCCCACCGATGTGGTTGTATTGGTGTTGATAATGCCCGCGTATATAACCGCCAAACACTTGGTTCATAAACAAACTGCCAAATTTGCACGCGCCGGACAAATCATCAGGGCGGATAATGCCCCGTTCGGCAGCTTGTTCGCACCACTTGCCATAGACAAACACTTTGCTCTGGGCAAAGCGCTCGTAAGAATAAGCAATCCGCGCTTCCCGCTCCAGCATCCAATCGGTCATGATAAGCTGTCCCGCAAATGGCTGTAGGGCGGCAAAGTCTGCAAGCGGCTGTCTTCGCGGGGCTTACCGATAGTGAAATGATACAAACTTTGCAGCGTATCCCCGTTAATGCCCAAAAGCTCATGCACACTGTCATCAAAATAACAGCCTATACCGGTGCCACGCAGCCCTGCCGCCTCCGCTTCCAAATACAGCACTTGCCCAATCAGGCCACATTCCCAAAATAACCGCCGATACTGCCAAGGGGCAGCGTTGATTGTGTCGCCAAACTCCGCCACCATTGCCAGACTAAAGGCACTGTCACTGGCAATAGGCTGATGGCATGACAAGGTCTTGGCGGTTTGTTTTAGATCACCGGAATATAAATGATAAAACGGCAATCGGTCATGTTGTCTGTGCCAGTCAAATAGGGATGCCGTAGCATCCTGCAAAATGGATAAGCTATCGGTATTTCTGGGCAAGGCATATAAGCCAGGTTGCAAACCTTCCACCCGATGCACGAAAACAAACAAATGCACTTTAGGTTGTGATTGCCAAAAACCAAAAGCGGCGGTGTCCGGCATCACCGCGCTGAGCATCCGGTAAAAATCGG
>CAIYOW010000105.1 GCA_903927955.1 uncultured Methylococcaceae bacterium | reverse complement strand
GCGGGGCTGCTGCCCATGGCCCATTAGGGCATCAACGACTTATTTGTTGTAAATATTAAACACGTCCCGACCAAAGGTCATATCATTAATCGCCGCGTAACCTAAATGGCCTAAACCATCGGCACCACCGGTGGTGATACCCAAAATATCTTCGTAGCTACGCAATGCGGTGAAGTGGTTATAAACACCTTTTGTGTTGACACTGCCGGGTTTAATAAACTTGCTATTGAACAACACTGCACCGACTTGACCGCCGCCCGCATAAACATAATCAGTGGCTGGTGCTTTTTGGTAACCAAACATTCCCAAAATTGGACTAAAACCTGGATTGGTCACATTAGGGCCAATCGGTGCATTACAAGATGCCTGAAATTTGCTTGGGCAAGCTCTGGAATCAGTAAAGCCCGATTCATCAAACGTCAACACCACCAGCATTTTGCCGGTTTTATAGGCAGGTGAGTTGAAAATCATCGGCATCCAGTGCTTCAACCACAAATCAGCACTGACCAAGCCACCAATGTTTTTACCTGAACCATCGACAGTACCCTCAACATTAGGGCCTACACAAGTGGCATCATGACCGTCATTGCACAGATTAGGGGTAACGAACATGAATTTAGGCGTAGTGGTTTCTTTTTTCAGGTCCTGATATAAATGACCGCTAAATTTGTCCGCAGCACCTGCAGTGCCAACCACCAGTTTGCCCAACGGCACTACATGGCTGTCACAACGAGATTGGTTGTCAATCACAGAATGGAAATATACAAAAGGGTTGTGACGGGTTGCATACTGGTCGTTAGTCGCCGCACTATTGGAATTGTCAGTGCCGCCAATAGGTGGATGGGCGCAAGTGGTACCCCCTAACGCATCAGCTGTACCGTAATCACGGACAGGGTCATTACCCATGTCTTCGGCATAAGAACGCCAGTTCAATTGGCCTAATGGATACTTGTCATCCAACTGATCGCCGATAGTAAGGGCGCCATTTGATGTGGCTGTCGGTGCCGGAAATACACACCCGTCCCCCACCACTTGACCCGGGAAAGCGTTGGCATCTGCATCAGTGCCGGGAGTGACATCAGTAAAGCCGCCAACCAAAGGTGGTTTTTTTAATGATGCTAAGTTAAGGCAGTCATTATTGATCGAAGGGGTTGGCGTTTGCCCAGAAACCTGCGCAATATAATTGCCCAGACTAACATGGCTGGTGCCAAAATAATTGGGTATCAACTCGCCTTGTTTTAACAGTGTGTTATTGAGGTAGGTGGCGGGCGATTTTGCCCCGAAAGTAGCACTGTAACTTTCATTTTCCATGTCAATAACAAGAATATGGCTGATATGGGCCGCCGCAAATGGCGGCACGTCAGCGTATGCGGGCAGGGCTGGGATTATGCTAGCCAAGCACATCGCAAAAACAGTTTTTTTCATGCTAATTACCTTTAAATTTAATAATGGGTTGAAAATTTCATCCGCTAAGATGAACCGCCAGTGTATAGCAGCTGTATGACAGATGAATTAATCACTGTGCCAAAAATAAAATGCAATTACTTGATAAGATTAAGAGTAATATCGAAAAATCCGATCCGCACCCTGTTAGGTCTTGTTGCATCGTCAAACTACCCGTTGGTTTTTTAAGTGTTTGCCATAGCGGGTTTGACATATAATCAGCGTTTCGTTTATTTGTTCCCCATTTTAGGTGCCATCATGAAAAAACTTACCCTTGCGACCTGCCTATGCCTACTGGCCTTGTCCGCCGCCACCGCCTTTGCCCACGGCCCCGTGCGCCAGAAAGCCGAGCTGGAAGTCACCATCAACGCCCCCACTGAAAAAGTGTGGGCCATCATCAAGGATTACGGCGACATGTCCTGGCTGCCCGCCGTCAAAAGCACATCCGTTGAAGGCGGCAACAAAAAAGGCGCGGTGCGGGTACTGACCCTGAAAGACGGCGGCACCATCACCGAAG
>CAIYOW010000104.1 GCA_903927955.1 uncultured Methylococcaceae bacterium | reverse complement strand
CGGGGGGCATAAATGTGGGGGGGGGAAAGGGTTACCGGCTTAAAGACTGACTGGATTATCTATAAATATCGCGCCGGTTTCTAACCTGGACAACCAGCACACGCAAAGCACCATCCTGAATATCACAAATTATCCGAAAGTCACCCACCTTGTAACGCCAGAACTCACCTAACCGCCCCGTCAAAGCCTTACCCATGCTTTCTGGATGGTCAAGTTTGGCAGCATGCTCGTCCATATACTCAACGATACTGCGTGCGGTTTGTTTGTCGAGCTTGCGGGGTTGACTCTTGGCTGTATCGGTGTAGTCAATCGTCCAAGCCAAGATATTTCCTTATGTCAGCAGAACAGTGAATGTGTTCTTTGCCAGTGCAGACACGCTCCAGTACATCGGCAGCAAGATAGTAATCTTCCATATCATCAATGCCCTGCTCAATCATTTCGCGTAAGTAGTGAGACTTGCTGCATAATCAACCCGTTGCTCTGTTTGAGGAGATGGATGAACCGAAGTGACCATAACTCAACCCAAAGTAAAATTAATATCGGCATTCAGTATATCGCAAACAGCAGACCGACACATAAAAGGGTAGCGGGTTAAACTGGTTCAGAGTTTATCAAAAAATCACTGGGAAGCCCACCACTAGCCATTGGCAAATAAATGGTACGCCACTTCCCCCGCCTGCTTGCTTTTGAGCAGCTGCCAATCGGCTGGATAGTCTTCTACTTTAAGCTTAGCTTCGGTTTCTACATAGATTTTGGCATAAGGCGACAACCAACCTTTATCAGCCAACCAGTGGCAAGTTTGCGCCGCTAGTCCTTTGCCAAACGGCGGGTCGAGGAAGACTATATCAAAAACTTCGGCATCGCCCGCCAAATAGCGGAACACATCCATTTGCACCCGTTTGATTTGCGTTGCCTGCAATACCGTGGCGTTGGCGTGCAAGGCACGGCATGCTTCGGCATGGCTTTCCACTTGCACCACTACCTTAGCACCACGCGAGGCCGCCTCGAACCCTAATGCACCGCTACCGGCATATAAATCTAAGCAACGGCTGCCGATAATGTCGGTTTGCAGCCAGTTGAACAGCGTTTCACGCACTCGGGCGGGAGTTGGCCTTAAGTCGGGCGCATCGGCAAAATTTAGCTGGCGGCTACGCCAAGTGCCACCAATAATCCGCAGTTTATTTTGCACTTTTACCCACAGTGACCGTTTGCAATAATGCGGTATTGATACGCCGTTTAAACGTTTCGGTTATTGATTGGACGGTGACTTGCGCCACTTTTTGCTCGAACGTGTCCAGATAATCCAATGGCAGATCATAAAAACCGATCATGCCAACGTAACTTGCCAATTTTTTGTTGGTGTCAATACGCATGGCAAACCCGCCGGTAATATTCTTCTTGGCGGCATCCAGTTCCGCCTCGCTAGGGCCTTTGGCAATAAAGTCAGCCAAGGTTTGGTTAAGCACAGCTAGGGCTTGCGGGGCTTGGTCGTTACGGGTCTGCAAGCTGACCACAAACGGGCCGGGCTTCAGCAGCGGTATAAAAGAGCTGGAAGCGCTATACGCTAAGCCACGCTGTTCGCGGACTTCTTTGAATAACTTAGACACCAAGCCGCTGCCGCCAAGAATATGGTTGCCGACATATAAATTGAAATAATCGGCATCTTTACGGAAAGTGCCGGGCATACCGACCAACACATGAGTTTGTGTGGAGGGGAAATCAATATGCTGTTGCGAGCCTTGGCTGGGCGCAAGCACATCGGGCAAAGCGGCAGATTTTTGTCCGACCGGCAAGCCACCCAGCAATTTTTCTGCCGTTTGTTCGGCTTGCGCTTTATCCAAATCACCAACAATGACCACCAAGGCATTGCTGGCGACATAGTGGCGTTTATAAAAATCGCGCAGGTCGCTGGCCTTAAGGGCGGCAACGGTTTTTAAATCGCCTTCGCCAGGATGCCCGTAGGGATGGTCGCCATATAGGGCCTTATAAAAAGCAAGGTGTGCCACTTCGGCAGGCGATTCTTCTGCTTGCTTAATGGCTGCTAAGGTCAGATTTTTTTCGCGCTGAAAATCAGCGGCATTAAAGCGCGGTTGCGACAAGATCACCCGCACAGTATCCACGGCCTTGTCGAACAAGGGCTTATCGGTCAGGGTACGCAACGACACGGTGGCCATATCCATTGAGCTGCCCGCACCAAACACAGCACCGACGCTTTCAAAGCGTTGGGCAATTTGGTCGGCATTCCAAGTGCCCGCCCCTGTGTCGATCATGTCGGCAGTCAGGCTTGATAAGCCATACGCCTTGCCATCACGCGCACTGCCTGCATCGAAGACAATATGGATATCCGCCATCGGCAAGCCTTCGGTGCGGACATAATAAACCCGCGCCCCTTGGGGAGTTTGCCAGTGGTCTATTTTTGCCGCCGCCCAAGGTGCTTGGGTGAAAACCAATAAAATAAAAGCTAACAGTCGGGTGCGCATTATTTTGCTCCTTGTTGGGCGGCAGCTTGGGTCTGAATGGGTTGCGGGTCAAGATAGGCAATGCTCAGATGGTCTTCAATCAGGTATTTACGCGCCACCTCTTGCACTTGTTGGGCGGTCACTGCGTTGACTTTGGCAACATATTCATCGGCTTTCTGCCAACCCAAACCGACCGTTTCCAACATCCCTAGCTGCATCGCCTGATAAAAGCCAGAATCCCGCTCATACACCGCGCTGGCCAACACTTGCGCCTTGATACGCTGCAATTCATCATCGCTCACCAATTGCTGTTGCAGTTTAGTGACTTCCGCTTTTAAAGCTTTTTCCAAATCCTGCAAGGTTTTGCCTTGAGCTGGGGTGGCATCCAGTTCAAACAACGCGGGCAAGCGCGTAGTCAGGCTATAAGCCGCACTAGCCGACACAGCAATTTGTTTACCGCGCACCAAGCCGGAACTTAAGCGGGCGCTGTTGCCGCCATCCAATACACCCGACAACACTTCCAGGGCATAAGCCTCCCATTCGGGGCTGGCACTGGTCAATGATGGCACTTTATAGCCCATGACCAGTGACGGCAATTTTGCCGGAACTTTTACAGTCATTTTGCGGACACCTAGCTGCTCAATCTCGGTTTGCGGCTTTAACGGCTTAATGTCGCTAGGCTTGAGTTCGGCAAAATATTTTTCTGCCAAGTCAAACACCGCTTGCGCCTGCACATCGCCCACCACCACTAGCGTGGCGTTGTTGGGCGCGTACCAGCGTTGGTACCAAGCTTGCAAATCTTCCACGGTATAGTTAGCAATATCGGCAGGCCAACCAATCACGGGGTTCTTGTAAGGGCTATTGGTGTAGGCCATAGCGGCGAAATGTTCGCCCATTTTGGCTTGCGGGTTGTCATCGGTACGCATCCGGCGTTCTTCGGTGACCACCTGCAATTCTTTTTTCAGTTCTTCCGGCAACAAGTGCAGGTGGCGCATCCGGTCGGCTTCCAGTTCAAAGCTTACCGCAAGCCTAGAGGCTTCCATCGTTTGGAAATAGGCGGTGTAATCTTCGCCAGTGAAGGCATTTTGTTCGCCGCCATTTTCGGCAATAATGCGCGAAAACTCGCCCATCGGATGCTTGTCAGTGCCTTTGAACATCATGTGTTCCAGCATGTGCGACGCGCCCGTTATGCCGCCCGGCTCGTAACTGGAACCGACCTTGTACCACACTTGCGAAACCGCCACAGGTGAACGATGGTCTTCTTTGACTAGCACTTTTAAGCCGTTAGCCAAAATGTGTTCAGCCACCTTGGCTTCGGCTTGCGCCGCCCATATCGGCGACATAAACAGCAGTGCCGCGTAGATTTTTCGTTTTTTCATAACATCCTCATTTGTTGACCATACCCTTGCGCGGCAAGGGAAATCTTTGCTTATTGGGTATCACTTCCAATGACCATTCAAGTACGGTCAGGACTTCGACCGGCTACCCTATAAAATAGCCTGTTAGTGATTGGGCAGCTATGTGTAACGGTTTGCAATCCTACAGGCCTATGCCAAAACCAAAACTAGGGAAGGCTATATTTAGGAAACCGTTTATTCCATTTCCGAGAACCCTGCAGGACGCGCAAAACATCAATCCTATCCTTTTTAATCCGATAAGCGACTATGTAAGGTGTTGCCGTGACGACCATCAGTTCCCTAGTCCCTTTTATGCGCCCTATACGGCTTATTTCAGGATATTCGCCAAGCAAACTGACTTGCTTGCGGATTGCCTCATAAACGCGGTAGGCTGCAGTAACATTGTCCTGAGCAATATACGCCAATAAGTCGCCTATTTCTGCTTCCGCCTGTTCTTGCCAGTGGATAAGCAAATTCAGCTTTCCATTCCAGCTTGAGTGGCCATCTTATCAAGTCTGGCTTTAAGCTTAACCATCACCACATCGTGGGGTATGGATACTGCATTGGGTGCATCAGCTTCAATCAAGGCCTGTTCCACCTGCTCACAAAACCAAGCGTCATGTTCGGCTGCTTCATGCGCCCGTTTAAGGGATTCGGCTCGGTCAGGGCGTTTGCGGTCTGTTTCCGCATCATAAGCACTGGCATCCACATCAAAATGACTGATGCCTAATTTTTTCAAATACAGCATGACCGTTTCCAATTTGCGGAACAGGCGTAATTTTCCACTGCGCTGGGCAGCAAGAAAAGTGTCAGCCATGCCATATTGTACCGACAATGCCCACCCGCCAGCTTGTCCGACAACATGGGCGGCATGAACAGCACCAATCTCAACCAGACGGCTTAGGGTGTTATGATCTATCGTGTTGCCGGTCATGTAAATATCTCTAGTTCAATTACTCATAGTTCTATTTTTTACCGCAATTAATAATAAACCGCAAGAATAATTCATGAAAATTTTTTTCATTCTCGCCCTGCACAAAAAATCAGATTTTTTGGGTAGCGGCTAAACCGTAACTGCGCATTACGGCTGCAAGCCCTTAAAGGATGTGCATTAGTTGGCTTAAGTGTCCGCTAGCAGCCTAAAAACAGTTACAATTTAACCACCACCCCTACCCATGATTAATTATATGCAGGGGCGACCACTAGCAATGCTAAAATGCTGCCATTTGGTTAACAGCAAGCCTTTACCTTACATGGAATTTACCCTAAAAAACACCGATGGATACGCCCGACGCGGGCAACTGCGCTTTGCCCGTGGCGTGGTGGAGACCCCCATTTTTATGCCCGTGGGCACTTATGGGGCTGTGAAATCCTTAACGCCTGAAGACTTGATAGGTCTAGGGGCACAAATTATCTTGGGCAACACCTTCCATCTGATGCTACGCCCCACCACAGCAGTCATTAACGCGCATGGTGATTTGCATGACTTTATGCATTGGCAAAAACCCATTTTGACCGACTCCGGCGGTTTTCAAGTGTTCAGCTTAGGGGCTTTGCGTAAAATCACCGAACAAGGCGTGACCTTCCAATCACCCATTAACGGCAGCAAGATTTTTATGGGGCCGGAAGAATCCATGCAAGTGCAGCGCGCATTAGGCTCTGATATTGTCATGATTTTTGACGAATGCACACCTTATCCCGCCACTGTTGACGAAGCCGCAGAGTCGATGCGTTTGTCGTTGCGCTGGGCACAGCGCAGTAAACAGGCTCATGGCGACAATCCCAACGCGTTATTTGGTATTGTCCAAGGCGGCATGTACGCGCATTTACGCCAAGAATCCATTGAGGGCTTGGTGGGCATTGGTTTTGATGGCTATGCAATAGGCGGCTTGTCGGTGGGTGAACCCAAAGATGAGATGATGGCTACGCTGGACGCACTGCATCCTAAGCTGCCGGTTGACAAGCCCCGTTACCTGATGGGTGTGGGCACACCGGAAGACTTGGTGGAGGCAGTGCAGCGCGGCATTGATATGTTTGATTGTGTAATGCCCACCCGCAATGCCCGCAACGGGCATTTGTTCACCCGTTTCGGGGTGATTAAAATCCGCAATAGCCAATATGAATTTGACAACCGACCGCTTGATGAACAATGCGGCTGTTATACCTGCCAAAATTACTCACGCGCTTATTTACGGCATTTGGACAAATGCCAAGAGATGCTCGGCTCAAGGCTTAACACCATCCATAACCTTTATTATTACCTTAGCCTGATGCAAGGCATGCGTGAAGCCATTGAACAACAAGCATTGGCTGATTTTGTAAAAGCGTTTTATTACCAACGTGAAGCAAGCAACCGACCAGACTGATCACTGCCGGAAAATGCCGCCAAAAGCCTTACAATCTGTTATGATTGCCTAATAATGCTGTCTATTTTTAACCTTCCCCCTAGTTGTGAGAACGAGTTGTGTCAGAATTTACCGATGTTTCTGTTGTTAAAAAAGCCAATGTTTATTTCGATGGCAAAGTTAACAGCCGCACCCTGCGTTTTGCCGATGGCTCGCTGAAAACATTAGGCTTTATGTTGCCCGGCGAATACACCTTTAACACTGCCGCCCCTGAATTGATGGAAATCCTGTCTGGCGAATTGCAAGTATTGTTGCCGGGCGACGAAGCTTGGCAAAGCATAAGCGGCGGTGCATCGTTTCCGGTGCAGGGTAACGCGCAATTTAGCGTTAAAGTCAGTAGCTTTTGCGATTATTGCTGTTCCTTCCTTAGCTGACCGGCGTGCAAAAGGTTGCCATTTTTGTTGATGTGCAAAACATTTACTACACTACCAAGCAATGTTACCAACGCCACTTCAATTACCGTGCGTTTTGGGCAGAAGCCACCACCGACCGGCAAGTATTGGTCGCTTTTGCCTACGCCATTGACAAAGGCGACCCTAAGCAACAAGCCTTCCAGCAGATATTGCGGCAACTGGGCTTTACGGTAAAGCTTAAGCCTTATATACAACGCTGCGATGGCTCAGCCAAAGGTGACTGGGATGTGGGCATCACGCTGGATGTGCTGGACTATGCCGCGCAAGCGGATGTGGTTGTGCTGGTATCCGGTGATGGTGATTTTGACTTGCTGTTGGACAAGACCCAACAGCACTATCATACCCAGACCGAAGTCTACGGTGTCACCAGCTTAACCGCCCCTTCTTTAATCACTGCCGCCACTCGTTTTATCGCGGTCGATGACCGCCTTCTGCTATAACAGCACATCATCCCATTTTCCATTTAATTGACTACCTAACGGATAACCTGCTTGATTTCTACAGCCAACATTACCATGCAATTTGGGGCAAAGCCTCTATTTGAAAACATTTCCGTTAAATTTGGAGACTGCAACCGCTACGGCCTGATTGGTGCGAACGGCTGCGGCAAATCCACCTTTATGAAAATCCTCAGCGGCGATTTGGAACCCACGGCAGGCAATGTCAGCTTGTCACCCAATGAACGCTTGGGCACACTGCGCCAAGACCAGTTCGCCTATGAAGACTGTACGGTTATTGATACCGTTATTATGGGCCATAAAGAACTTTGGCTGGTCAAACAAGAGCGTGACCGTATCTACGCCCTGCCCGATATGTCCGAAGATGATGGCATGAAGGTTGCTGATTTAGAAGTAGAATTTGCCGAAATGGATGGCTATACGGCAGAATCTCGTGCCGGTGAGATTTTATTGGGGCTGGACATCCCACTAGAACAGCATTTTGGCCTGATGAGCGCGGTTGCCCCGGGCTGGAAGTTGCGGGTGCTGTTGGCCCAAGCGTTGTTTGCCAATCCCGACATCATGTTGCTGGATGAGCCGACCAACAACTTGGACATCAACACCATACGCTGGCTGGAAGATGTACTGAACGAGCGCAATTGCACTATGATTATCATTTCACATGACCGGCATTTTTTGAACAGTGTCTGCACCCACATGGCCGATATGGATTACGGCGAGTTGCGTGTTTACCCCGGCAATTACGATGATTATATGATTGCCGTGACTGAAGTGCGTGAACGCCTACTGTCCGGAAATGCCAAGAAAAAAGCCCAAATGGCAGAATTGCAGACGTTTGTCAGCCGTTTTTCGGCAAACGCATCTAAAGCAAGACAAGCCACTTCACGCGCCAAACAGTTAGAAAAGATTAAATTGGATGAAGTCAAGCCGTCCAGTAGGGTCAGCCCTTTTATCCGCTTTGACCAAACCAAAAAACTGCACCGTTTGGCATTGGAGGTGGAAAATGTCAGCAAAGGTTATGGCGGCGACCCGCTGTTCAAAAATCTTAAGCTTATGGTGGCGGCAGGCGAGCGGGTGGCGGTGATTGGCCCTAATGGTATTGGTAAGTCAACCTTACTAAAAACCTTGGTGGGTGAATTGACCCCTGACACCGGCGAGGTCAAATGGGCGGAAAATTCCGAAGTGGGTTACTTTGCCCAAGACCATGCCGAAGACTTTGCCGAAAATATCAGCCTGATTGAGTGGATAGGGCAATGGCGCAAAGACAGTGACGATGACCAAGCCATACGCGGTACATTGGGGCGGATGCTGTTTTCGCATGACGACATCAACAAGTCGGTGCAAGTGCTGTCCGGTGGTGAAAAAGGCCGATTATTGTTTGGAAAACTGATACTGCAGAAAAACAATATTATGGTGATGGACGAGCCTACCAACCATTTGGACATGGAGTCTATTGAAGCCTTGAACTCGGCATTGGAAAACTATCCGGGCACGTTAATTTTTGTCAGCCATGACCGTGAATTTGTGTCTTCTTTAGCGACACGGATTATTGAACTGACACCGCACGGGGTCGTCGATTTTAATGGCAGTTATGAGGATTATTTGACTAGCCAAGCCTAAGCATTTATCGACTTTATCTCCAAACTGCCCTGCCCAAAAAAAGCCCGACATTGGTCAACCAAAGTCGGGCTTTGTTGGCTTTTAGATTAGCAGAATGATGATACTGCCAACCCTAAATAATACCGATTAGGATCCTGAATCCACACAAGCATGTAAATGATTGTCGTAAAGTGGTTGGATTGAGTAGAAATGTCCGTTCCACTGATGGTTTGCCGTGCCATTAGCCCAAGTATTGCCGGTGCTGGCCGTTACGCCTTTACAAATATCACCAATTTCTTGACCATTTTTGGTATACCAACCATTGTGCAATGGATTGGTGATTGTCGCGAATATTTGGCTGACAGCAGTATTAGCAACCGCTTCGGCATCGGGATAATTTTGCGGATAAGAGCCAGTACCACAATTGCCAACACCATTTGCCCCAGTATAGGGCAAACTGGCATAGGCAAGAAATGATCTAGCTTGTGGGTGGAGTATAGCACTATGATAGCCGCAGAACTGAGTACCAGTCGTTGTGCAATTACCATTGCCATCACATACATCTTCGCCCTTGGCAGTGTATACCAAAAACACTGTGTGGCTATTGACCATCCATTTGTGCTCATCTACTATTTCAACTATTTTAGCTTGGATGTCAGAATCTTCTAAGCAATTGGTGCTGGACAGCATAGATTCAGGGCAACCGGTAGTTGGATAGGGACTCGTGTCAACGATTTCATCAGTATACAATAATCTGGCGTTGGCATAGTTTTTAATTTTTTTAGCATCCACGCTATAGTACTGATTAGCTATCGATGACAACCCGTTTGCACCGCCAATATCGACCAAAAACTGGTGGTGAAACCTCACATAGTTGCTTGATCCACTTACTGGCGTATTATCCTGAAGGCTGGTTGGCAACCAATAAATTGCGTATATACTTATCAGGTTAGTAGTAGTGCTGCTGCGCTCTACAGGTGTAAGAGGGCCATGATAGACCAGGTCATTATTGCCCCCAGCTGTGGCCTGAACACTTAATATTAAGCTTGTTAAGCCGATTGTTACGGCCTGTAATAAATTTTTTTTCATGGTGAACCTACCAGTAAAAATTAATGTAAATACCCTTTTGTCAACAGCTACCCTAATTAGTAGCCAGTATTAGTACAGGCCTGCAAATGGTTGTCGTATAAGGGTTGGATGTAATAGAAGTGTCCATTCCACTGATGGTTTGCCTTGCCTTTGGCCCAAGTGGCATCTTCTGGGATATCCACACCTTGACACAAGTCGCCAATTTCACGTCCATCTGGAGTGAGCCAAGCATTAAGCATTGGGTTGGTCAACATACCGAATATTTCAGCGGTGGTGGTATTTGCAGCGGCTTCGTAATCGGGTTTGTTTTGAGGATAAATGCCTGTGCCACAACCGTTAGCACCGGTAAAAGGGATTACACCATAAACAAGTGCAGGGGTGCTTCCCGATGCAGGAATAAAGTTATGATAGCCGCAGAACGAGTTGCCTGTCGATGTGCAATTGCCGTTGTTATCGCAAACATCTTCACCACTAGGCGTATAGACTACAAATATGCTATTGGTTGTAGACCATTTTTTCACCTTAATAACTTTTTTAATTTCTGTTTGAATATCAGAATCTTCCACACAATTAACAGTTGATAGGGTCGACTCCGGGCATCCCGAAACAGGATATGTTGTCAAGTCAGCATGCGACCCACTAAGAAATAACTTATTAGAGACATAGGCATTTCTTCCTTTTACATTCTGATAATATTGGGAGGCTATAGCCGACAAACCATTTCCTGTCAAAAAGTCAGTTATAAAGTGACTCATAAAAACCTCATAACTAACAGTTGACGAAGGTAACAGAGTCCCGTCTTGAAGCTTTTTGGGTGTCCAATAAATATAATATACAGAAACATTACCTATCATAACTGGCGCCTTATTGCCCGGATAGACCAAGTCGGTGGTTTCACTTGCCGCCTGATCGCGCAACAATAAATGCGGACTGGTGTTACCCAAAGCAGGTAACAATAAAGCTGTCAGACCGACTAACGCGGCCTTTAATAATATTTTTTTCATAATAAATCCTACCATTATAAATTAAAGCTAATTGAGGGGATATGTCATAGCATCCATAAGATATGGCACATATCATATTTTCCCATCTTACTGAAAAATAGCATGGCCATTAGCCATTAGCCATTTACAAAACAACTAAAATGTTATTTTAAAATCATGCTTTTTCAAAGTAAGACGCAGTTATCACCCATTTAAACTAGCAAAATGCCAGATGCAATTAGCATTTTGCCAGCGTCTATAGAATACAACTTTATCTTGTCTACATCAAATTATTATTTATGTAAACAGCAATTAATAAACATTAATTACTTTAATGCTTTAGCCAGCATACAGCGATTGTATGGTTGGTGCGAACCCTGCCGAAAAATCTTTTAATCCCTCGTAAGCCTTCGCAGCTAAACACTAGTTAAGCCTTGGTTTATGGCGGCATCACCTAGCTGCCAATTAAAAACCGAGATCGGCACACACATGCAACAGGTTGCCATACTCAAGCTAGGGTACACAGAAATACCGTATTCCACTGACAGCCTGCCACACACTTATCTATGCCCAATTTTTCGCATAACACCCAGCAGCTGTATTGCGTCAAGTATTGGCAATATGCAATTACCAATTACTTTTTCAGAACCTTATTTATAATAGGGGTAATATGTATCAGCCACATTTCCCGTGTCAAGGCGACCAGCGGTTTTATTTGCCCAGCAAGCGTCTTAATCACTACCCAGATACGGTCAGGGATTGACACCTCTTGACTATCGCGCCATTGCAAATATTTGGAACCTAAGCCATTGATGAAAACCGGCCGATAAAACCACATTTCCAAAATGGATGTCGCCCACATAAAGACAAAGGATACTGCCATGCCCATACCGGCGAACATGACCAGCCAAGCAAACATCGGGTCAATTTTGGTCAACCACCACGACAATATATCGGCAATAAGAAATGCATAAGGCATACCAATGGCAATACATTTGTATTGGGTCGTTGGCGTTTCGGCAAAACTAAAAATAAGCCCTACAAACATAAAGATAAAGCTGATGCCAAACAAGTGGATATGCGAGACGCGCGTGAGGGAGGCAAAAGTGGCCCCACCATCTTCTTTGGTGTAAGTCTTTAAGGTTTTGAAGTCCTTAAAATTAGGGATGCCAGAAGCGGTTTCGTTATGACACATCACGCAACGCGTTTCGACAATTTTTTCGATACCGGTTTCTTTATATTCATCTTCGTCCGCACCATTCCTGACCCACTCAATCATGGCGAAACGTTCCTTATCAGGCGCGTTGGCTTTCATCGCGCCGTTCAGTTGATTTTCCAGCACAGTGCCGGAACGGTTGCCATAATAGCTGTAAACAATATCATCAATGGAAAGGCCAAATTTGCCATCTGCCATGCCGTGGGTAAACAATATTTGGATCAAAGCAAACAGATAACCGATACCCACAGTGCACAAATAACCTGTGAACAATACTTTGATGGGCGTATCATGATCTTTTAGCGGTATAAATTTAGGTGTCATAGAATTTAGGACAATGGGTTAGAGTGCTGAGGAAAGGCGGCAGCTTATAGAGGGGCAAAGCTGCAACGGGTTAAGCAATGAGCTCCGATAGGGTCGGCGCATCAACTGTCCTTGAATTAATCCTTATCCATTAAATTCCGTCATGCTACGCAGCGTCCTGATGATATGCTGCCAAATAGCCATAGGAAATTTAAAGCATAATCCATGCCATTTTTAAAATCATGACAATAGCCTCTTGCCGGATAATAAAATGGCGGGATTGTTGGGGGCAAAAGCGAAGCGAGGCCCGACAGATGACCTCGAATTGGTGCAAATGCCATTTATTATTGCACAAAATTAAAGCAATCGACCCAGCGGGAGTCATTTGTAAACTGCCTGATTGCCTATTTGTATTAGGCAGATTTATTCGGCACGGTCGCCTTGCAAATACGATGCAGCAGGGTCTATGATAAAATTGCCGTTCATGGCTGTCCTGCCCAGTAACATACGGAAACGCATACTATCGCGGTTAGTCAAGGTCATTTCCGCCATTATTAGGGTTTGTCCAATCAATAAAGGCGTTTCAATGACATAACGGCGTTGTTTGTGCCCGCCCGAATCCGACACCATGCGCCTGTCCTTAACAGGAGCGTGACACTCTACAACAATATCTTCGCGTGTTTGCAACGGGTGTAGGGCAAACATCACCCAAAGCTCGCCGCTTTTTTGGTACTTTTCTATGCTGAAAGCATGTAATGCCGATGAGCGGGCGCCGGTATCTATTTTCGCTTTGATAGGGCTGATGTTCAGGGCAGGCAAGCTGACCCATTCCCGCCAACCTAGCATTGGTTTTTCGGTCACTTTACCTGTCATAATAATGAGCCTTGCTGATGGATTGGTATGTTTATGTGATTCTTTGTTCAGACGGCTCACTTTATACAGGGATTACCACTGACCTGTCCAGACGCTACCGGCAACATGCCGAACAAAAAGGCGCCAAGTATTTTCGTGGCAGGCAGCCCAAGCAACTGGTTTATGTTGAGAAAAACCATGATCGCCGTTCTGCGGGGCAACGCGAGGCGGCCATCAAGAAGTTATCGCGGCAAGAAAAATGGCAGCTGATAGGCGCGCCGGACAATTTAGCTAAAGAACTTATCTAGCCCTGACACTGGCTACCGCTCGAGTACCGCCAAGCCCTCGTTGCCAACTAAGGCTGGCTCATGCCCAACCAACAAGCTTTGCTGCAAGCCTATAAAATCAAACAATTGCCGGTCTGCCAATTGTGACGGGGCAACGTTCTGCAAGCTGGTGAAAATGGTTTCCAGCCGACCGGGAAATTGTTTGTCCCACGTTTTAAGCATCACCTTCATGGCCTTGCGCTGCAAGTTTTCTTGTGAGCCGCACAAATTACAAGGGATGATGGGGAATTTTTTAAACGCGGCAAAGCGTTCGATGTCTTTTTCGCGGCAATAGGCCAGTGGCCTGATGACAATATTGCGCTTGTCGTCGCTCAATAACTTAGGTGGCATTGCTTTAAGCTTGCCGCCATAAAAGATATTGAGGAAAAAAGTTTCAAGGATATCATCACGGTGATGGCCCAAGGCAATTTTGGTGATGCCATTGGCTTCGGCGTAGCCGTATAAGGTGCCGCGCCGCAACCGTGAACACAGGCCACAAGTGGTTTGGCCTTCCGGGATGACGCGTTTGACCACGCTGTAGGTATCTTTTTCGATGATATGGTATGGCACACCCATTGCGGACAAATAATCCGGCAAGACCTGTTCGGGGAATCCCGGTTGTTTTTGGTCAAGATTAACCGCAACCAGCTCGAAGTTGACAGGGGCGGTCTTTTGCAGATTCCACAAAACATCCAGCAGGGTGTAAGAGTCCTTGCCACCAGACAGGCAAACCATGACTTTATCGCCTTCTTCAATCATATTGTAATCGGCAATGGCATCGCCGACATAATGACGCAAACGTTTTTGCAACTTATTGAACTGGGTACGGGATTTTTGGTTCGGGTCTGACATGGTCAGAAAAGGGATAAAGTAAACGGTTTAAAGGCGGGCAGCGGCCTTAGCCGCCACCCGTGCAAAGCTTCAATCCTGATAGCGTTGGAAAATCAGGGTGGCATTAGTGCCGCCAAAGCCAAAACTGTTGGACATAATAGTATTCAGTGTCACATTTTCTTGCAGTTCCCGGACAATCGGCATCCCCACAGCGGCTGGATCAAGCTGGCTGATATTGGCGGAGGCACTCAGGAAATTATGCTCCATCATCAACAATGAATAAATCGCTTCATTGACACCGGCGGCCCCCAAAGCATGGCCGGTCAGGGATTTGGTGGAACTGATTTTGGGCAACTCCGTATCGGCAAATACTTGGCGCAGAGCTTCCAGTTCCTTGGTGTCGCCCACGGGTGTGCTGGTGCCGTGGGCATTGATATAGTCAATTTTACCCTCAACCGTCGCCATTGCCTGTTGCATACAGCGCACCGCGCCTTCGCCAGAGGGCTGCACCATATCATAACCGTCAGAAGTGGCGCCGTAGCCAACCAGTTCGGCATAAATTTTCGCGCCACGGGCTTTGGCATGTTCCAGTTCTTCTATCACCAATACCCCGCCGCCGCCTGAGATGACAAAACCGTCGCGAGTTTCATCGTAAGGCCGAGATGCGGTGCTGGGTGTATCATTATATTTTGATGACAACGCTCCCATTGCGTCGAACAATACCGACATTGTCCAGTGCAATTCCTCGCCGCCGCCTGCAAACACAACATCTTGCTTGCCCATTTGGATCAGCTCCATGGCATGGCCTATACAGTGCGCGCTGGTGGCGCAAGCGGAGCTGATGGAGTAATTGACCCCTTTGATTTTGTACGGCGTAGCCAAACATGCGGTGTTGGTGCTGGACATGGTGCGTGGCACACGGTAGGGGCCAACCTGCTTAATGCCCTTGTCGCGCATAATGTCGGCAGCCTCAACCAAGTTAGAGGTTGATGGCCCGCCCGACCCCATCACCAGTCCCGTCCGGACATGGGACACTTCGGCGTCTTCCAACCCAGCGTCGGCAATGGCCTGTTGCATGGCAATATAATTGAAGGCCGCGCCATCGCCCATAAACCGCTTGATTTTACGGTCGATAAAGGTATCTAAATCAATGCTGATTGCACCATGCACATGACTGCGGAAGCCCATTTCCTGATAAATATCGGCAAACACTATGCCAGAACGACCCGCACGGAGGGAGTCGAGCACTTCCGCACGGTTATTGCCTATGCTGGAGACAATGCCCAGCCCAGTAACCACGACCCTTTTCATACCCCACCCTAAAAATTTTGCGTAGACGTGAACAAGCCAACCCGTAAATCGGTCGCTTCATAAATAACTTTGCCGTCAACCTCCATGGTGGCATCGGCAATGCCCATAACCAGCTTACGCATGATAAGGCGTTTTAGGTGTACCCGGTAGATGACTTTTTTGGCGGTAGGCAGCACCTGTCCGGTAAACTTCACCTCCCCGACTCCCAAAGCCCGGCCTTTGCCCGGCCCGCCCATCCAGCATAAGAAAAAGCCAACCAATTGCCACATGGCATCAAGACCCAAGCAACCTGGCATGACTGGATCACCTTGGAAGTGGCAAGCGAAAAACCACAAGTCCGGCTGAATATCCAATTCGGCCACAATTTCACCTTTTCCGTACAATCCGCCTTGATCGGTAATTAACGTAATGCGATCCATCATGAGCATGTTAGGCAGAGGCAGTTGTGCGTTCAGAGGCCCATACAATTCGCCCCTGCCGGACATTAATAGTTCTTCACGCGTGAAGCTATGCGGTTTCTCCATAGTAGTATTTATACACCTTAACTTATTCTTATAATTTAACTCCCTATTATCCAACAGACACCGAAAAAAATCAGCTCAAATTTTTTGGCTGGACACATCTTTGATGAAGTATTTTTAAAGTTATAAAATTCGCTTGGCTTGTATACTGGGACTTACCTAGTGCGCTGCTCGCCTAATTGCGCTGGCTACTGGCAGCAAAAAAAGCCTAAAACCATGATATTAAGTCACAAACAATAGGGCTGCCAGTGCTGCTCAGGCGCCATGCCGACATTAAAGATAACGGCAAGTTTGACTAATTGCTTGCGGCACTGTTTAGTGTAGGCATACGCCCTGTATTTTCCCCCACTTGCGCCCCATCATGACGCCATGACTCTCAGCATAAAACAACTCATTGCCCTTACCCTGCCCATTGCCCTGTCCGCCACACTGGATAATGCTTATCGGGTCATTGACCAACAGGCGGTGCAATGGCTGGGGGTGGACGCGCAAGCCGCCATCGCCTCCTGCACCTTTATCCTGATTGCTTATTATGCGGTGTATTCGATAGTTTCAGCAGGCACATTGTCGTTGTTGGCACGGGCTATCGGGGCTGAAAACAATCGGCAACAGCAACGCCTAATAGGCAATGCCCTACTGGCAACATTACTGATAGGCGGCGCAGTGCTGACACTTAGCGCCCTTTATTCATCTGACCTCTCCAAGCTACTTGGGCTTGCCGTCCCGGTTGCCGCACAAGCGGCTGAGTATTTGCGCTGGCATGCCCAGTTTTGTCTGGCGCAAGCCATTATGCCGACCATTAACGCCGTGTTTATCGCCTATGGACAAACACGCACCGTACTGCTACTGCAAACCATCGCCACCCTTTTGAATATCTTGCTGAACCCCGTGTGCATTTATCAGCTGGGCTATGGCATTGGTGGATCGGCAATGGCGACTGGCTTAAGCCAAACGGTAGCCCTGCTTATCGGACTGATCGTGCTGGGCAAGAAAACGCCTTTCCGCCTTAAGCATTTGTCGTTTGATCGGCTCGCTTGGCAGATCGCCAAAATTGGCCTGCCTATGTGCTGGGGCACGCTGATGTTTGCCTTGGTCTACGCCGCACTGCTGCATTGGGTCATCTCGCCGCTGGGCGCGCCCGTCAACGCCGCACTGGGCATTGGCTTTTCGGCACTGGAAGGCTTCACTTGGCCGGTGTTTTGGGGCTTTTCCATGGGCATCGCCAGTATTGTCGGGCGCAGCTTGGGTGCAGGCAATATCCGCCAAGCCCACGCGGCGATAAGGCTGGGTTTTAAAATCTTGACCGTCATCGGTGTACTGGTGGCATGCATTTTCTATTTTGCCGCCCCTTGGCTATGCGGGTTCTTTACCAGCGATCCTTTGGTATTGCGCGAAGCCGTGCGTTACGCACAAATATTGGCGTTTTCGCAATTGTTCATGGCTTATGAAACACTGGCCGAAGGCGTGCTGAGCGGTGCAGGCAAAACGTCCACTATTTTTTATTGGTCAGCACCCCTGAACGCCTTGCGCGTCCCTTTCGGCTGGCTGTTTGCCGTGTATTTGGGCTATGGGGCTGCTGCGGTTTGGTGGGTGGTCAATGCATCAACCCTACTTAAGGCAATGGGCAAATGGTGGGCCGTCCGTTCCGGTCGCTGGCAAGTGTGAAGCCCGTCCAATCCATTTTGGGCCGTATCGGCTTTTATAGTTCTTTTCAAGGCACAATAAAATCATTATAATATGCGGTTCTATAAACAATCCTTGCTTTACCCTCCGCAATCAAGCATTGCCCATGGGAAGGCTTAACCCGTAAGGAAAAATAATGCGGCATTACGAAATCGTCTTTTTAGTCCATCCTGACCAAAGCGTCCAGGTTCCAGGCATGATCGAACGTTACAAATCCAGTATCGAAGGCGCCAATGGCAAAATTCACCGCCTAGAAGACTGGGGCAGAAGACATTTGGCCTACCCCATCAAAAAGCTTCATAAAGCACATTATGTGCTGATGAACATTGAATGCGACCAAGCCACTTTAGATGAGCTGGAAACCGGATTCCGTTTTAACGATGCCATTTTGCGCAGCATGACCTTGCTGCAAAAACAACCTATCACCGAAGTGTCCGCCATTGCTACCGCAACTGCCGAAGAGAATAAGATTGCTGAATCCAGAGCCAAAGACGCTGCCGCTAAAGAAGCATTGGCTGCAGCAGCAGAAGCAGCGGATGATGCCAGCGACGACTTGGACAACCTTGAAGCAGAACTTGAAGCCAACGAAATTATTCCTGAATAACCTTCGACTTATAGGATTTTAAAAACATTATGGCACGTAACATAAAACGCAAAAAAATTAGCCTTGTTGGCAGCGAATCTGCTAGCCAAATTGACTATAAAGACCTTGATTTGCTGAACGACTATATTACTGAGACCGGTAAAATTGTGCCTAGCCGCATCACTGGCACCAGTGCAAAAAACCAACGCGCACTGTGTGTGGCTATCAAACGCGCCCGATTTATCGCGCTGCTGCCATTCTGCGACTCACACAAATAAGCATCACTAAGCATAACATGGGGCGGGCATGAACTTTTTAGCGGCATACATTATGAAAGGCAGGCTGCAAGCGATGCTTGTGGCCTCTTCTTTGGCTCTGTTGTCGCTCATCATCACGCCGATAAGCATTGTAAGTTCCGCCACGGTGGCTTTGGTGACACTGCGGCGCGGTGCGGTCGAAGGCTTGTATGTGCTGGGCTGCTCGGCATTGGCATCGGCAGCCTTAGGGTTTTTCCTGTTGGGCAACTTCCAATTTGCCCTGCTGTATGTCGCCCTATTATGGCTGCCCATCTGGTTGATTTCCATTGTGCTGCGGGAAGGCCGACATTTGTCCTTAGCCGTGGAAATAGCGGTTATGATGGGCTTGCTAGGCGTAGTCGGTGCTTACCTGTTCGTTAGTGATCTTGCCAACGCATGGGTTGCCATCTTGACACAAATGCTGAATATGGCGGCAGCCAACAGCCCCTTGCAGCCAGACCAGTTGTTGCAAGTGCAGAATAATATTGGCTTAATGTCCCATTACATGACTGGCATGGTGGCTGCAGGGTCTGTTTTCAGCTTGCTGTTTGGTTTGTTTTTAGGGCGCTGGTGGCAAGCCAACCTATACAACCCCGGTGGCTTCGGGCAAGAATTTTTATCCTTAAGCACACAGCCGCGTTTGGCTATTGGCACACTGGCAGTGACTGCTGTTGCTTGGTTGAGTTCGGGTGTTTTTTCCGAAATTTTACGCAACAGCTCCATCCTGTTATTGGTGCTATACACCTTTATCGGCTCGGCAGTGGTACACGGCTGGTTTGCGGGCCGCAAGCTTTCCGCTTTCACCATACCCATGTTTTACTTGACCATGTTCTTGGTGCCTTACACAGCAGTGCTGGTGGCATTGATTGGCCTGGCAGATGCATGGCTAAACTTACGCACTAAAAAACCCACAATTTAACGCCGACTGGCGACATTAATCGGATCATATCCGAATTTTAGAGGTATTAAAAATGGAAGTCATCCTTCTCGAAAAAATTGCAAACCTAGGTAGCCTAGGCGACAAAGTCAATATTAAATCCGGTTACGGCAGAAATTTTTTGATCCCACAAGGTAAAGCTGTGCCTGCAACAGCGACTAAAGTGGCTGAATTTGAAGTGCGCCGGGCTGAACTTGAAAAAGCCGCACAGGAGCGTTTGGATGCCGCCAAAGCCCGTGCCGAAGCACTAGGAAAGTTAACCGTTGCCATTGCCCACAAAGCCGGTGACGAAGGCCGTCTGTTTGGTTCAATTGGCACACACAACATTGCCGACGCCATCACCGCTGCTGGCGTTGCCGTTGAAAAACACGAAATACGTTTGCCACATGGTGCCATTCGCCATTTGGGTGATTTTGACATAGATATAGCCCTGCACACCGATGTAGTGGCTACCATAAGCATCAAAATCATAGCGGAAGCTTAAGCAACTCTAGTACCAGCCACATTCTGATGGCAACCACCATCAAAGTGGCTGGTACTCATGCAAACATAGGCTTGAACCAACACCCTAGGCTGACTTAAATGGCTTGGTTTTATTCAGCCCTGATGTATCTGCTGCTACCACTCATGCTGCTACGCTTGCAATGGCGCGGCATCAGCTCACCGGCTTACCGGCAACGCTGGCAAGAACGTCTGGCTTGGTATCCCCCAGGCACCGCCACAACCACTGCCATTTGGTTTCATGCCGTGTCAGTCGGCGAGGCCGAGGCTCTGTTCCCCCTTGTCCGGCACTTACAGACCCGCATCCCCGACCTGTCTTTGCTCATCACCTGCACCACCCCGACCGGTTCGGCCCGTATCCAAGCCGTGCTAGGCAACACAGTGGCACACGTTTACCTGCCTTTCGATACGCCAGATGCCGTACAACGTTTTATCCGGCATTTTAAGCCACAATTGGCGGTGATTGTCGAAACTGAAATTTGGCCCAACCTGTTCCATGCCAGCGCCCGCCACCATGTACCCCTATACATCATTAATGCCCGCCTGTCAGAAAAATCCGCCCGTGGCTATCAAAAATTATCGGCATTGATCAAACCAGCGCTGCTGCCTATCAGCGGCATTGCCGCACAATCCGATGACGATGCCAAACGCTATGTCAGTATAGGCGTGCCTGCTGAACGGGTACAAACAACCGGTAATATAAAATTTGACTTGAGCATTCCGTCGGAACTCGTGGCACAAGGGCAACAATTAAAGTCACAACTGTTCACTGACCGTTTTGTATGGCTATGCGCCAGCACCCATGCCGATGAAGAGCTGGTTTTGTTAAAAACATACCCGGCACTTAAGGCGCATATACCCGAACTGCTGATGGTGCTGGTGCCGCGCCATCCCGAACGGTTTGGTACAGTAAACAAAATCGCACTGCAACTAGGGCTAAACACCGTTTTGCGCACCAGCAACACCACCTGCACGGCGGTTACTGATGTTTATTTGGTGGATACCATGGGCGAACTGAAAATGCTTTATGCTGCGTGTGATGTGGCTTTTGTAGGCGGTAGCCTAGTGCCTAAAGGCGGGCATAATATTTTAGAACCCGCTGCTATAGGTGTGCCGGTGTTGTTTGGCCCGTTTATGGACAATTTTAAAGACATTACCAAAGGGATTTTGCAAGCGGAGGCAGCCATCCAATGCCAAGGGCCTGAGGAGCTGGCCGCCGCCATAACCGATCTGTATGCCAACCCGCTCCAACGCAAGCTAATGGTTGAACAGGGCCGACAGTTTTTGCAGCATAACCGTGGTGCGCTCGAGCAGATTTGCCAAATGCTGGAGCAAGCGCGGCTAAACTTGCGCCTGCTTTAGCTGTATTTTGGCTTCGTTCCAGAGCGCATCCAGCTCAGCCAATTCACAATCAGTCAGTGCTTTGCCAGCCGTTGCCACTTGTTGCTCAATATAATTGAAGCGTCTGGAAAATTTTTGGGTAGCTTCTTTTAAGGCCAATTCTGGATTAACGTTTAAATGCCGTGCCAAATTAACGGTGACCAGCAACAAATCGCCCAATTCTTCCTGAATATGCGCTTGATCACCCGATTGCCAAGCGTCTTTGACTTCATCAAGCTCTTCCTGCACCTTATCAAACACCGGCCCGATGGTTTTCCAATCAAAACCATGCAAAGCCGCCCTCGCCATGGTTTTTTCACAGGCAATCAAAGCGGGCAGGCTTTTGGCAATGCCTGCCAAAACACTGATATTTTCAGGCGTGTCGCTTTTAGCCTGGCGTTCATCCGCCTTGAACTGCTCCCATGCCTGATGACGCTCTTCGTCGCTATTAAACACCGCATCAGCAAAGACATGCGGATGGCGGCGCACCAATTTCTCGCTGATGCTTTCGGCAACCTGCTCAAAATTGAACAAGCCTTTTTCATCAGCCATCTGGCTATGGAACACCACCTGCAATAGCACATCGCCCAATTCCGCCCGTAAATCGTCGAAATCATTGCGTTCAATGGCATCGACCACTTCGTAGCTTTCCTCTATCAGGTAAGGCATCAGGCTATGGAAGTCTTGCTTGATGTCCCAAGGGCAGCCGCTTTGTGGATGGCGCAATTGCGCCATAATATCGAGCAATTGCCGTGTGTGTTTGAGCATAGGGAGTGGCCTTTAGAATGAATAACCAAAGTTCTCGTGGAAACGCTGTTTGAAGGCTTCCAAGGTGAAGGTGTGGTTTTGGGTGCCGTGATGCTCAATTTTAATGGCCCCCAATAATGATGCAATGCGCCCGGTGGTCGCCCAGTCCAGTTCGTTCATCACGCCAAACAGCAAGCCTGCCCTATAAGCATCGCCGCAACCGGTCGGATCGCTGATATGAGCGGGTTTGGCAGCAGGAATATCAATGCATTGGCCTTCGCTGTAAATTTTGGAACCCTGGCCGCCCAAGGTGACAATCACCGCCTCGACACGCTCCGCCATTTGCCCCAACGACAGACCGGTGCGCTCTTGTATCAATGCCGCTTCATAGTCATTCACGGTTAGCCAAGTCGCTTGGTCAATCAGTTTCAGCAATTCCGGACCATCAAACATTGGCAAGCCTTGTCCGGGATCAAAGAAAAAAGGAATACCCAGTTCGGCAAACTGCCCGGCATGTAACATCATGCCTTCCTTGCCATCTGGCGATACAATGCCTAGGCAAATGTCCGCATCAGTGGGTACGCCTTGCTGATGGGAAAAGCTCATTGCTCCAGGGTGGAAAGCGGTGATTTGGTTGCCCGCTTCATCAGTGGTGATAAAAGCTTGTCCGGTATACTGTCCGTCAATGACGCGGATATATTGGCTGGACAAGCGGTTTTGGCTTAGCCACTGGCTGTAAGGCTCAAAATCATGCCCCACCGTCGCCATAATCAGCGGCTCTTCACCCAACAAATTGAGGTTATAAGCAATATTGGCCGCACAACCACCGTATTCACGGCGCATAACCGGCACCAAAAAAGATACGTTTAGGATATGAATTTTTTCCGGCAAAATATGGTTTTTAAATTGGTCATGAAACACCATAATAGTGTCATAAGCCATTGAACCGCAAATTAATGGTTTGCTCATCTGGTAATATCCCATCCTAGTTAAAATAAAAGTGACGCCCAAGTGAAGGCTGCCCAAGCTAAAGACAGCATCACCGCTGCCGAACCAATGTCTTTGGCCCGACCAGACAATTCGTGGTGTTCAAACCCCACCCTATCGACCACCGCCTCAACGGCTGAATTTAGTAGCTCAACCAACAAAACCAAGACTAAGCTACCAATCAATAATAGCTGTTCAACTCGGCTATGCCCAAACCACAAAGCTAATGGGACCCCCACCAATAACAGCAGGGCTTCTTGGCGAAAGGCCTCTTCGTTTTGCCAAGTGGCCTTAAAGCCTGCCGCAGAAAAATGAAAGGCATTGATAATACGCTTTAGACCCTTAGCCTGTTGATTCGCCATAGTTTGAAAACTGCTAAAATTAAAAAATCAGTTGGGGTGTGGCGGGGCAATATTACTCGCCTATCATGTCCCGATAACCGTCACTGTCCATCAGCCCTCCCAAGGCAGACAAGTCATCGGCTTTGATGACAAACAACCAGCTGGCATAGGGGGCATCGTTGACTTCTTCCAATGTATCTAAAATGGCTTCGTTAATGGCGACAACTTCACCGCTAACGGGACTGAACAAATCCGAAGCGGTCTTGACTGATTCAACCACTGCGCACTGCTCTTGTGCCTGCACGTGGCGGCCTAGTGTGGGTAGCTGAATATACATCAAATCGCCTAGCTGGGCTTGGGCGTGGTCAGTAATGCCTACTTTAACGGTGGCATTATCTTGCAGCTCCACCCATTCATGGGAGGCTGCGTATTTCAGGTGTTCTGGTATGCTGCTCATGGTAGTTCCGGTAAATGTTGAGATTGCCTAGACTGGCGCGTTAAACTAAAGCCCTAGAAAATAAAGCACAAATTGAACGGCATCATTTTTATCGTTAGAATGGGCGTAAATATTAACAAACATTACCGTATCATGCCTAAGATAGTCATTTACACAACTAACATTTGCCCTTACTGCATCATGGCGAAGCGGCTGTTGAGCAAAAAAGAAGCCCCTTACACGGAAATAAATGTCAGCTCGTCGCCCGAATTACGGGAAGAAATGATACGCAAATCGCAACGCCGCACAGTGCCGCAAATTTTCATTGGTGATTTGCACATTGGCGGCTTTGACGAGCTTTACTCACTCGAACAGCAACATAAACTGGATGCCCTGTTAGCGGCAAAATAACATGGGCAGTAAAATAATGAAAGCCTCTTGCCAATATTGTCTGCCCATATAAAATGGGCTAATGGAAAAGTTAAGCACCTTCAGACCATTGGACTAATGATCGCATCAGAAGAGACCATTGCGTCGCCCTGCATCAAGCTGTGTAATCTTGACTCCCACAATATTTGTTTGGGCTGTTTCCGGTCGATTGCCGAAATCACTCGCTGGACACAGGCTGACGCGCAGACACGCCGCCATATTCTAGCTAAGGCTCAAATGCGCAAGCAACATAGCGCTACGGGGCGGTCGGTGGAGACTATCATTTGACAGACGGGCAAAAGCAATACGGGTTGCTGGTCGGCTTGCCCTTTGCCTAACATCAGTTTATCAATCTGTTTAACAATAAAATTACAATAATAATGTCTAAATTCTTTGGATTTCTATTTTTCTTGCTGCTAATACTTTGTGGCGGGGTGATTGCTGCTCACTTTTACGGTTTGGACAAGCTGCTACCTGGCAAGCTGACCGGCAAACCCGAACCTAGAGTCCATACGTTGATTTTGCCTGACTTTACCCATAAAACTGGCGACATATCATTTACCAAAGACATTAAGCCTATTTTGGATAACCGTTGCGTGGCTTGCCATGCGGGCACAGACGCACCCTGCCAGCTGCAACTCAATACTTACAAGAGCATCCGCCGTGGCCTATCAAAAGAACCGGTTTACAACCAATACCGGCTTAACGCCATTGAGCCTGCACGGCTGTCCAATGAGCAAAACACCTTGGCTGAATGGCGTAAAAATGGTTTTTTTGCGGTTCTAAACGAGCATTCGCAGTTTCCAGAAATAAACCTTAACAATTCGGTATTGGCTCTGTCACTAAACCTAAAACGGCTTAACCCATTGCCCAACGACAACAATAAATTACCGGACAGCATCGCCTTAGCTACCAATGACCAGCAACAATGCGCCAACCTGGATGAGTTTAAAGACTTCCAAAAAAACCACCCGCTTTGGGGAATGCCTTATGGACTGCCGCAGTTAAGTGACGACCAGCAGACCCGTTTAATGAACTGGATACAAGACGGTGCAAAAGACGATGACAAAACAGTGCCATTGCTAGGGGGTAGTGAAGAAATTAAAAAATGGGAAGCTTTTTTCAATGCTTCCTCAAGCAAACAGCAATTGACCGCCCGTTATCTTTACGAACACCTGTACAGCGGCAAATTGCATTTTAGAGGCCAGCCCGACACGCAATTTTACCAATGGGTGCGTTCCACAACGCCAAGCCCGCAAGCTATTGAAGAAATTGCCAGCCTGCGCCCTTTTGATGCACCTGCAAACACCGCCTTCTATTACCGCTTAAAACCCGTCACCACGACCATTACCGATAAGGATCATTTTGTTTATGAACTGAGTGATGACAAAATGGCTCGGCTGGACGGGCTATTTTTAAAGCCTGATTATAATGTCACGCAATTGCCCGGCTACGACCCAGAATCTGCTGCCAATCCCTTTAAAACCTTTGCCGAGATACCCGCCACCGCCCGCTACCAATTCTTGCTGGACGATGCCCAATTCTTCTTTTCGGCCTTCTTAAAGGGGCCCGTATCCATGGGCAATGGCGCCCTGACGGTCATCCGCGATCATTTCTGGATTGCCTTTATCAAGCCGCAAGGCGAGTTTGACCCGCAAATCAGCCAATTCTTGGCAGAAAACGACCAGTTGTTACGCCTGCCTGCCTCTAAAGGCGAGTCAATAGGCTTTGCGGAATGGCAAAAGCTAGGCGATTTGCAACAGCAATACTTACATAATAAGGACGTTTTTGTCTCTAACACCTTATTAAAGCAGCAACCGGTGGACATCAATTTTATCTGGAATGGCGACCGCCAAAACGGCAACGCCTTATTGACAGTATTCCGCCACCATAACAATGCCAGCGTCGCCCAAGGTTTATTGGGCAAACCGCCGTTAACGGCTTGGATCATCGACTATCCTCTGTTTGAACGCATCCATTATTTGATGGTGGCGGGCTTTAACATCTACGGCAGTGCCGCGCACCAAGCCACCACACGGCTTTATATGGACTTGCTGCGCGTGGAAGCGGAAAACAACTTCCTTAAGTTTGTACCCGCCCAAAGCCGCAGCGCCGTTTACGACAGCTGGTATCAAGGCATTGATTTCAAGATATTCAACGGCTTCCATGCGCCCACGTTCAGCACTGACCAAGACCCTGCTATCCCTTACCAGACAACGGACATCAGCCTTGAGTTATTTGACAAAATCAACCAACAACTGGCACCAGCCAAGCAGTCAACCGATTTGGCCAACCGCTGTAATCCCGTCGCCTGTGCGCCGGTGGAAAATCCCACGCAACGGCAACAAACCGACAGCCTGATACGGCAATTGGCCGATTTGCGCGGCGAAGCCCTGAATGTCCTGCCAGAAATCTCATTATTGCGCCTAACACAGACCGACAGCCAGAAAGACAGCGTGTATACCTTGATACGCAACAAAAAACTGCTCAACGTGTCATTTGTGTTTGCAGAAAAGTTGCAGCGGCAACCGGCACAAGACACGCTGACCGTTATACCCGGTTTTTTGGGCAGTTACCCGAACCAATTTTTTGTTGTGCCAGAGGCCCAGCTTAGCCAATTTATTAACCAATTAGCACAAACCAAAAACAACCCAGTAACCACGCAAAGTTTTTATGACCAATACGCCATTCGTCGCAGCCATCCTGAGTTTTGGCAGCATTACGATTGGTTCAACCAGCGCTACCGGCAATTGCAACCGCTAAACGCCGGATTGCTGGATTTAAATTTTTATGAAAACCTATAGAAAACAATCACTATCTATCTTATTAGATAGGATACCTTGCTCCACAGAGCCATACCCAGCAATGCAATAAATCATCCGGTAACATCAATTAGTTATTTTTAACGATTTATTATGCTTTGGATATGCGTATGACCTATTTTGCCCTGAAAAAATCAAATCAGCTGTTGCATCGCCCTGTTTTATCTTTAACCATCGGGCTATTTTTAGCGACAAACAGTATTGCCGACCCAAACCCAACCGATACCACTATCCAAAACTTGGTTGTTCAAGCACAAACCGCCCTAGCGAACGGACAGCCACAACAAGCCGCTGAGCTTTATGAAAAGGCTGCCGGTTATGGGGAATCAGCCACTGCAGAAATTGGTATGGTGCGGGCTTATTTACAAGCGGGGGAGTTTAAAAAAACCATCGCCTTTGCCAATTTGGTTGCCGCTGAACATGCCGATGTCAATGATACTACCGCCTTACTGGCTTATTTGGATGACCGCGAAGGCCAAACCGCACCTGCCTTGGCAAAACTGAGCGAGGCTTTAAAAAAACATCCTGATGATGTGGCCTTGCTAGGCGCTTATGTAGAAATTCTGATTGACCGGATGGCTGCCCCGCAAGCCATTCAGCAACTGGATGCTTGGATAGCCAAAAACCCGCCACACGGTGACATTTATCGTCTGCGGGCGCGGGCCGCATTGGCCGTTGGCAATATGCTAGACGTGGTGGCATGGCGCAAGAAAGCCGCTGCCGCTTACGAGGCCGATGGGCAACCAGAACCCGCAAAACCTTTGCGCGACTGGTTAGCGCACTTGCCCGACACAACAGCAACCGACAACAACACATCGCTCCACACACTGGCAACCACTAGCACTAACTCGCGCTGGCCTGCTCCTTACTTTAAAGCCTTTCCTCTGCAAACCAACAACATAAAGTCAGGCAATGGCTTTGTCATCGATCAAGGACGGCATGTGGTCACCTATGCCAGCTTAGTTGCCAATCCATCCAAGGCTATTTGGGTACGCAATGGCTTGGGTGAAATTCGGCCCGCCGAAGTTGAGAAGCTATTGCCCGACCAAGGCCTTGCCTTATTGCGCCTGCCGCAACCCTATCCAAAAGCATGGAGCTTGCCCAAGTTGACACTGCAAACGCCAAAACCATTGAAGTTTTGCTTTGTTTTCGGTTATCCGCTTACCGATGGATTGGAAGCCAGTTATCCATTGCTGGCCCCCAGCGTAGTTGTGCGTAGCGATGTTGGGGTGGGCGGTCTTATGCAAATAAGCAGTGCCTTGAATGAGGAAAACAGCGGTAGCCCCGTATTCGACCCCTCCGGGCAATTAATCGGCATAACGTTAGGCAAACAAGAACCGCTAAAAGGCATCATCGACCGGGACAGTTTGCTAGGCAAAGGGGCATTTGCCCTACGCACCGAAGCGCTACGGGAATTGTTGCCTAAAGAAACCCAAAACCGACCTAAACGTGGCAAAGGCGGCAAAGCCAAAATCACTTATCCGTCTGTTGAGGAGTTATACGAACAATTGCAACCTGCCGTGGTGTCAATTGTCGTAGCCAACTGAAGCCCATAAAAAAAGCCGCACCCAATGGGGTGCGGCTTCCTTACCACTTAACTGCTAAATAATGCTTATTTCAGCGTTACAATACGCGGCAAATGCAGGTTTGCTGCAATTGGATCGTAAGCTACATTGGGAGCCTTAAACTGCGCCAAATAAGCAACGGCTGAGTCAATATCTTGCGCGCCACCTAACCGGTTAGTGCCTGCATTAAACACTGAGAAACCATCACCACCGGTAGCCAAGAAGCTGTTTACGGTGACACGGTAAGTGTTGGTTGGTTTAACCACAACACCGGCACTGACAATTTGATCGACATTGGCAATCGCGCCAGCATTGTCATAAGTTGTCAGGCTAACATCATAGATTTTGTTACACGCGGCACCCGTAGGATTCCAAGAATACTTAAAGCCATTGGATGGTTGCATAACCCGTTGCTGGATTTGCTTATTAACACCACTTGGCAGCGAACAATTGCTGCCTGGAAATTGCATTTCCAAGGCATCTTTCAACTGCTGTGCGGTGATGGTCATGGTGACCAAGTTGTTACCGAAAGGTTCAACCGTAAAAGCATCGCCGTATGTCAAGTTGTAAGGATAAACCGCAGGATTAGCTTTGCTGGCATAATCGGCACGAACGCCACCCGCGTTAGTGAAGGCGATTTGTGCGCCACCAAATTTGCTAGGAGACGTGGAAGCCAACATACCATCGGCAATCAAATCGCCAGCCGGTTTTTCACCAGTGCCGCCATTGGCGGTATCGCTGTTCAACACCGGCGCAGTGATGGTGGCAACCACTTGGTTGGCAACTGGTGAAATGTTGGTATTGTAAGCATCAACGATGCTTTTGATGGTGGCATTGGGAGTGATCGCCGCGTTAGTGCGGTCAACCACGGTATTGTGGAATGCACTGCTGACAACATCTTTGGTTTTGCTGTCGATAGTCAAGTCAATATTGGTGATGACCCGACCATAGTTGCCGCCTTGGGTAACAGGAATGTTACGGCCTACACTGTTGGGCAATTGGCAAGTATAGCCAGTATGGGTATGACCTGAAACAACCAAATCGACGGCATCATCCAAACCTTTGATGATAGTACGCAATGGCTCCATAGCACTTGCATCCGCAGAACCATTGGAAACTAATGAACAGTCATTGATATAGTTAGGGCCGGTTGAACCTTGGAAGCCGCCTTGGTGTATCAGCACTACGATACTTTCAATGCCTTTGGCTTTCAATTGAGGCACTAAAGCGTTAACAGTTTGCACTTCATCATTGAATGACAATCCAGCGACACCAGTAGGGGTGACTATACTAGGGGTGTCCTTCAGCGTCATACCAATAAACGCCACCCTAACGATAGATTTGGGCTTGGTGGAAGCAACGAAAGCCTTAACGCCATAAGCAGGGAACAGTGTTTGACCTGATTTGGTGTTGGCTACGTTGGCTGACAAATAATGGAACTTGGCACCTTCAAAAGGATGCGGCACAGGCACAGGCGTGCCAGCAGCGGCACCCATGCAAGTGTCCACGCCAATTGTACCTTTTGGATGACAGCCACCGTGTTGTTTACGACGTGCTTCAGCGGCGCCGTAATCGAATTCGTGGTTGCCGACGGCATTAAACTCCAAACCTAACAGATTCATGGTTTCAATAGCGCCTTCGTCATGGAAAGCACCTGAAATTAATGGGCTGGCACCGGTCAAGTCACCTGCAGAAACAACCACATTATTTGGGTAGCCTGCTTTTAAATAATCAACATAACCAGCCAAATAGTCAACGCCACCTGAGGCTTTGGAGATTAAAGTTGTTCCTGAACCACCGGGCTGAATGCTGAAGTTGCCGGGTGATTGCAAGTTGCCGTGGAAATCGTTAAACGCGATAACGCGCACAGTCGTTGTCGTGCCAGCAGCAAACGCCGAAGCAGATGCCGCCGCTAAAGCGCAGCATAATGCCAAGCTTTTAATTTTAAATAACATGGATAGTCCTCTTTTTGAAAGTAGATAGATTCGGCAACGAATGCCAAACTTTATTTTATGTGCCATGTCTGACCAGTCCAAAAGGGCTAGAATCAAAGCTCTGTCAACTAAAAACCGACACCCAACCAATGCGAAAAAATCAAGCCATTGATCTATAGCGACTTATTAGCCTATTCAAACATAACATCTACTATCGTACCCAATTAAAATGACAAAATTACTAAATAGTTCAAAGGATAAAGTGAGATAGTCCAGAAATTAGGCAACATCAACTCATGGAATACCGTGGTTATCTTAGGTGGGTTGGCTTAAAATGTTTATTGTGTCTATCATGCACGGCATGGGAACGGTTATTTTTGTGACAAATAGCGGTTTTTCAGCAACACATAATGTTCCGCTGAATATTCCAAAAACGCCTTTTCGGAATCTTGCAAAGGGCGCGCCGCCTTAGCGGGCGCCCCGACGTACAAAAAACCGCTATCTAGCCGTTTGCCGGGCGACACCAAAGCCCCCGCCCCAAGCATCACATAATCTTCCAATACAGCGCCATCCATCACAATGGCACCGATACCCACCAGGCAATAGTCGCCAATCGTACAGCCATGAACAACAGCCCTGTGACCAATGGTTACGCCCTTGCCGATCAGCAGCGGGTGGCTTTGTGGTGAAAATTTGCCCGCATGGGAAACATGCAATACCGACCCATCCTGTACATTAGTGGCTGCGCCGATATGGATACTTGCAACATCACCGCGCAGCACGGCAGTCGGCCAGACCGACACATCATCAGCCAGCGTGACATCACCAATGACCACGGCACTATCATCGATAAAAACAGCTTCACCTATTTTAGGGGATTGATTATTAAAGGTTCGAATAGTCACGGAAATTCCTGGGCTTTAAATGTACAAAAAAGGGACTGGTGTGCAGGCTTCGACTACGCTCAGCCGATCAGAAAATTATTGCTGAAAAATACAGTTTTCATAATGTGCAACCAACCACTTCATCTGTTCGGTGTTGGTCAATTGCTCGGGGAAGCGTTGAGAAGTCAGCCTGATGCACACGGCCTTTCGTTCTGTAATTTCTTGCAGACATTCGTCTTTAGTGAGTTCATACTTGTTCTTGTCACAAGATTGCTCCAATTTATCTGTAATGGCGGTAAGCGCGCTGACATCCAGTCCGGAAGCTTGCAACACCGTATCACTGACAGCTTCGTCCAGCTGAATGCCTGCAGCCTGATTATTTTCCACTGGGTCGGATTTTGGCAAAGTGAAATAAGCTATAACACATACTACGGCAACAAAAACCAAGATTTTTATCATAGAAGTTTGCTCTGTTTTTAAGTCAGTGAGTGAGCTGCACAGCCGCTTTTATTTGTCGATCAGCCCCTGTGAAGCATCCGTTTTTACTTTGCCCAGCCTATTCTATAGGCTAATAGCCGAAAGTAACAGAGAGCTATTGACAATAAGGCCGTGCTTCATTAACTTCCATAAACCCGCCCCCATCGGCGGAAATTGCCACTGTATATGGGCAATCATTACCGGCCGACCAGACAACTATTTGGTGTTTTCTATTACCACCGCCATAATAACCTGCAACAGATAGGCAAAACCTAGGAGTTCATCTCATGACAACCGTAGTAGACCCCATTGTCGGCAATTGGTATAAAGATGTCGAAAATAAGCTCACTTTTAAAATCATCGATATTGAGGAAAACGCCGATTCGATTGAAGTGCAATATCTCGATGGCGATATTGGCGAATATGATTATGACAGCTGGTACAACTCTACCTTTGATACGATAGAAGAGCCTGAAGACTGGACTGCCCCTTTTGATAAGGTGGCAACCGATGACCTAGGGTACACTGACACGGATCAACACAACCCCAAATTTGAAAATTTAGCGATTGACGATTATCTGGATAATTAGGACTACCCCATGAAAATGAGTTCCCAGGCATTTCTGGACTGGCAATCAAAATGCATCACCTTACTGGCGATGTCCGGTGCAGGCAAAACAACGCTAGCCAACAAATTGCCGAAAGCCAACTGGTTCCATTATTCCGGCGATTACCGTATCGGCACCAAATACCTGCAAGAGCCCATACTCGACAACATCAAGCGTCATGCCATGAGCGTGCCCTTGCTGCGTGAGTTGCTGCGCTCGGATTCCATTTACATCTGCGACAAAATAACCGTTGATAACTTGTCTGCGGTATCCAGCTTTTTAGGCAAACTTGGCGACCCTGCCTTAGGCGGACTGTCCTTGGCGGAATTTAAACGCCGCCAAAAGCTGCACCACCTTGCCGAAGTGGCAGCCATGAATGATGTGCCAGAATTTATCCACAAGGCCGAAGACATATACGGCTACAAACACTTCATCAATGATGCCGGTGGCAGCGTCTGCGAATTGGACTGTCCGGAAGTGCTGGAAACACTGGCCAAACATACTTTGATCATTTACCTGAAAATTCCGCAAAGTTTGGAACAGACCATTATCGCCCGCGCCAAAAGCGACCCCAAGCCTTTGTATTACCGGGAAGCCTTTCTTGATGAAAAAATCGCCGAATTTTTGACACTTCGGCAATATGCATCCACTGATGTGATGCCGCCTGATGAGTTTGTCAGCTGGGTGTTTCCTGAACTGTTCCGCTCCCGTGTACCCCGTTACGAAGCCATTGCCCAACAATACGGCTACACCGTTGATGCCACCAAGGCCTCTGCCGTCACCAATGAAGAAGATTTTATCAGGCTTATAGCCGATGCCATTGCCGAACAGCAATGATAACTAGCGAGGATCGCTTATGCCTTTAGTTGCCCATATTGACCTGCCAACATTCCAGCGTTTGCGAGAAGAGGGCGAAGAAATTGTAGAACTTGACCGCGCCAAACATCAGGATATTAGGGAATTGCACATCGGCTTGCTGAACATGATGCCAGACCCGGCACTGGAAGCCACGGAACGGCAATTTTTCCGCTTGGTTGGTGCCTGCAATCAAATTGTGCAATTTCATGTACACCCCTTCACCATTGAGGGTTTGCCCAGAAGCGAAAAAACACAGGCGCATATTGACCAATATTACCAGCCTTTTTCGCGCATTAAAGAACAAGGGCTGGACGCGCTGATCATCAGCGGAGCCAACGTATCCCATCCCCATTTGCCTGATGAAGATTTTTGGCTACCCTTGATGGAAGTGGTGTCTTGGGCAAAAGAAAGCGTAACCTCAGTGCTTTGCTCATGCTTGGCCACCCACGCGGTCATCCAACATTGCTATGGCATAGAGCGCACCCGCTTGCCCGCCAAGCGCTGGGGGGTGTTTTCACACCGCCTGACCCATAAGCACCACCCCTTAGTGGCTGAAATCAACACCCGCTTTGATGTGCCACATTCACGGTTTAATGAGATATACCAAAGTGATATGGAACGCCAAGGGCTTAAGGTACTAGCGGCTAGCCAAGAATCAGGGGTGCATTTGGCGGTCAGCCCCGATGGCTTCCGCATGGTATTTTTCCAAGGCCACCCCGAATATGACGACATCAGCCTGCTGAAAGAATATAAGCGTGAAGTCAATAGCTTTTATAAAGATAGCCGCCCTGATTACCCGCCATTCCCTGAAAACTACTTTAATGCCGAAGTTCAGGGCATCCTGTCCGATTACGCATTAACCGTCAGGGAAGCCAAATTGACCGGCGCAGAATTGGGCGAATTTCCCGAAAACCTCATTCTGCACCATCTCGACAACACCTGGAGCGACACAGCAAAAGCCGTGTTCAACAACTGGCTAGGCAAAATCTACCAACTGACCCACCAAGACCGCCGCATTCCGTTTATGGACGGCATTGACCCGGACAACCCGTTGGGGTTGTGAGCTTGGCTGAGAGCCTCTACTCATCCAGCAAGGGCAGGTCAATTTTGTCGTTATGCAGCTCCAGTACGCCAACGTCGCGCAATTTACGCTCCATCGCCTTGGTGCGTGTGTCTTTTAATTTTTCCAACGAACCGGAGGCCGTGGTGAGCTGTTTATGCACTAACGCCAATTGCTCAGAATAGGTGGCAAATTCGGTTTTGACTTCCGCCAACACCTTCCAAACTTCGCTGCTGCGTTTTTGTACTGCCAACGTTCTGAATCCCATGTGCAGGCTGTTCAACAACGCCGACAAGGTGGTTGGGCCGGTGATAGTGATACGGTATTTGCGCTGTAGCAGTTCAAACATGTGCGGATGCCGCAACACCTCGGCAAACAGGCTTTCAATGGGCAAGAACATAATGGCAAAATCAGTGGTGTGCGGCGGGTCTATGTATTTGCCGCTGATGTCCTTGGCAAAGCTTTCCACGGCTTTGAGCAACACTTTTTGGGTTTGGTCAATCTTAAGCAGATCACCCTCTTCATAGGCTTGTAACAGCAGTTGGTAGCTTTCCAGCGGAAATTTGGAGTCCATTGGCAGCCACACGGTTTTTTCATCATCTTTGCCGGGCAGTTTCACGGCAAATTCAACATTGGCTTGGCTGCCCTGTTTAGTGGCAACGTTAGTGGCGTACTGTTCAGGGGAAAGAACTTGTTCGAGGATGTTACCCAATTGGTATTCGCCCAAAATGCCGCGCGTTTTGACATTGGACAGCACTTTTTTCAAATCGCCGACACCAATCGCCAAGGTTTGCATTTCGCCCAAGCCTTTATGCACCTGTTCCAGCCGGTCACTGACTTGCTTAAATGATTCACCCAAGCGCTTTTCCAGTGTACTTTGCAGTTTTTCATCGACTGTTTGGCGCATTTCATTGAGTTGCCGGGTATTGTCTTCCCGAATGGCGCAAAGTTGCTTGTCGATGGTGTCACGAATTTCGACGATGCTGGTTTTGGCAAGGGCATTGGCCTCGGTTTGCTGTTTCTGCAAATCGGCAAATTTTTGACCCAGTTGTTCACCAAACACTTTAATATTATTGGCAAACTGGCTTTCAAATGACTTAAGCCCGTCATTTAATTCGTTACGGTTGTCCTTGGCATCTTTTTGGATGCTTTCGGCAAAACCATCCAAGCGGGCTAGAGTTTTGTCCCTAAACTCATCTTGCTTGCTGTTTAGGGCTTCGCTGGACTGCTGAAAAGATTGACTGACCGACAGCTTAAAATCATTGGCGTTGTTAATCAGTTTTTCTGACAACTCGCTAAAGGCCGCTTTGAACAAGTCCAATTGCTGGTTTTGCAACTGGTTATTTTCGGCAATCCGATTCAGCAAAGTATCCTGTAAGTTTTTGGACGCATCAAGATTTTCCCGTCTATTGTCGCTGCCTATATCGCGCCATTCTTTGCGGGAGTCGGCAAAGCCTTGTTTTAAATTTTCTTCACTTTGTTTTAGCCAAAAAAGCAGTTCGTTATGCATAACCGCCGGATTGTTGCCCGCCAACAGATTAATCCGTTTTAGCAGGAAAACCAGCAATATCAGTATCGCCAGCAGCAATACACTGGCAAAAATAACAGCTATCAACAGGGGATCACTCATTTATTGTCCTTAGGGGCGGGTTTTTTATTGTTAGAATAGCTATTATGAAGCAATCGTTATACTTTAACGCCAATGTATACGTCGAGCTGCCCCGTGAAAAATACATCCAATATCTTGCCACTACCTTTAGTGCTTATTGCACCCATGCAGACAACCCATTGGTCAGGCCATGATGTTACCTCAACTCATTGGTTTAACGGCTGTTACCCATGACGACTCCCAGCACGCCACGCAAACGCCCCAGCCCTAAAAAACCACCCGACGCGCCTGAGCCGCCGTTAGCCAACGCGGCCAAAACACGCCCCCGCCGCTTGCCCTCGGCAAAGCAAACCACTGATGCCACACCCGCCCCAAAGAAACCCCGCAAACCACGCAAAGCATCGGCTAAGTCAGCAGTGTCTGCCCAACCTGTTAAAGGCAAACTGAGAAAAACAGTATTGCTGGTCGGCTTAGAAGCGTTAAGCCTGATATTTTCTGGGGTGGTGGCGGTTATAGTTTTGCTCGGATATGCGGCAAACCGATTTTCTGGCACTAACTGGGCCGACAACCTATTACCCTTCGCCTTAGGCATTTTGGCATTGATACTGTCAGGGGCATCGGCTTTAATTGCTTGGTGGAAACTGCGGCGCTGGCTACATTCGTATTCTAATTTGCTTATGCCGATATTACCCTTATGCCTGGCATTTGCGGTGGGCTGGCTGACCTTGCATGAACGCTTCACTTTTGCCTTTGGTCAGTTTAAAACCTTGGTGGGCGGGCAACACGAAGCTGAGCGGGTCACTTTGACGCATCAGGTGTTTGCCGCCTACCGCCGGCAAAACCAAGGCAACCTGCAAACAATGATGGTCAGAGCAGAACCTTATAGCACGTTAATCGACGAAGCGGCCCGGGCATTTAAGGTGGACAGCCAGCTGCTGCAAGGCATTGCCGCCACTGAGTCGTCATTTTTGCCGCGCACCAGCCAAGACGGGGGACGTGGGCTGTTCCAGATCACCTTGGTGCCCAAGCCGGTGCTGGCGGATGCAGCCCGTCTGCTGGCGGTGGATAAAGTGGTGCTGGACAACCATCGCCACAATGCTTTTGTTGCTGCAGCAACATTAAAATATTATTTGGCGCAAATGGACAATGACCCGTTTTTAGGTTTGCTGGCGTATAACATTGGCCCTGCAAATGGTGGCCTGCGCTTTGTTATGCAGCAATATGGCGTGACCGATTTTGTCACCATCCAACCGTATCTTCAACAATTGCCAAGAGATTACCCAATACGGGTGCTGACTTACGCGCTGGCTTTCCGTCTATGGCAGCAAGAGGGGCGGCTGCTGGCTTATGAAGAGGGCAAAAATGCCTTAAAAATACAGCGCATGGGCATTCCCGGCTTGTGAATACGAGGAAGTTTTCTGCTGGCTTTTGCCGCATAAAAGTGCGTTGCCATAAAAAACTTGATTCCGCTCCAAGCATTGGGTTTACAATTGCTGATAGCCATAAACCAAACCACAACACCAGCCAATCCATGCCGCGTATTATTGCACCTAACAGCGGCACTGGCTTAACAACAAAAAATGGATATTTTTCAACATCTATCATGAAACCTGTCATACCGCGCAAGATATGACACGGGCGGCTAAACCCCGCACAATAATCCAGCCACATCGCGCTCTGGTATAAACACCTGCCAAGCTTGGTTGCCTCACTTATCCGGCCTAATGGACTCTGCCCTATCCTTATCATGAAAGCACTTGCGAGACACCTTAACATACCCGCCACGTCATTGATTATATTAACCGCATTAGCGGCTGGCGGCTATTTCACCTGGCGGCATTATATTGATACCACCAACCGGTTTATCCAACAAGGCCAGCAAACCACCGCCCTATTGTCCAAAATGCTGGAGAACAGCGTCCAACACCAAGACCTTGACGCAATTACCCACGCCCTGCAAGCCTTACAAGGTAGCCCCGATATAGCTTATCTCGCCATTTTCAATAAAACAGGCGGCATTTTAGGGCAACGCCGTTATCGGCCGCTCCAGACCATACCCAAACTGGATACAACAAATTTTCCTGTCCGTATTGGCATTGGCAACGGCGGCATATATCAAGATATTTTTGATCCGCAAACCCAAAAAACGCTCAGCCATTTTACCCAAGCCATTGATGTGGGCTTACCCACCGCCGATGCAGCCAACTCATCGGCAAAGCGTGAACGGATTGGCTACCTACAATTGGGTCTTAGCCAAGATCGGCTACACCAGTCACAACAGCAACTGATACTTGGCTCGCTACTGGCAGTGGCTATAACAAGCACGTTGGGCATTTTTTTCGCCTTATGGCAAGCCCGTTTTAGTACACGGCATCTCAAAAAACTGCTTTCCGAACGCCGGAGCAATTTACAGGCGCAGACCGCTCAGGCACACCAACAAGCCGCAACAGCCGATGCTGCCAACCGCTCTAAAAGCGAATTTCTGGCCACTATGAGCCATGAAATTCGCACCCCTATGAGCGGCGTGCTGGGCATGACCGAATTGCTCTTAAAAACCGAGCTTAACCCACACCAAAAACGTCTGGCACAAACGGCGTTCCGCTCAGCTGAATCACTACTGGGCATCATCAACGGTATTTTGGATTTCTCCAAAATAGAGGTCGGCAAGCTGCACCTAGCCAACCACGAATTCGACCTACGCCAGCTGCTGGAAGAGACCGCAACAATGATGTCCCTGCCCGCCCACCAAAAAGGCTTGGAACTGATCCTGAATCTGCCTAGCACACTGAATGGCACGGTGCGTGGTGATGCTGAACGCTTACGGCAAATATTGGTCAACTTACTGGGCAATGCCATTAAGTTTACCGAATCCGGCGAAATCCAACTGAAAGTGGCTTATCTCGGGCAACCCGAAGATAGCCCATTAACCACCCTGCTCTTTGAAGTCATTGATTCCGGCATTGGCATTCCAACCGCACAACAGCATTTGATATTTGACAGCTTTAGCCAAGGCGACCATGCCGCCATTGGACGGTTCGGCGGCACCGGCCTAGGTCTGACCATCGCTAAACAACTGGTGGAACTGATGGGCGGCGAATTGGCCTTGGATAGCCAACCAGGACAAGGTTCACGGTTTTATTTTAGCTTGGCAATGCAACAAGTAAACCCAGTCATCATGGCTAAAGCCGATATGACTGCTTTAAGGGGGCTTGCCGTATTGGTGGTGGACGATAATGCCAGCCATTGCCATAGCCTGCGTGACCAACTTGCCGACTGGGGAATCAATTGCTTATGTGTCACCAATGGCCTCCAAGCGTTGCAACATTTAAAGCAAGCCGCACAGCAAAACAAGCCCTTTAATATTGCCCTAATCGATTGGGATATGCCCATGATGAGCGGCCCTGCATTACTAAACGCATTACGCACAGAACCTGGTATCCCGCCGCTGTCAATTGCCATGCTGGGCACTGACACCACAGACAGGATCGAAGAAGCG
>CAIYOW010000103.1 GCA_903927955.1 uncultured Methylococcaceae bacterium | reverse complement strand
CGGTTGTCCGGCTGCACTATGGCTTGGGGGCCTTGCCAATCCAGTAACAGCACCAACCAAAACGGTAATGTCCAGGCTAATGCCCCGCCATAAGAATGCGGGGCGCTGGCAAGGAAGGCACAGGTGCTGAAGGGCAGAATAAAACTGAGCAAATACATGAATGGCCTTAGCATCGGATTGGCGGGCTTAAATGGCACGGGGCTTGAACAAATGTTGCGAAAAAATATCGGCACATTGGTCCACCAGATAACGGCTTACTAGGGCCACCTTAAACCAACGGGCGGCAACCTGCAAAGAGCAATAGCCGGTGTAAGTGCGTCGCCAATGCTGCTGCATTTGCGCTTCTCCCGCTGCTGCGGCAATAGCATCTAGATACAGTACAATGGCTTGCTGCGCCAGTGCTGCGTGACCTGAGGCGATATTGTCGATGGTGCTGTGTAAATTGACTATGGCAGGGTCAATGCCCCAATAAGCCAACTCATCCGCCAAACGCATATATACCTTACCTAAACCACTGAGTTCGATAGCCATATTCAAGCCCAGCAATTCTGGTAAAAATGCCTGTGGGAATTGGGAAATTGCCAACAAATACACTGGCAAATCAAAAGCACTGTCCAAAAAACCTGTATGGTTAATAAATTCCGGGCTATGGATAGGCGGCAAAGCCATTGCCTGGCTTTCCAGTAACTGCCGATAGATCAACGGGTGGTTTTGGGCGAGTTTACCGCCACCCAGTTCATCATGATAGATTTTGCCCAGCATGGTGGCGATCATGGGGTGGCCCGCACCCGTCAATTGCTGATAGTTTTGCAGCCAGCAACCATCAACCAAAATGGTCGGTGCAAATTGTCCGATACCCCACACATAGGCTTTTTTAGGTAATTTTGGCGACCCGGACAAAGCTTGGTAGCTTTGTATTTCGCGTTGATAAAGTCCGTTAAAATAGGCTTGCAGACGCGGCGGGCTATACTGTTTGAACGGCAGAGCTTGAGCCGAGCCAGCCTGCCGCAACACTGCCTTGACTTTATTTTTTGCTAGTGCCGACACAGCCGGAAACAGGTCTGCATTGACCAGATAATAATAAAGCTGTCGGTTACTGATGCCTGATAATTTTTGGGTTGCCTTGTTTGACGGATTGTTAGGGGGGATGTTATCTGCAATCGGCCGGACAGTTGCCGGTGCTTCAGGCTTGGCGGCTGCAGGCAGTTGTCCGCCTGCAACCAGCCAGTTTTCCAAAAGCTGTATTTCCGGTGCTGACAGGACGCCAAACATAGGCCCATCAAAGCTAAATAAATTCAGTAATCGGCTTTGTTTGGGGTTGATGCGATCAACATAAGGGGAATTAAGCAACGCTTGCATAAAGCCAAGGCCATCAAAGGGGGCTTGGGCGAACCAGTCATCCATGCGCCGACCGTCTAACAATAGCGCCCGATGATGTCCACACGCCGCCACGGCTTTTTCTGCAAACAGTTTGCCTACCTTATCCGCCAAGCTGATAACCTGCCCTACTTTGTCCTGCAATTGATATTGGCAACAATTCAGCAAGTGTTGCTGATACCAAAAGCCCGTTTGTATGCGTTGCCATAATAGAGCGGTGTGTTGCGGGTAGTGTTGGAGATAATCACCGATAATGCCGATAAGCGCGGAATGCTGGGCCGCTAGTCGGCATTGTCTGAATGCTATAGCCTTATTAATCAGGGTATCGTCTACGCTAAAGCCAATAATCCCTTGGCTTTGGCAAGCTGCCAAACTAAAACCCAGCAATTCTGGCAGAAAAACCCGTGGGCAATAGCTTAACGCGCTTTGGGCGGTTGCCAAGACCAACACGCTGTCGGCAATATCGGCTTGAGCGGCAAAAGCCCAACTCGACAACGGTAGACAAGCGAGGCCGTTGCCCTGTAACAAGCCTTGGATAGTGTGCCGATAATCCAGCTCCTCGGTAAGTTGCAAATAAACCGCGAGCAACTGCGCCGCAATGGGATGGTCGTTAGTGGCGGCCTTGCTGGCTGTCGCCAAGCACTCGCCTTCGGTCAGTAAAACCGGGCTAGCTTGCTGCAACAAAGCCAATCCGGGCAGTGTCCAGGCAAGACAATCCGCCGTTAGCGGTAAACTTGCCTGCGCCCCGGGTTGATAGCTTATGAACGGGTGTTGATAAGCCTTTTCCGCATGAGTAAATTGCTGCTGCAGCCAATGGTAAGCTAACGGGATGGCCTCATCGCCACCTTGTATCAGCCGATAAAAAAGTTGCCGGGCGGGCCATTGTGCAATATCCGGCCTTTCGGTGACCACGGCTCGTAACAACGGGTCAAAACAATCGCTGTTACTCATCGCGTGCCTTGGTGATGAAATAATCGTTGACCACCAACACATCCAAGCCGCTGCCCATAAACACCACCAAGGCATCATCAAGTGAGTGCACCAGAGGTTTGCCCATGACATTGAAGCTGGTGTTCAACAACATGGGAACGCCGGTCAATTGGTAAAAACACTGGATGAGCGCATAAAACCGTGGGTTAAGCGCTTCCTCTACGGTCTGCAATCGGCCTGTGCCATCGACGTGGCAGACAGCTTGGATGCTATCCCGCTTGGCTTCGCGAATGACCAATGTTTTGTCCATATAAGGGGAGGCTTGGTAATGCTCAAAATAGTCATCGCCCTGTTCCTTTAACACCGATGGGGCAAAGGGCCGGAAACTTTCCCTAAATTTTATGTTGGCATTGATGCGGTCTTGAGTGGCTGCAAAACGCGGGTCTGCCAAGATGGAACGGTTACCCAATGCGCGTGGGCCAAATTCGGCACGTCCTTGAATCCACCCGACCAATTTGCCCTGCGCTAACTGCTGCGCGGTTCTCTCGCCAATTGTTTCAGGCAAATGCTCAATATTTAACGAGCGGTTAAATTGTTTGAGGCGTTCTACTGAACTATTGCTAATAGCGACACCTAAATACGGCGACAACCGCCGTGGCGGTTTACCGTCATAACCGACGGCTTGATGATACGCCAACCAAGCGGCACCCAATGCACAGCCATCATCTGCCGGTGCGGAGGGGATATGCACATGTTTAAAAACGGTACGTTGGCTGATTTGTCCGTTAAAAGATGAATTGAGGGCGCAACCACCCGCTAGGGTAAGATTTTCCATCTGCGTGACGGCACCCAGATGGTTAAGCAGTTGACTGGCTTTATCGGCAAAAAAAAGCTGGCCGGTGTAAGCACAATCGGCGGCCCATGCTATGGGTTGGTCTTGACTGCGTTTGAAATGGTCCAGTTTAGCGAGGTTAGCAAAAAAATTTCGCTTAGGATGCTGGCAATCTAAGCCGTTTACTATCACTAAGTGTTCGAATAGGTTGTAAAGCTCGGGGTTTAACGTGCCGTAGGGGGCTAAGCCCATGACTTTCCATTCTTCACCTTTGAGCCAGCTGAATCCACACAGTTCGGTCAGCTTCATGTAAAAAAAACCTAAACTGCCTGAGGCAAAGCCTGTGCTTTTATGTAAGCAGTGCAACTGTTGGTTGCTGTAACGGTAAAACGCCAATGATCCGTTTTCGCCGTAGGAATCAATCACCGCGCAAGCCGCATCGGAAAACGGGCTGCTGTAACAGGCCATAGCGGCATGGGTCAGGTGGTGGTCAAAATCGGCAAAGCGGATTTGACAGTGCGGATGCTGTTCGCGCAAAACGCGCACCAGATTAAGGCCAGCCTTGGTGATGGCGTTGTGCTGGCAGGCCATTTTATGATGTAACTGGTAGTTTTCTAGCGGTGAGGCGAGTTTTTTAAGACCGGTTTTGAGCAAGCCCGAAGCGGATAATATGCCTAACTGGTTGACAATATTTTCATACAGCGGCCGCTGTTTGCGCCAGTTACTGGCGATTGTGATGGTTTTGGCATCAGGGCAGTAGTCGCCCAGCAATTGTGGCAGATAAAAGAGTTGGTCAGGTTCACAATTTAACGCCCGTTTGTTTTGCAAAAACCGCTCGGTCGCTTCAGCAAACAGCACTTCGCCGTGGCTATCAATAATCGCCAAAGCCGGATCATGGTAGGTGACTGACAGTCCGATATAATAATTGCCCATGTTTGCCCCTACCTGCCCTTTGCCTGCAAGCCATTTCCCTAGCCGTTAAAGCTCAACAGCCCGAACGGCTCGGCGGGCTGTTGGCGCAAAACCAAATCTTTTCGGCAAATAAAGTTTATTTGCCCGCCTCGGTGGCTTCAGGCACTTCTATCAGGCGGCCTGATTTGACATCATAGATATAGCCGTAAACGGGAATATCTGAAGGCACTAAGGGATGTGATTTAATACGCACTACGTCTTCCAAGACGCTTTGGGCTTGGTCTTTAATGGTCAGCCAGTCGATATATTTGCCTTCGGCAGAACCTGGGCCTTCGCCACCATCATGCCAGCCATTTTCGTCAACCGTTGCGGTTTTTAAGCTGCTGACCAACAAATCGCGCATAATGTCGTCAGTGAACGTTTCCATGCCGCAATCGGTGTGGTGGACAACAAACCATTCGCGGGTGCCCAGCAGTTTGTAGGAGATCACCAAGGAGCGTATGGCATCATCGCTGGCACGGCCACCGGCATTGCGGATAACATGGGCATCACCTTCGGAAAGGCCAGCATATTTAGCAGGGTCCAAGCGTGCATCCATGCAAGTCAAGATGGCAAAGTGGCGGCCTGGAGGCATGGGCAAATGACCTTTGTCAAAGCTTGCGACATAATCACGGTTCGCGCTCAGCACTTCGTTTAGAATGCTTGTCATAATTTTTTCTACCCTTTAGTTAAATGGTTAAGTTAAGCTCCCGTCTGTGCGGAAGTCGTGGCTATAATTTTACAAAACGCCAATTGGTGGTGCACTTTGATTATTAGGTTATCTTGGCGCAACTTAAGGTATCATAATTAGCATTGCTTACCTTAAGCAAACGCATTTTAAATATAACGGGTCAAATTTGCTTTGCAAGTTTTTGGCCTTGAATTTTGTCAAGCCCATGCCCAAACATCCCATGCCGACTTTACCCATCACCCTTTATAGCACGGCACAGGCACGCGAACTGGATCGCATTGCCATTGAGGAGCAAGGCATTGCCGGTTTTATACTGATGTCTCGAGCGGCTGCGGCTGTGTTGGCGCACATCCGGCAAGGCTGGCCTGAAGCTAACTGTTTGGCGGTTTTTTGCGGTGCGGGCAACAACGGCGGTGATGGTTACTTGCTGGCGAGCTTGGCATTGCAGCAGGGCATGAGTGTCCATGTGTTCAGTGTTGGCGGGCAGGCGCAATTGTCCGGCGATGCCGCCCTTGCCCGCGAGCATTATGTTCAGGGCAGCGGTATCATCACTGCTTTTGACAGCTCCCTCAGCATTGTCGCTGATGTTTTGGTTGATGCCCTATTAGGTATTGGTTTGACCCGACCAGTGACAGGGCTTATGGCAGAGGCTATCGCTGCCATCAATAGCCACCCTGCCCCGACGGTTGCCGTGGATGTACCCTCCGGCCTCAATGCCAATACTGGCGTTATCATGGGCATTGCCGTTATGGCAGCTATAACTGTAAGCTTTATTGGCTTGAAACAAGGTCTCTTCACCGGTCAGGCCGCTGATGTATGTGGCAAAACTGTGTTTGCGTCGCTGGCAATTCCAGATGCCGTTTACCAAGCGGTCACCACCGATACCTTTAGGATTGCCGCTAAACCGTTGCCGCGCCGTAGCCGTTGCAGCCATAAGGGGCACTTTGGCCATATTTTAATTATTGGCGGCAACAAGGGTTATTGCGGTGCTGTTTTGCTGGCCGGTTCTGCCGCGTTAAGGACGGGGGCCGGTTTGGTCAGTATTGCCTCCCACCCTGACCACGCCGCATTTTTAACCTTGCACAGGCCGGAGCTAATGTGCCACGGCATCAACCATGCCGAACAGCTACAAGCCTTATTGGAACAGGCCACGGTGATTGTCATTGGCCCGGGGCTGGGGCAGGATGCATGGGCAAACCTGTTGTTGGTTAATACGTTGGCATACAACAAACCGATGGTTATTGATGCCGATGCCCTAAATTTGCTGGCTAAGCAACCCTGTCAAAAAGACAACTGGATTTTAACCCCGCATCCTGGCGAAGCGGCGCGGCTTTTGGCCTGTAGCACTGCAGACATTCAACAAGACCGTTTTGCGGCGGTTGCTGGTCTACAAAAAAAATATCACGGCATCTGCCTGTTAAAAGGCTCAGGGAGCTTAGTTGCCTCAGCCGAGTCTATCAGTGTCAACACAACCGGTAATCCGGGTATGGCGAGCGGCGGCATGGGCGATACCTTGTCCGGGATTATTGCCGGTTTACTGGCACAAGGGCTGCCGCTAGCTGAAGCCGCCCAACAAGGTGCTTATTGTCATGGCAAGGCTGCCGACCTAGCGGCTGCTGCTGAAGGGGAGCGCGGCTTGTTGGCTAGCGACTTGTTACCTTACATCAGGCAATGGGTGAACTAATGGAACGCTATTTGGAAGATAGCGAGGCGACCGCCCGGTTTGGTGCCGAACTATGGCAAAGCTTACCCGCTACCGGAGTGATTTTTCTGAAAGGCGATTTGGGGGCTGGCAAAACTACGCTGGTCAGGGGCTATCTTCGTGCCGCCGGTTTTACCGGAGCCATTAAAAGCCCTACCTATACCTTGGTGGAATCTTATCCGCTAGGCCAATGCCAAGTGTTCCATTTTGATTTATATCGTTTAGCCGACCCGGAAGAATTGGAATGGATGGGCATTAGGGATTATTTTGGCAAGCATTGCCTTGCTTTTATTGAATGGCCTGAAAAAGGCGAAGGTTTTTTGCCGCCCGCCGATAAAATTATCACCCTGACGGTTGTTAAGGGCGGGCGGCTATTGACTGTCAATAATTGCCAATAACCTTAAATATCACTATAATTTATCTTTTTAAATAAATGGATAACATGCAGCTAATGCCATTTATTTTTAATCGCAAACTGCTGTCATGAACCCATACCCTAAATCAATTAACTTTCTTGGACTGCTTTTGCTCAGTGCCGCCTGCCACGCGCAAACGATTGCGGTCTCTGCGGCGCATTATCCTGTCCGCACCTCCCAGTATCTTATGGAACTGGATGTCAGCGCATCGCCGAAGCATCGGGTATTTGTATTAGAAAATCCTGCCAGTTTAATCATCGACATAAAAAATGCCACACTGAAGCAGCCGCTAGCCCCGCCACCAGCAAACCATCCGTTATTTGCCACTGTTCGGGCAGAGCTTAAAAATGCCCGCGATTTAAGGATTATTGTTGGTCTTAAAAAAAATGTCGATGCCCAACATTTTTCATTAAACTCCAATAATAGGGACGCGCACTTATTTATTATTAACCTGCGCGAGTTATTGGCACAGCCCCTTATTAATGCCAGTGCAGCGGTAAACACTTCGTTGCCTGAAACACACGACCCAAAACAGCAAACGCATATTTTAACAAAGCAGCCAACAGCCCATGACGTGGCCGGTCAATCACCCCGACCGGTTATCATCGCCATTGATGCTGGTCATGGCGGCTCTGACCCGGGCGCACAAGGCCCGTTGGGGACTGAAGAAAAAACGGTCACTTTTTCGATTGCCAATAAATTGGGGCAGCTTATCCATTCAGCAGGTATGAAAGCAGTTATGGTACGTAAAAAAGATGAATTGATAAGCCTTAGGGAACGCACAAAAATAGCCCGCTCCGCCAATGCCGATTTGTTTGTTTCCATTCATGCCGATGCCTATCATGATGCCACAATAAGAGGCGCGTCGGTTTATACGTTATCGAAAAACGGCGCTTCCAGCGAAGCGGCCCGCTGGCTGGCCAACAATGAAAACGCCGCTGATGCGAAGCTGGGCGGCGTTGCTTTGGACGACAAAGAAGATTATGTGGTTTCGGTGCTGATGGATTTGTCGCAATCAGCCAGCCAGCAAGCCAGCGTTGAGGTTGCCAACAATATTTTGAAAAATTTCCATGACGTCTGTGGGCTGCACCGGACTGAAGTGCAAAATGCCGGGTTTATGGTACTAAAAGCACCAGACATGCCTTCCATTCTGGTGGAAACGGCTTTTATCTCTAATCCTGAGGAAGAAAAAAATCTGCTCAGCATCGCTTACCAAAACAAAATGGCCCAAGCTATCTTTGCTGGTATCCATGATTATTTTAAAAGCAATAAGATTCAAGGCGATAATGTTGCGAGACTTAGCAAATAAATTGGCTAGCTATACGGGTGCTAGTCAAAAGTTGTGCTGGAACGCGCTAACGTTCCAGCATTTGGTAGAAATAACGTTGCTATCCAGAAACTATGGCGCACTATCAACAAAAGGGGCGGGCGGATGGGCAACCCACCAATCTGTAAAATCGGGAGATCCCTTTGTACCCAGTGAGTTGACATAAGCCGTTAAATTGGCAATATCAGTAGGGCACAGGTATTTTTTGAAGGCTGGCATACCGTTATCTTCACCATTAGGCACGGAATCGGATACATCATCGCCTTTGCCCACCAGACTTGGCCCCATAGTGCCACCATGCCCGTTGCCGGCATGGCAAACATTGCAATTCAGCCTCATAAACGCACGACGACCGTTTTCTATCGCATCGGCACTAAATTTTAAGCTATCGCAGTTGAAATTGAAGCCATTAGGAATAGTGTAAGCGGTCGCGGCACGTGGAGCTGCCGCAGCTACAGCACCCTTGGCTGTGCCAGAACCCGCGGTATCTTCCACTCTGGCATTGTTTCTTTGGGCATAAGTGCCAATTATGCGTGGATCAGCATGGACAGAGCCCGCCAATACCATAAGACCCAACAGGCCTAAAGCTGGATTAACAATTTTCGGTAGGACTTGCATAATAGATTTACCTCTTAATTTTAAGTTTTAGGGGTGGCCAGATCAGAAATGGCCAGACCCTTAAGTTGAATGAGTGGAACCTTATAAGCCTTAAGAATGCCGTTAATGTTGTGTTGCTGGTGTTCCATTATTTTTTCCAGTTGTGCGGCGAGCTTTTGATCGTCTTTTCTGACTCCCAGTGATATTTGAAAATCAAAAGGCATGTCCGTCTGTTTAGGATCATGGGGTGTCAGCTCCAACAACAGCGCATCACCGTATTTTTTGGCGTAATACCCAGCAATTGGTCCCCATACAATAGCCATATCAATGTCGCCATTAGCCACATCATCAATGATTTTTCCTTGCGGATTGATGGGTTGGCTTTTCCCCTTAGCTTGTGTCGGCGCGGCCCACAACGAATATCCGACAATATTCCCGACAATGCCACGGACTGCCAAAGCACTTGCTGGCGGCGAATTGGAACCATCATTACCGATGCTATGCAAACCGATTTTTAGCTGCCGGAGTATTGGATCATCAAAAGAAGCCACCTTAAGATGTCGGTTACGGGCCGTGACAAACACATAACCTGACCAATAATACGGCTGTGTAGTCAGTACCCGCTCATAACCAAAGGGCACCCCCATCACCACATCGCAGCGATGCGCGCCTAAGGTTTGACGGATAAAGCCATTTTTTTGCCGCTGCCAAGTGTAGCTGAGCCTTGCATGAAGGGCATTTGCCAATAAGGTGGCCACTTTATTTTCAAAGCCTTCAAGCTTGCGGTTGGAAAACGGCAAATTGTCCGGATCCGCACAAACGCGCAATTGGGCTTGGGCAAATACCGCCGACCCGCTCAGCAGCAATGCCGCTGCCAAGCATGAGACCAGCCACTGGTTACATTTTTTACGGTATTGCAGAGACATCTTGGCGACTTTACCAATCAGCAAAGCCAGCACTTTAGGGCAGTTTAAAGACATGGACTTTACCGCCAGATTTGCCAGTGCACGCGCCACCACCAAAGCCGCCCGCCAATGCACCTACCCCGCTAAATATCGCAATACGTTGCTTGCCATCAGCGCCCACAAAAGTAATGGGGTTGCCCACTGTGCTACATTCCAATTTTGCTGACCACAAGACATTAGGCACGCCGTTAACTGCGGTGTCGGGACGGGCATCAATGGCTTTGAAGTTTTTGTCCTGTGTGCCATAAAACACCAAGCCACCTGCTGTGCTAAGCACGCCGCCGTAAATGGCAGTGGGTTCTTTTAAGCCAAATACTTTTTGGCCTTTCACTGCATCCCATGCAATCAGCTGGCTGGTATAGGTCGGATCGGAAGCGGCACTAATGGCCATCTCCATCCCCATATAAGGCGCACCATAGACATATTCGGCCCTTAACATGTGCATGTTATTGCACAAGTTAAATGTGGGCATGTAAAAAAGACCCGTATTGGGTGAGAAAGAGCCTGGTTCCCAGCCTTTAGCCCCCAGCACAGACGGACAAATGTTATAAGTGGTTTTGCCTGTGTGTGTTTGTTTATCGGTGTTTAATATCGGCTGGCCTGTGGTCAAATTAATCTGGCTAGCCCAGTTGACATCATTGACAAATTGACTGGCGTTAATAATTTCCCCGGTCAAGCGGTCAAAAACATAAACAAAACCATTTTTGTTGAAATGCACTAAAAGCTTACGGTTAACTCCGTTAATGCTTTTGGTCACCGAGATGCTTTCACTGATAGCATCAAAATCCCAATTGTCGTGGGGAGTCACTTGATACACCCATTTGACTTTGCCGGTATTCGGGTCTCTGGCGAAAATTGAAGCGCCCCATTTATTGTCGCCTAGGCGAACATCTGGATTCCACACACCCGGTTGGCTGGTGCCATAAAATACGGTATCAGTTTCGCTGTCATAGGTCAGATAGGCCCACGCAGAACTGCCGCCTTGTTGCCAAGCTGTGCCAGACCATGAGGTTTTGCCCAAATCCGCCAACGCGCCGGTTGCATTGGCATTGACCCCTTGACCAGCGGCGTACGGCACTTTGGTGTTCTTGTCTATCAATACATCGGCATCAGGCCCGGTGCTGTAACCCCGCCACAATTCTTTACCGGTGTTCAAATCAAGCGCCAGAACCCAGCCCCGCACCCCCATTTCACCACTGGAAGTGCCGACAATCACCTTGCCATTGACAATCACGGGGGCGCCCGACATGGTGACACCGGAATGAACGTCAGCGGTTGTGTTCCGCCATAGCTCTTTGCCTTTAATAGCATCGACGGCTACTGTGGTGTTATCCAGCAAATTAAAAACAATTTTGCCATTGGCATAAGATGCGCCACGGTTAGTGGCATCACAACAATTGACCCCTTTGGCATAAGAATTTATGCTGGGGGTATAAGTCCACAGTTTCGCACCCTTGTTAGCCAAGTCATAGGCTATCAGTTTGTTAGGGAATGGGGTGACAACGTATAGCTTTGTCCCTATGACCAAAGGGTCGCCCATGTGGCTACCTTTTACGCCGGTGTCCACCGAATATTCTTCAACCAGCTTGCCAACATTGCTGGTGCTAATTTGGGCAAGCGGGCTAAAGCGTTGACCTTCTAGGGTGCTGCCTGAAGTTGTCCAGTCACCTACTGTACCTGGCCCGACAACTAATGCTGATGCAGTTTGGGGCAGTATGCCCGCAGACACACCCAGCAATAGGGCACAAAAGACATTGCCGCCTCGCGCAAGACGGGATGGTCTTGTCAGCATCGGTTTTGTATTTCCGCCACGCAATTTTTTAATTATCATTTAAACCTCCATTAGAGAGCAAAAAACATCGGGTGATCTTAACTATTAATACCATCATAACTTATAGGCTGACTCCACCTACAACAAATTTTATTTCTTCGTGCAGACAATTTAAGCTAAAAAACCAAGGCAATTGATAATAGGGTACGGGTATGACCCGAAAAATATTGTTTTGTTCAATACTTATCAGCTCAACAATGAATGAAGTGATAAAAAACTGCCATAATTTCATAGCCAAAAAACTACAAACATGCAACTAAACAAATAAATACAATAACATATAAATTATTACCAGACTAAAATAAAGTTAGATTGATGTGCTTTTTTAGTGATAAAAAATATTAAATTAATACTCACTTAATATTATATTAATACTTTTAAAAACTTATGTTATATTTTTATACTCTATAGCATAGCTTTTACCCCGTCAATAATTTATTAGTCCGTAGTAAGGTTAAAACCACCGACTTTTAGTCGGTCAGATTTATCTATGATTTTTTGACGTATGATATTGCCCTGAGTTGAAAAGTAGGGGG
>CAIYOW010000102.1 GCA_903927955.1 uncultured Methylococcaceae bacterium | reverse complement strand
CTAAGGTATGCCGGGCGTATTTTTGCGCTTGATCACGCTCGCCCTCATCTTCCAGCGAAAAAATCGCGGCGGCACGCAAAGCACCATTCAGCGAACTTCCGGGAATTTTCGGCAATTGGGTGGCGGCATCACGGATGATGGTATTGTCAACCCGGCCCAGTCGATAACCGCCAGCACCGATATGGGTAGGGTCTAGTGCGTATAAAAACAAAGGATGTGATTTCATCAAGTTAATCCTGGTTGGTAGTTTCAGTTGTTTTAGATTCGGCGGTTGCCGATTTACAAATATAAGTGTTCCATTCCACCGCATCAAAAAAACGGCCGTCTGCAATGGCGGCTAATAAATCATGACGCAGCGGTTCATTAGCTTGGCCTGGCAAATAACGGCTTAACAAATTTTGGACATGCGCTTCCCAAGCCGCCAAACCGCTTTGCCTGAGTTCTTCATTGACCGCAAGGCGCACCCAGTTTTCGTAGGTTTCCACCATGCGCCCAAACAAGCCTTTTAACTGGCTTGAATGCCACTTTGTTCTAGCGACCCAGTTTTTCTCAGGATCAACCAATTCATGCAGTTGCTCCAATAAATGCGGGGCTCTGCCGGGATGTCCAAAAATCAAATGGGGGCGGCGGCCTTGGTCATCGTAATGAATGTCAAAACGCCGGGCACTGCCTTCCAGTGTCAAAAAATCAAACGTTGAAATCGGTACAGAAACTTGATCGCCCGGTTTTAAACACCCCACATGCAGCAAACGGCCAGGGCCTTCGGGGCGGCTAAGGCAAATCACATGCGGATGCCAAATATCCTGCTGTTTAGGGTCACCGCTGTCGATGTTCACCAACCAATGGACATCGCCCTGTGGCGTTTGCCAATCAATGCCAACCGGGCGCTGCTGCTCATCATAACGACAATACGTGACCATCCACTTTTGGCGGGTTTTTTCGGTCACCCGCCGTTCCATACGGTAAATGGCATCCATGGCGATATACAAAGGGAACTTGGCACGCATGGCCAACGCAGAGACATGCACCGCCAAACCACCGCGCACCTTGCCCAAATGGTCTTGTAACCGCCTTTGCACCATCAATAAAATCCCGCTGGCATCGTTAGCCGAAACCATAAAACGCACGCCGCGGGCATCAAGCGATAACGGCATCAATTCAAAACCGACCGATTGTCCCGCTTCGGCGATCAGCTCACGCCATAAGTCTTCCAAATCATCCCATAGACGTTGCAAACGTGCAGGCGAGGCATGTTTACGTTGAGCAAACAAAGCCAAGCGGTCGCCGTCATGACGGCATAGCCCCAAACCATCGGGTATGGCTTCGCGCAGGAAGAATTCTTTTGCCACTTCAAAGGCTTTACTTAACTTGTCGCCCTCCAAACTGCGTCCGTCATTTTTTCCTAACCAAAAACCATCGCCGATCCAGCCTCCGATTTGTTCAATAAATTCCTTATCAAGTTGTTTAATTGTTGTTTCATCATTAGCGCGTAATGCCGTTAACAGTTTGTCGAACTCATCTCCTAAGCGATTGGCAGACCACTGCTTTTTATTGGCTTTCAATGTGTCGATTGGTCTTGCCAATTGCGTGATCAACGCCTCGCCGCTGGCAATCGACGCGGTATCAACTTGCACGGAGACCAGCACCATGCGCCCGTTTTCAGAGCCGCCGCGATTTTTGCTAATATTTTGCAAATTAAATGTACGAGGCTTAATACCAAACAGGGTTTCTGCATTGATCCGGCGTTCCTTAAACGCCTTTTCACTACTGAAATCAGTGCAGACTCCGCATAAATCCTGCTCGCCCAAAGTGCTTTCATCCACCGCCATTTCCCGGGTGCCGGCAGGCCGCAAGCCGCATTGTGGGCAAATCTGCACCTGCGTCCCGGCGTACCGTTGTGGGGCTTTTTCCCACAATGCCTTCAATTCCGCGATGCCGACTTGGGCAAAGCGTTGCCTTACTGAATCAGGATCCGGATTAATCCCTAAAGCCTCGGCATAATCAGTCAAATACAATGATGGTTTACTCCAATACAAATTAAACGCCGTACCACAACCGAACACATTCAGGCACTGGCTTATATCGTTCATCAGTACATCAATAATGTGTCCGGTAAACAAGGCTTCCGAGGATTTAGCAGCCTCATCGCCCAGTCCTTCATAAAATCCCGGCACCAAGAACAACACCCCGTCATCATCACTATAAATAATGTTGCCAATCGGATAAGTATCCTCGAACAACTGCCGTAAAGCATCTTCGGCTTTGCGGCGGGCTTCGCTGAGGCTAGCGAGCGCCACAGGGCGCAAAACGCCTCGACTGAGTTCAGACCAGTGCCAGCGGATGCCGAGCAAACGGAAGCGCACCAAGCCCAGTTTGCCCAGATCGAACAAACCATCTTTGCCTTGCCAACGGTTAAAATCCTGCCGCAGCACACCTTCGGCCATAGCCGCCTTAAAATGACTGGCAGTCGAAAAACTATGGTGATACAAGGTGACATCATTTGTCGGTCGGCGGGTTTCGCCCAATGCTTTTTTGTATAGAGGGCGCAATTCCTTATACAACAGACTGCGGGCTTTTAATATGTTCGGCTCTTGACCAGGTTCGCCCAACGCCTTATTGACAATATCAGCGGTTTTTTCCCAACACTGCGTTAAGGTTTCGATGTTATACGGTAAGCGAGGCGCACCGAAGCTGTCACTGATCCAGGCATGATTTTTAGGCTGATCCGTAATTTTTTCTGTACAACCGCCCGCACCTTTATCCAATGCAGAATCACGGATGTCGGCACCAAAACTGTAAATGTCACCTAACAAACTCAGATTAGGACAACCCTTGACAGCATGATGCTGACGTAGCGGTGCACCCAAGCCAGTTGCCTGTATGGTCTCTTTATGGCAAAAATCACTTGGGATATGCAGCTTGGCTTGCCAAGTAGAATCATTCAATAATCGACTCAGCAGTTGCGACCACGAAGTATTTGCCGCCAAGTCTTTCGCGCTAGGATATAATCTTCCCGGCTCTAAAATTGCTCCGTGGGCCGCATTAATTTTTGTTTGTTCTTTGGCTTTGTCACGGAGATTATCGCCACCCGCAAAATTCTCCAACGCAAAATCCGGCAACAACTTCCCCAAATCATGCAAGAAGCCGCCAATTTCCGAAGCCAAAATCAAATCGCGGTGTTGTTTGTCCATCGGTTTCATCAAATTCCCTCCGCCAATTTTTTGGCCATTGCCAGCCAGCTTTCCGGGCCTTTTAATTCGACGCCTTGTTTAGACCAGTTTTTCCATCCAGATGCCTCGACGCGGATGGCAACGGGTTTGATGGCGCCGTAACCCGCCAGACGCTTCGCTCCCAAGCCCAACACAGGCCACCAATGACCCAGTGCTGCGATGTAGCGGGCCAAATCGGCGCGTACCGTCGCTTCATCACTGTCGGGTGTTCCTAAGGGGTTAAAATAAAAACCGTGCAAGATAATCTGTACCGGCTTGCCTTTATCAGTAACCGGAGCGCCCGCCTCAAAATGGATAGGCTGGGTGCCGATGCCTTTTTCTTTGTTCATCGGATTCATCACCAGATATTGCACCCACTCCAACCATAATGGGTCAAAGTGCAACCGTCCGCGTAAGCTGTCGGCCTGTTTGTCGTCGGTCGCGACACCAAATAGCCGTCTTGCATGGCTGTCTTCATCACGAAAATGAATCGTGCGTTCCGGATCATCCTTGCCGCGTTCTTTCCACAGTGTATTGCCAGGAAAGGCGCGTTGATAGGCATCCGCCGACAGGCCTTTAATGGCGGCGGCAGACAGATACGGCACACCAAAAGTATGGTCTTTACGCAAGGGGTTATCGAACAAATAAAACGGGTCATCGTCAGCAGTCAACAGAGGCGTCAGCAATTCGAAGCTCAGCGACCAGACTGCACTGCCCGCAGGCAAGACGTTAAGTGAGACCGCTTGCATCGCCCCAGTGTCTTTTAAGGCTTTCCAACCGCTACCGGCATGACGGACTTTATGGTCACCATTTTGGTTGGCGTCCAACTTAGCCATAAACTCCTCCCGCAAAAATACCGTGCGTAAATAGGCCAGCGGGTTTTTACGGATATCCTGTTCTAACTTGTTTCGCCTTTCAGGCTTGTTAGGCTCACCATAACGCTTGATAAAGCCCGTCATGTCGTCAATCTGCAAAGCCTCGCGTTTCAAATGATGGCCTTTGATCTGCCAAGAATTGGCTGGCAAGTGTTTTCCAAAGTCCTCGTCCACTAATAAATCAAAACTCATGCGCTCAGACTCCCGCCAAATGGTTGACCCATTCGGCAATATTTTTAAATTTATGTTTATCGCTGGAGCCAATGCTGCCGCCCCATTCGTAAACGGGTTCGCCGGCGCGCCAACCATCATCTTCAATTTGTTTTAATGTCTGGTTGAAAGCCTTCATCACTTGGGTTCTTGAATCGGCTTCATTAGGTTTCAATTGCACCGCGATCCGCACTTCAGCGGAAGGGTTATTGGCTTGTTGGTACGCGGCTGAAACATTCGTGGCACTGCCCCATTCGTTCAAAGAACCCAACATGGCATGACGTAATTCTTTCATCTTTAACGTATCTGCTGACTCGCCACGTAACGAATTGCGCAAGGCATAACGGACGACCAATCCCAATTTCAGGCCTTCCGCTATTTGTATTGGGTCATTGTCCAAATCCCGTCTAAATTTAGTGAACTTGGCGTTAAAAAATGCCGTGTGCCATAAAGTGTCCGTTAGCTCAGGGCGTGGCGTGGCATTAGCCGCCAATGGCGCAACCTCAGGCAACCTATCACACCCGACCACCCCCAAACCAAACTGGTCACGCGCCCCCAATGTTCCGTGCCGGATTTGAATTCGTAACGCCAACAACAAGATATGCCAATCGGAATCACTGATGCCCCGACGGGTTAAGGCCAATTTGCACTTACCGCTGAGACCTTGGTTGAAAAACCAACCGCGGTTATTGTTGATTTGGATTTTCTCCGGTAATTTTTTAAGACCCAAACCACTTCCATCCCAATTTACAGCAACTTGTTTGGCATGGGTGTCTTTTTGCGTCGCTCCCGCCTTGCCCCACACCCGCTCTTCAAACGCCCTATCGCCTAACGCCCTAGCGACTAGCCCGGACCAATGCCTGATACTGCCCAGTAACCCTGATGGGTGCAGTTGCTCGCCGTGTTGGCCGATGCCACCCGTGTACAGTGGCGTCAGTGTCGTCAAATTAAAAACCGCAGATTCCGGTGTTTGTATCGTCCCCAGTGGCATCACATTCTCCCGATGGTTACCTTGTTGATAAATTCCCATGATTGGGCTGGCTGATTGGGCAACAACCGTCAAAGCCAAAAGCAGTGTCCTTTCCCATTGTTTACGGCGGTTATCGGGCCGTTTTAAAAACTATTTTAAAGAAATTTCTATCCATCATTTTGCCTAGGCGATCCAACCGGGCGGCCCGCGGCGTTTGGGCCGCGTTTTAATCAGGCCAAATCAAAATAAATTTCAAACGGCCGGGATCGTTGCCGTGTTGGGTATGTGGGCGGAACAGAAACGTCAAACCGCCGAAAAATTTTTTCAAACGGCGCCTTGGCCGTCGTAAACGGATAGGGAATGACCGAATAATAGCGGCAATGTTACCCCGTCAAACGCAAATACACCAAAACTTATCTCACCTGTAACAATAGAGCTAGGCGAGGCAACAAAAAATAAAAGGGTGGGAGGGTGTATCCAAAAGTTATTTTAAAAGCCTCCCCGTCCCGTCGTAAGTATTTATAAGGCAAGACAATAAAACGCCGCTTCGATTATTACGCCCTATTAATCAAAAATCTTAGTTATCTGGAGAAGAACATGAGCAATGAAAACAACACCGCAGCAAGTATCGCGATTGCTACCGGCGCACTAACTGGCATTGGCAACGCTACGGTCATTTATACCGGTGCAGTCGCGGCCGCCGAAGCCGCAGGGCTTGCCGGAGCAGTGGCATCGACTTCCGCGTTGGCCTCGTTAGGTGGAGGCGCCATTGCTGCAGGCGGTGGTGGCATGGCTGCCGGTATAACAACATTGATCAGCGCAGCGGCATGGCCAGCAGCTGCCGTGGCGGTAGCCGGTTTTGGTGGCTACAAGCTGTACAAGTGGCTAGCTGACTAGCCAAATGGCCCAGAACAAATCCGGTTACGAGCAATAAGGCGCAGCCGGCGACTGATAACTTCCCCGTTCCTTTCTGATTCAAACAAGAGGCTGACATGTTAAAAACTGCATTGATGGGTGTTGAAACGATAGGCTTAAACTCGGCTTATTTGCCTATAAGCCAAGGCCTAGGTGGTCTGTTGGAAAAATTCAATCCGTTAGGCTCATTGTCCGAAGCGTATAACCGGACATTGGCTTATAGGCTCGAAACCAAACAGCTGGATGCCGAATTGGCACAAATTCACCATCAAGCCGCTTTGGCGCATGACCGTATCGACAAATCCTTCCGAGAACACATGGGGAAATTGTTGGAAAGGAGAGCGGTCATCGACAGCTATGTTGACACACTGCAAAAAGAACTGGGAGATCGTCACATTGAACGGCTGGAACTGCTCAGGATGGCTAGTGATGCCACCGCGCACATGCTTTCCCCCGGTATTTCGTTGGAAGAGCGTCAATTGTGCAGGGAATTGGTCACCACCTTGACCGCACAACTCTCGACGATGGGTAACCAGGGCAACCAAAGCCTAAAAGGACCGCTGGATATCCTATCGCAAGCCCAGTCGCCCAACCAAACCCTGTTAACTAATTAAACATAGGAGATATTTTATGTGGATATTGCTGCCCATTGCTGGATTGATTGTCGCAGGCATCGCCGCGCTTGCTTCCAATGAAGAAACTGAAGCCCGACACAACTGGGAGGACAAACATCGCCAAGTCGGGGATGAAGTACGCCACCATCGGCAAGGCATCGAAAGCCATTTGGCACAAAGCCGGCAAGCTTACGACTTCTACACCCTCAATGAAGCTTATTATGCGTCGTTTCGGGCCGCTGACAGTGCCTACGTCTTACTCAGGGACTGCAAAACCAGTTTAGGGGCGCTGAAAAAAATGCTCGCTGCCACCGACCAAAAACGCTATGAACTCAAAGCCGAATTGCAACAACAATGGCCAGGCGCTTCCAAAGCAGAAAAGATCGCTGAATTGCGCAACCTGACCCAGTTCAAAATGGCCGTCGAGAAAGACTTTGGCGACATGTTAGAGCAAAAACGGGCGCTTTACGAAGAAGTCGCCCGTCTCAACCAACAAACCGAAGCACTGAAGAAAACCATCGGTGAACGTTGTGGCTCTAAAGGCCAGCTCTGGCACTGTAACCTGCAACAGCGGGTGGCGGCGCGACGTGCCCCACGGTATGCAGCGTCAGCTTGATACACATCTGGCGGAGCAGGCCAGCCAAAAAAGGTTGGCGACCCCTAAAATATTGCTGTCAAACCACCCACTTCTAAACGTACCTCCACCTTTTTTAGGATCAAACCATGTCCGAATATGTTCTTGACGATCTTTATTCTGAAAACGCCTTTTGGGGCAAACTCAAAAAGTATGCCGGCAAATTGGGCAAGGAAATCATGGAAAAAGCGTTGTGGCTATACTATGTTGCCCAAGATCCTGCCGTGCCACTAATGGTTAAAGCCACGATATACAGTGCCTTGGGCTACTTTATTTTGCCTGTGGATGCGATTCCGGACACCATCCCCGTGGTGGGGTACAGTGATGATTTGGGTGTGCTGACAGTCGCTGTGGCCAGCGTCATCATGTATATCACCCCTGAAATTAAGCGTAGAACTCAAGAACGGCTGGATATGTGGTTTAACTAAAGGAGAAGCGCTATGTCCCAAACAAACGCATCGGCACTCTTGGTTGCCTACGACATCAGCGATAACCGCAAACGCCGCCACTTGTTCAACCATCTTTCTGGTTATGGGATGCCATTACAAGAATCCTTGTTTTATTGCCAACTCAACAGCGTCAAACAACGGCGGAAACTCAGCCGTGAATTGAAAGAGTTGCCGCTGGAGGCCAATGACCGCCTGCATTGTTTTCTAATTGATGCCGACCAAACCACCTTGCTGTCTCCTTCACCCTTAACTACCCAGCAATGGATTGCGGAGTAAGATGATGAGCCACTTATACATTGATCATCCGGGCAGCCAAATTGGTGTGCGCCATAACCAACTGGTTGTCCGCAAAACCGACGGACAAGAACTTTGTTATCCGCTCCAACAAGTGCAACGCGTCACCGTCACCACCCAGGCGCATTTCAGCGGTGCCGCCATCAACGCGCTATTTCACCAGGGCATTCACACGGCTTTTTGTAGTGCCAGCGGTTATTTGCGCGGGCACTTGCAACCGGCTAGCAACGGGCATGGCCAAGTACAGCGGCGGGCGGCACAATACCAATTGATGCAGCAAGTGGCCACAGAACCACTGATAGCCTCAGGCTTAGTGGTGGCAAAAATCCGCAACCAACAGCGGGTGTTGGGCGATTGGGAACTGCCCCATGCGGACGGTATGGCAATTTATGCGGAAAAGGCCGCACGGACTGGCTCGATGGATGCCTTACGCGGCTATGAAGGGCAGGCCGCCAAACATTATTTTGCCGGTTTGGCAGCCAAGTTAGCTACTACCCCTTTTGAATTTCAAGGTCGCCAACGGCCTGCCGCCGACCCCGTCAACGCTATGTTATCGTTCGGATACGCCCTGTTACAAAGTGAGTTTTCGACTGCTGTTGACCATTACGGCATGGATCGCTTTGCCGGATTTTTCCATGTCAGTGACGGTAATCAACCCGCCTTGATTTTGGACTTGATGGAGCCGTTCCGCCCGCTCGCCGACCGGTTGACGGTGCGCCTGCTAAGCACACAATTAAAGCCAACGGATTTTGTCCTGAAAAATGGCCAATGCCGTCTGCAAGATGGCTCCCGCGGCCACTACCTGAAAGCGTGGGAACATTTGATGCAACAGGTTAAACTATGGGGCGGTGAGCAAAGCAGTTATCGGCACTTGATTGGCCGGCATACCGGACAGTGGGCCAAGTATCTGGATGGCCACGCCGCTGAACCCCATTGGTGGCGGTTAAGCGGCTAACTGAGGAAGCTAACGCCGTAGGTTGTCGGCCCGGCCTTAAGCCAGAAAAATTAACCTTGTCTTCCTCAGCCTACTGCCACGCGGCTTTGGAGTTGTTTATCTGCATTTTACATGACAGAATACCACTTATCCGGCACCCCATCCGGCATCCCCTCAAATGCTTCTCCCCATCCCTTAACGGGCTTGGTCTGCGGCTGGGAGTGCCGGATAACACCGCCCGCTAAAAGGGCTTTGTGACTTCACAGTGGGCTGCTGTTGGCGCTACTATCCCTAGCCGGATAACACCGCCCGCTAAAAGGG
>CAIYOW010000101.1 GCA_903927955.1 uncultured Methylococcaceae bacterium | reverse complement strand
AGACCTGCTGGCCTACCCGCCCATCCACGAAGCCCTCACCATCAGCCAAGAAGCCGCCTACAGCCGCACCGAACTGCTCGCCTACCAAGACGTGCTGGATGCCATCCGCACCGAGACCGCCTATGTGGGCGAGAAGGTGACAGAAGCCAAGGCGAGGGGCAGGGAAGAAGGCATTGAACTAGGCCGCCGCAACGAGAAACTGGCCATTGCTAGAAATTTGCTTGCGATCATGGATGATGCCGCCATCGCGGCGATCACCGGCCTGCCGGTGGATGACGTGCGTCAGCTAAGAAATGCCTGACATAATTAATGATAATAGGTGTTTTGCAGGTTCAAGAATGGTAGGATTAGCACATTATCCTAACAGCCGATAGCTTTGGTTTTGTGCCGATGCTTGGCTTGCCCGCACCCTTAGCCGTTAATATTACCCAAGACAAGGAAAAATAATGAAAAAACCGATACCTATAGTGGTTACTGGCGCGGCCGGGCAAATCAGTTATTCGTTGCTGTTCCGTTTGTCGGCAGGCCAATTGCTGGGTCCGGATCAGCCGATTATCTTGCATCTGCTGGAAGTGCCGGCGGCACTTAAAGCCTTGGAAGGTGTAGTGATGGAGTTGCAGGACTGCGCCAACCCGTTATTGCACGACATTGTTATAACCGACGACCCGAACACTGCCTTTAAAGATGTCGAATACGCCTTTTTGGTCGGTGCCCGCCCTCGCGGTGCCGGTATGGAACGCAAAGACTTGTTGCTGGTCAATGCCGAAATATTTGCCGTGCAGGGCAAAGCGCTGAATGAAGTTGCCAGCCGTCAGGTGAAAGTGTTGGTCACTGGCAACCCTGCCAATACCAACACCTTAATTGCTATCAGTAATGCGCCGGACTTGACCGCAGAAAACTTTTCATGCATGACTCGCCTTGACCATAACCGTGCAGTTAGCCAGCTGGCCCAAAAATGCGGGGTATTGACCGCCGACGTTAAAAATATCACTGTTTGGGGCAACCATTCCGCCAGCCAATACCCCGATTTGCACCATGCCAAAGTGAACGGTCAGGCCGCTTTGCCACTGGTCGGACAGGACTGGTTTGCCAATGAATTTATTCCCACCGTGCAACAACGTGGCACCGCCGTTATCCAAGCCCGTGGACAATCTTCCGCCGCCTCCGCCGCGAATGCCGCTATTGATCAAATGAAGTCTTGGATTTTTGGTACAGCACCGGGCGATTGGGTGAGCATGGGGCTGTTGTCTGACGGCAGTTATGGCATAGCACCGGGCGTGGTTTATTCTTATCCGGTTGAGGTTTGCAACGGCGCGGTTAACATTGTCCAAGGATTGGATATTAACGCATTCAGCCAGCAAAGGTTGGATAATTCCGCAGCGGAACTGGTGGAAGAGCGCGAGGCGGTCAAGCATTTGCTGTAATGGGCCATACCATCATCTTATGCATATTCCATTTGTCTAACGGGTCTGCAAACGGTTCGGCATTACGCGCAATGCCCAGTGCATTTGCATTGTTCTGCCGTTTTGGCTTAGGCAAATGGCTTAGGGTAGATTAATCGATAGCTTTAGCGTATCTAAGCCTTTATAATGGTAAACAGTAGTTAGTCCTCCGCCTTAATGCGAAACTCCTACTCAGGTTTTGCATCTTCACCAGCACTTTTCTGAATTATCCTACCCGCATTTTTCCTTTCTGTGTTCTGTTCGATTTGCAATCAACTTTAATTGTTTTTTTGGGCGCCCAATAGGGTGCTAGAGGTATTAGTATGGCAACAGGCACCGTTAAATGGTTTAACGAATCCAAAGGGTTTGGTTTTATTTCCCCTGCTGATGGCAGTGCGGATGTGTTTGTGCATTTTTCCGCTATCAATGGCACCGGTGGATTCCGCACGTTAACTGAAGGCCAAGCGGTCAACTACGATGTTGGCCCTGGACAAAAAGGCCCGCAAGCCTCCAATGTGACGGCAGCTTAACCAGCCACGCTGTTCGCCCCATTTTTTTGGTGGGGCTTCATAACCCAGGCTTTATAGCCGTCATCACTTTGTTAATCTTAGGATATGTCAATTGAAACGAATTTTTGTAGGCAATTTGCCTCTCGATGCCACTGAATCATCTGTAAACACACTTTTTTCCCAATACGGTAAAGTCCGCACCATAGAAATTGTCACTGATATTTTCAGCGGCAAATGCCGTGGTTTTGGCTTTATTTCTATGGAAGGCCACGAGGCCAGGGCGGCGATTGCCGCACTCGATGGCAATTTTTATTGCGGCAAGCCGTTAAAAGTCCGCTTTGAAGACACCAGTGCCGGTAAAGGTGGCAAACGCCATTAATGGCAGCACAGGCATTGGCTTAGTGAAAAAACATCACCGCACTCAGCAGGGTCGCACTGAGCGAAACCACCCATAGGGTGCGGCGATTGTTTTCTTCCATTTGTTGCCGTAACAATGCCAACTCCTTGTTGTGCCGGTCTGCTTGATGGCTTGCATTGGCAGCATTATCCAACGCTTTGTACAGCAAGCCCGGCACTTCAGGGAAACGTTGCGAAAACTCAGGGAACTGCTTTAGCAATTGGCTGATTTTTGCCTTAGGCCCCATCCGTTCAGTGAACCACTTTTCCAAATAAGGTTTCGCGGTCTGCCATAAATCCAGTTCCGGATAAAGCTCCCTGCCCAAGCCCTCAATATTCAACAAGGTTTTTTGCAGCAACACCAATTGGGGTTGCACCCGCATGTCAAAACGCCGCGCGGTCTGGAATAGCCTTAGCAACAACTGCCCAAAAGAAATGTCTTTTAAGGGTTTTTCAAAAATAGGTTCGCACACACTGCGGATGGCCGATTCAAACTCTTCAATGCGCGTTGTGCGCGGCACCCAACCGGATTCAACATGCATTTCCGCCACTTTACGGTAATCGCGGTTGAAAAAGGCCAGAAAATTTTCTGCCAAGTAATGCTGGTCGGATAACGACAACGAACCGACAATACCAAAATCAATGGCAATATAACGCGCGGGCGGATCGACAAAAATATTGCCCGGGTGCATGTCGGCATGGAAAAAATTGTCACGGAACACTTGGGTAAAAAAGATTTCCACACCGCGTTCAGCCAGCAGCTTAAAATCCGCACCGGCTGCCCTTAGCTGGTCAATTTCGCCTACCGGAATGCCGTGGATGCGTTCCATCACCAATACTTTTTGTTTGGTCAGTGGCCAATGTATTTCGGGTATGTAGATAATGTCCGACCCTTCAAAGTTGCGGCGTATTTTTGCCGCATTGGCGGCTTCCCTGACCAAATCCAACTCATCCAAGGTGGAACGTTCAAACTCCGCCACCACTTCCATCGGTCGTAAGCGCCTTGCATCGGCAGAGAAGCGTTCTGCCAGCCGCGCCAATTCGTAGATCAACCCCATGTCAGAATGGATGCGGTCTTCAATATCGGGGCGCAGCACTTTGACCACTACTTGTTCGCCGCTGTGCAGTACCGCCCCGTGCACTTGCGCTACCGACGCGGATGCCATGGGTTCGGGTTCAAATTCGGCAAACGCTTCCTCAATGGAAATGCCCAGTTCTTTTTCAATAATACGGCGTGCTATGGCATTGCTGAAAGGGGGTACCCGGTCTTGCAACTTGACCAGTTCATCGGCAATGTCTTCTGGCAATAAATCTTTGCGGGTCGATAGGGCTTGGCCAAATTTTACATAAACCGGGCCTAGGTCTTCCAAAGCCTGACGGATACGCACCCCCCTTGAATCGGGCTTTTTATTGAGCCAATAATAAGGCGAAAACACCGCCAAAAAGCGGATGGAGCGAAACAGGGGGGTGTTTAAAACAATTTCATCCAAGCCGTGGATGACTAAAATCCAGTTGATGCGGATGAGGCGTAAAAGCAATTTTGGACGGATCACAGGATACCTTTAGGTGGGAAAAAGCAAACGACAGCCGCTGCAAGGCGCATTATTATTGGGGTTCTATCGGCTGGGTGTTTAAGATTGCTTCCAATTGCCCGACACGGCAGTTAATGCGGTCGAATGCCAAACGCAGTTCATCAACCTGATGATAAAAAATGTCCATTTCAGCAACGGCAGGCAAATCACGGGTTTCCTCTTGTAAAAACTCGGCGGCATTAAGCCGGAAAGCATCCATTGATTCGCTGCCCCACTGTTGTCCGGCACGCAACAGGCCAGCCATTTGCTGTGCGGCATGTTGCCCTGTATAGCGGGCCAGTTGGCTTTCCAAATCAATATTGAACTTGGCGAACAGTGCCTGAAAATGTTGACCTGTCTTCATGTCGCCAGTGATGGTGACTGTGCCGGAAAAAATAGAACGCATGGGGTTACTGCTTAGCCCCATTAACCCCAGTGCCCATAACGAACCGGTCAGGTGCGTGTCGGCGATGGTGGGGTAGGTGTCGAGCAAGTGGAGGTTGTCGGCGGAGGGGCAAAGATAAAACGTTTCATTGAAAGGGGTCAGCGTGACCGCAATCACTTTCCCATCCAGCGGAGCCAACAATGCCCCATGCTGTGGATCCAAGCTAAGGGTTTGGTTAAGCGCTGTTTGCAATGCACCCAGCAGCAAAGGTTTGATGGCCATGCTAAATCTTATAGCCTCGGTGGACGGCAACAATGCCTTGCGTCATATTAAAATATTCGCAGCGTTCCAGGCCTGCATTTTGCATCATTTTTTTCAAGTCTTCCTGTTTGGGGTGCATACGGATGGATTCTGCTAAATAGCGGTAGCTCTGTTCATCTTTGGCGACCAGTTTGCCTATTTTAGGCAACAGGTTGAACGAATAAAAATCGTACACTTTTTCAGTGACCGGATCAGTCGGATGGGAAAATTCCAGCACAATGACCCGACCACCTGGCTTAAGCACACGGTGCATGGAACGCAGGGCGGCATCTTTATCAGTCACGTTACGCAGTCCAAAAGCGATGCAGACACAGTCAAAGGTGTTGTCTTCAAATGGCAAGCATTCGGCATTGACTTGCGCGTAGCGGATATTGCCCGCCAAGCCTTTGTCGATCAGGCGATCCCGTCCGGTGCGCAACATTTGTGCGTTGATGTCGGCCAGCACCACTTGTCCGGTTTTGCCGACACGTTCTTCAAATAATGCAGTCAAATCCCCCGTGCCACCCGCCAAATCCAGCACTTGTTCGCCTTTGCGGACATTGGCAAGCTGTACCGCAATGCGTTTCCATAAGCGGTGTATGCCCAACGACATCAGATCATTCATGATGTCATAATTGCCCGCCACCGAATCAAATACGCCGCGCACCAGTTTGACCTTTTCTTCTTTGGCGACTTGTTTAAAGCCAAAATGGGTCGTGTTGTCAGTTGTCATATTGTCACCTAGTTGGGTAAAGCTTGTTTGCGCTGATAGCCCGATTCCTCTAGTTTACGGAGGTATCCGGCCCAAAGGCAAGGGTAATCAGCGCCTAATTTATAAAGTAAATCCCAAGTATAAAGCCCCGTGTCATGACCATCGCTAAAGGTTGGGCGAATGGCATAATTGCCGACCGGTTCAAGCGCGACAATAGCCACCTCTTCCTTGCCGGTTTGCAACACTTCCTGCCCGGGGCCATGACCGACCGCATCAGCCGACTGGGTGAACACCCGCAGATACTCGCAGGGCAGTTCAAACACGCTGCCATCGTCATAATGGATTTCAAGTATTTTAGAAACTTGGTGCAGCTTGATCTCAGTAGGCAGGCTGTTGCAGGGCTTTACAATCACTCTCATAAATTTACAAATTGGGTATTACAAAATATAGCGGCTTAAATCTTCATCTTGGACAAACTCGCCCAAGTGGCTGTCAACATAATTGGCATCAATCACCACCGATTTTTCCAGCAAATCAGGGGCGTGGTAAGAAATTTCCTCCAATAGCCGCTCCAGCATGGTGTGCAGCCGTCTGGCACCAATGTTTTCAGTTTTCTCATTGACTTCAAAGCCTAGTTCGGCAATACGCTTGATACCGTCCGAGGTAAAGCTTAGGGATACGCCTTCGGTGGCCAATAACGCGGCATATTGTTCGGTGAGCGAAGCATTGGGTTCTGTCAATATGCGCACGAAATCATCAGCAGACAAGGCGCTCAGTTCAACCCGAATGGGGAAGCGGCCTTGCAATTCAGGGATCAGATCCGACGGTTTGGCAACGTGAAACGCACCCGAAGCAATAAACAGAATATGGTCAGTTTTTACTGACCCGTATTTGGTGGACACAGTGCTACCTTCGACCAGCGGCAATAAATCACGTTGTACGCCTTCGCGGGACACTTCCCCGCCGCCACCGCCCAATTCGAAACGTTTGCAGATTTTATCGATTTCATCCAAAAAAACAATGCCGTTTTGCTCGACCGCATCCACTGCGCGTTGCTTGATTTCCTCGTCATTCAGCAGTTTTCCTGCTTCCTCTTCCTGCAATACTTTGAGTGCCTTGGCAATTTTCATTTTGCGGGTACGGGTGCGTTCAGAACTCATGTTCTGGAACATGCCTTGCAACTGGCTGGTCATTTCTTCCATGCCGGGTGGTGCCATAATTTCCACCCCCATCGGGGCAACATGCACTTCCAAGTCTATTTCTTTGTCATCCATGCCGCCGTCACGCAATCTTTTACGCATTTTTTCACGCGTGGCGGCCTGGCTTTCCGACAACATGCCCCCGTCAGCGGTGGGTAACAGAATATCCAACACGCGTTCTTCAGCGGCATCAAAAGCGCGGGTTTGCACTTTTTCCAGTTCGGCTTGGCGGGTCATTTTTACTGCGGAATCGACCAGATCGCGCACGATGGATTCCACATCACGGCCCACATAACCGACTTCAGTAAATTTGGTGGCTTCAATTTTAATAAAGGGAGCGTTGGCCAACCGCGCCAAACGGCGGGCAATTTCGGTTTTGCCGACCCCGGTGGGGCCAATCATCAGGATGTTTTTGGGGGTGATCTCATCCCGCAAATTGCCTTGTACTTGCTGCCGCCGCCAACGGTTCCTTAAAGCAATAGCAACAGCGCGTTTGGCGTTGGCTTGTCCGACAATATGTTTGTCCAGTTCACAGACAATTTCTTTCGGGGTCATGGGGGTTGTTGAGGTTGTCATGGTGTGCTTGTTTACTCCGCGTCCAGTTCTTCAATACGCAAATTGTGGTTGGTGTAGATGCAAATGTCGGCAGCGATATGTAAAGACCGTTCGACAATGTCACGCGCACTTAACTCGCTGTTTTCCAATAGGGCACGCGCCGCCGCTTGGGCATACGCGCCACCTGAGCCTATCGCCATCAGGTCGTATTCCGGCTCAATCACATCGCCGGTGCCTGATAAAATCAACGAGGTTTTGGCATCGGCAATCACCAGCAGGGCTTCCAATTTGCGCAAGGCGCGGTCAGTACGCCAATCTTTGGCCATTTCCACGGCGGCTCGGGTCAGGTTGCCGCGATGTTTTTCCAGCTTGCCCTCAAAATGCTCAAATAAAGTGAAGGCATCGGCGGTGGCACCGGCAAAACCGGCAATGACTTGGTCATGGTATAATCGCCGCACTTTGCGGGCATTGCCTTTCATGACTGTGTTGCCTAGCGTGACTTGCCCGTCGCCGCCAATAACAACCTTGTTGCCTCTGCGTACAGAAAGTATAGTAGTTCCTTCAAACACGTTCGTATCCTAACTAATCCAACATAACAGCGGCAATTTTACATGGTATGCCTAGTCGGTGTAGGAAAAATTGCCCGTACAAGACAGTTGCACCCGATGCGCCTTGCTTGGCACTGCGGCACTAGAATACCCATAAAACATTGCCAGGCTAAAAAACGACCGCTGTTTTGTTATTAAATTATTGTTTTTAATATATTTATTATATTATGACTAATGCTGGCCTTTGAGCATGTCCCTAGATACCAACGCCTCCCCACACGATAAAAATGCCCCATGCCCCCCAAACCACCTTCATTTAAAACGGTAAGCTCGTTCAATTATAGCCAACTGGGCAACCCTTACGCACAAGTGGCGGAGCATCAACGGCTAAGGCAGCGGGTGTGTGCGTTATTGCCTGAGCCGCTTGCCCAAGCTGTCCTGCATTGCGCCATTAAAAACAAAAAGCTACTGGTGTATACCCACGCGTCGGTATGGTCGTCCCAGCTGCGTTTTTATCAGGGGACTATTTTGGCCAATTTAACCCAAAAAGCTGGCAGCCCTGCGGACAGTATGCAAGTAAAAATAGTGGCCATGCAGTCAGGCGCATCATCTAGTAGGTTTTACACGGCCCATACGCCATCGGCAGGGACACTCAGTGCGCTACAAAAACAAAGTGCCGCGCTGCCGGATGAGGCATTAAGGCAGTCGTTCCTTAAACTGCTGGACACCCTTAAGAAAGTTTCTGCATAGCGCGATTTTATGTTCTGATTTCTTGCTGCAAAGCTGCTGCAAAAATAGCAGCTAGAGTACAAATAAACCGCTTAGTTTTGCATTTTTTATTGATTCAGCCTCTGCCTTTCTGCAATTTATAAGCCGTTTAACATTAAAATGCTGCAAAGCTTATGCTATACTTGGCAACTTTGCTCATATTTCACCTAAGCGGTTAATGACACTATGATTAAACAGCGTACCTTAAAAAACACCATTCGGGCTACTGGTGTAGGCCTGCATACCGGTGACAAGGTGTTCCTTACCCTGCGTCCGGCAGAAGCCAATACCGGCATACGCTTCCGCCGTGTTGACCTTGACGAACCCGTCACCATACAGGCAACGCCGCGCAATGTGGGCGAGACCAATCTGTCCACCACCTTGGTGTCAAATGGCGTAAAAGTATCCACTATTGAACATTTATTGTCGGCATTCGCCGGTTTGGGCATAGACAACGCCATTATTGATGTCAGCGCCGCCGAGGTGCCCATTATGGATGGCAGTGCCGGGCCATTCGTGTTTTTGCTGCAATCAGCGGGTGTCGAAGAGCAAGACAGCCCCAAACAATATATCCGCATCAAACGCAGTGTGCGTGTGGAAGATGGCGACAAATGGGCGGCTTTTGAACCGTTTGATGGCTTTAAAGTCACTTTTACCATTGATTTTGAACATCCGGCCTTTGAAGAACACGTCAAAACGGCAACCATGGATTTTTCATCGACCACTTTCGTTAAGGAAGTCAGCCGCGCACGAACTTTCGGCTTTATGAAAGACATTGAGATGCTGAGAAAAAATAACCTGGCCTTGGGCGGCAGCTTGGACAATGCGATTGTGGTTGATGAACACAAAATCATCAATGAAGACGGGCTTCGTTATGCTGATGAGTTTGTCAAACACAAAATCCTCGATGCCATTGGCGACCTCTACCTGTTGGGGCATAGCCTGATTGGCGAATTTACCGGATATAAATCAGGGCACGCACTAAACAACAAACTGCTGCGCACCTTATTGGAAGATACCGAGGCATGGGAAATGGTCACTTTTGACAACGACAATGAGGCGCCCATTTCCTTTATGCGTTCCGCCCAAGCCCCAAGACCCAGTAATTAGTTGAATTTGGGGTAGGGTAGGCAGGCTTTTTTGCCCGCTTAGCAATCTAATATGCCCATGCCGTTTTGTTGGCTAGCGTTCCCTATGTTTTTACATTGCTTTTAGGTTAAAATAGGGAACTTTGAGTTAACCTCCAGCAGCCAACACCAAAGACCCTGCCAAAGCAGGGCTGGCTGGCTTGATACATTGGACAAACACAGCTACACATCCCAGTAAAAAGACCTGTCTGAGCCGCATAAAGTCAGACGGGCCCTATAAAAAGCTTTTTAAGCCCTACTTTAGAGTACACACATGACAGACCTTAGCTTATATAGAAACATCGGTATTTTCGCACACGTGGACGCCGGTAAAACCACCACCACCGAACGGATTTTAAAACTGACCGGTAAAATTCATAAAATCGGCGAGGTTCACGACGGCGCAACCACCACTGACTTCATGGATCAAGAGCGCGAACGCGGCATTACCATCCAGTCAGCAGCCACCACTTGTTTTTGGAAAGACCACCGTTTCAATATCATCGACACCCCTGGTCACGTTGACTTCACTATTGAAGTGTACCGTTCACTAAAAGTGCTTGACGGCGGCGTTGGCGTGTTTTGTGGTTCAGGCGGGGTAGAGCCACAATCTGAAACCAACTGGCGTTATGCGAACGACTCCAAAGTATCGCGTATTATTTACGTCAACAAATTAGACCGTATCGGTGCTGACTTTTACCGGGTGATCAAACAAGTTGAAGAAGTGTTGGGTGCAAAACCTGTGGTCATGACTTTGCCTATTGGCCGTGAAGATGGCTTTGTCGGCGTGGTTGACGTGCTGAACATGCAAGCGTGGGTATGGGATGATTCTGGCGACCCGATGAACTACACCATCCAAGACATTCCAGCCGATATGCTGGAAGATGCCAAAGCATGGCGTGAAAAAATGATCGATTCGGTTGCCGACCAAGACGATGATGTCATGGAACGCTACCTGGAAGGCGAAGAACCTACTATCGAAGAAATAAAACGTTGTTTGCGTAACGGCACCATCAAAATGGATTTCTTCCCAACTTTCTGCGGTTCATCTTTCAAAAACAAAGGTGTGCAATTGGTGCTGGATGGTGTTATTGACTATCTGCCTTGCCCAACCGAAGTCAAGCCACAGCCTGAAGTTGATTTGGAAGGCAACCCAACTGGCGAATTCGCCATTGTTGATGCCGAAAAACCGCTACGCGCCTTGGCATTCAAAATTATGGATGACCGCTTCGGTGCATTGACGTTCTTGCGCATCTATTGCGGCAAATTGGAAAAAGGCACATCTGTACTGAACACCTTTACCGGCAAAACCGAGCGTATTGGCCGTATCGTGGAAATGCATGCCGATACCCGTAACGAATTGGAATCAGCTCAAGCGGGCGATATTATTGCCGTGCTAGGTATGAAAAACGTGCAGACCGGACATACCTTGTGTGACCCTAAATTCCCGGCCACGTTGGAACCGATGGTGTTCCCTGATCCCGTTATCTCGTTGGCAATTTCACCTAAAGATAAAGCAGCCTCTGAAAAAATGGGCATTGCCTTAGGTAAAATGATTCAGGAAGATCCATCTTTCCACGTTGAAACTGACGAAGACAGCGGCGAAACCATCCTGAAAGGGATGGGCGAGTTGCATTTGGATATTAAAGTCGATATCTTGAAACGTACCCACGGTGTGGATGTTATTGTTGGCAAACCACAAGTGGCTTACCGCGAAACCATCACCAAAGCGGTTGAGGACGATTACACCCATAAGAAACAATCCGGTGGTTCTGGACAATACGCCAAAATCAACTACCGTATCGAGCCAGGCGAGCCCGGTACCGGCTTTGTCTTTGCATCCGAAGTCACTGGGGGTAACGTACCCCGAGAATATTGGCCTGCTGTGGAAAAAGGCTTCAAAAGCATGTTGGATAAAGGCGTGTTGGCGGGATTCCCATGTTTGGACTTTAAGGTGGTGCTGACCGATGGTGGCTTCCACGCGGTTGACTCGTCATCCATCGCTTTCGAAATTGCCGCTAAAGCCGCGTTCCGTCAATCCATCCCCAAAGCGGGCCCACAATTGATTGAACCGATCATGAAAGTGGACACCTTTACCCCAGAATCACATGTTGGTGACGTGATTGGTGACCTTAACCGCCGCCGTGGCATGATCAAATCACAAGACCCCGGTATCACCGGTGTGCGCATCAAATCAGACGTGCCACTGAGCGAAATGTTTGGTTATATTGGTGACTTGCGTACCATGACTTCAGGCCGTGGCCAGTTCTCCATGGAATTCTCGCATTACATGCCTTGCCCTAAAAATGTCGCGGATGAAGTGATTAAAGAAGTCACTGAACGTAACAAAGCCAAGTAAGGTTTAAGGGCTGCCGCCTGTGTTGTGCCATTGGCATAGCACGGGCAGGGCTTAGTTAAACAAAAACCCGCAAGCTGTTTGGCTTGGCGGGTTTTTTTATAAGGGATGGCTTGCATAAAACCGCACGTTGGTTCAGCTAACCCAAAGCCCTTTGGCTGAGCGAAACCGAAGCCCCGCCCGCATCAATTTAAAGCTCAGTACAAAATACCCAACAAAACATACTATCTGCTGTTACGCAGCCCGTATTTTCTGCAACTCTTCATACGCCATCTGGTTCGCTTTTTATAAACAGCTTGGTCTACACAGCCGTGTCGAGCTTATCCCTGGGGATATAAAAGCGATAGCACTGAGTGTACCCTAACCTTGTATCTATGCGGATACGTGGATTCTTCCGGACAATCCACCGTCTTACCATAGACATCAACTTGCAAGGTGGACTTATGATTGCTGTATCGCTTCAATTGCCGGACGAGCTGTCAGACCGTTTGCAAAATTTGGCGGACTTAACTGGGCGGAGTAAAATTTTTTATATACTATAAGCCATTCAAACACACTTTGACGACCACCTAGAAGATGCTTATCTAGCTGAACAGGCATTGGAAGCCATCCGCTCAGGCCAGTCACAAACCTTGTCGTTACTTTAGTCATGATCATTGCCTCGCGTCTTTGTTATAAATCCAGGCCGGCTTCCTTGCTGTTAGTGCTGGTTACCCGCGTATTGACCGGGCTGTTTTATTATGTGCCAATAACGGTTATTGCTTTTCCTGCCAGCCAAGCATTCGCTGAAACCAGCCCTTATGACAAGGGTGAGGCTATGCTGCCCTTAGATTTGGCGATTGGCCGTGCTTTGGCTGGCAATCCCGGTTTGGCTGAAATTAAGGCGCGGGCCGAGGCGTTGTCTGCTGTGCCATCACAAGTGGGGGCTTTGCCTGATCCGGTTGTTAGTGTGGAAATGCTGAATGTGCCGACTAATAGTTTTGATTTGCACAAAGAAGATATGACTATGATGGGTTTCGGTGTTAGCCAAGCCATCCCTTTTCCCGGCAAGCTGGCGTTGCGCGAGCAGATTGCCGAACACGAGGCTTTGGCTGCTGCCGAGTCAGTTGAGGAAGCGCGGCTAAGGTTGGTGAGTGAAGTGAAGCAAGCTTGGTGGCGGTTGTTTTATTACGACCGCGCATTAATGTTGTTGGATGGCACGGAACAGTTTTATCGGCAGCTTATCGATATTGCCCAGAGCAACTATAAATTTGGCAAAGGCAGCCAGCAAGATGTGCTGATGGCCCAACTGGAACTGTCCAAGCTAAAGGAAGAGAAGTTGGAAATGGTCAGTTTGCGTCATAGCCAAGCGGCCCGCATTAATGCCCTACTCAATCGTCAGCCAGCCAGCCAGGTACTTATCCCTGCTGAGGCTAAATTTGTCTTACCGGCACTGGTTGAGTCGGTATTGCAGGAACAGGCCTTAAAAATGCGCCCGTTGTTTGCCCAGCACAACAAGATGCTGGATGTCGCCCATGCCAAAGTTGATTTGGCAAAACAAGACTTCTACCCTGATTTTACAGTAGGTGCGGGTTATGCGGTCAGGCAAAATACCCCCACCGGTCAGTCGCGCAGTGATTTTGCCAGTGTCCAATTGAGCATGGACTTGCCCATTAATACTGACCGCAAACAAGCCAAGGCCGTTGACCAGCGTCAGAGCGAGCTGTTACAAGAGCAATATTCACTGGAAGATGAACATCATAAAATTCAGGCTGTTATAGCCGCTAAAGCAGCTGAATACCAACACGCGAAAGAAAAGCTACGCTTGCTGGAACATGAAATTGTGCCACAGGCACAGCAAACCCTGAATGCCTTATTGGCGGGTTATCAAACCAGCCAGGCCCGTTTTACCGACTTGTTGCGTACCCAATTGGGCTTACTTCAATACCAAACACAATACTGGCAAGCCTTAGTCAGTACCCAAGAATTGTTGGCGCAATTATCCGCTGCCGTGGGCGAGGAGCTGGCACATGATTAGGCTGCTTCAATTACTGTTGGTTTTGCTGTTGGGCATAGGCTTGGGCTACTTTATACAGCGTCCGCCATTGCTGCAAGCACCGGCCGATAATGCCAGCGATGCCAAGCCAAGCGGCGCAAAAAAGCTTTTGTATTACCGCCATCCTATGAACCCTCAGGTAACATCCAGCACACCCGCCAAAGATGAAATGGGCATGGATTATGTGGCTGTTTATGCCGAGCCATCGGTAACAGCCGTAGCACCGTCAACATCGGCAAAGATTTTGTATTACCGGCATCCAATGGGGGCTGCTGATACTTCGCCCGTGCCGAAAAAAGACGAAATGGGCATGGATTACTTGCCCGTTTATGAAGGCGAGCAAGCGTCGGTGGGACAAATCCAAATAAGCCCGGAAAAAATCCAAAAGCTAGGGATCACCACCGCTACTATTAGCCAGCGCACACTAATCCGCAGCATCCATGCCTTGGGCAGTATCCAAGTGGATGAAAGCCGTATCTATGCGGTGACACCCCGCTTTGAAGGCTGGGTGCAACATTTGTGGGTCAATACCCTTGGGCAAACGGTCAAACAGGGCCAACCCTTGCTGGATATTTACAGCCCAGAATTGCTGACGGCTCAACAAGAATATCTTATCGCCCGACAGGGGCAGCAAGCATTGCAACAGGCGAGCCCACAAGCCCAAGAAACGGCGCGGCAATTGACTGATAACGCTTTGCAACGCCTGCATAATTGGGCTATTGCCCCAGCCCAGTTGCAGCACTTAAAAACCACCGGCAAGGTGCTGGACAACCTACAACTGCTGGCACCGGTGAATGGCGTGGTGGTAGAGAAACCCGTCGTGGTGGGGATGCGTTTTATGCCCGGTGATTTGTTGTTGCGTATTGCCGATTTAAGCCGCGTTTGGCTGGTGATTGACGTATTCGAACAAGATAGTGCGGGCGTAACAGTCGGGCAAATGGCTCAAGTACAGATTAATGCTTATCCAGAGCGGCTATTTAGCGGCAGGGTTGCGTTTATCTACCCGACGTTGGCGGTTGAGACGCGGACGGTTAAAGTGCGTATTGAATTGCCGAATGAATACGGCCTACTCAAACCCGGGCTTTATGGCACCGCCTCTTTAGCTGTGCAGGCTGAACAGGGGGAACGCTTGGCTGTGCCTGATCCGGCAGTGATTGACAGCGGGGTCAGGCAGTGGGTGTTGTTACAAAAAGATGCGGGGCATTTCGAACCGCGTACCGTCAAGCTAGGGCAAAAAGCGGAAGGCTATTACCAAGTGCTGGATGGTTTGCTTGCGGGTGATGTTGTGGTGACACGTGCCAATTTTTTGATTGATGCTGAAAGCAATCTTAAATCGGCTTTACAGGGCTTTGCCGCAGCAAGCAGTGCCATCTCCCCCCCGCCCGTACCCGCAACTGGGGAATCACAACCACAAGGCCATTAGCCATGTTGACCCACGTTATTGCTTGGTCTTTACGCAACATAGTGCTGGTGTTGCTGGCAACGGCGGGCATTGTGATGGGTGGCATTTACACGCTTTCACAAATGCCGCTGGATGCCCTGCCTGATTTGTCTGATGTACAAGTTATTGTCTATACTGAATATCCCGGGCAATCTCCTCAGGTGGTCGAAGATCAGGTGACCTATCCGCTCAGCACGGCCATGTTGAGTGTGCCCCGTTCCAAAGTGGTGCGGGGATTTTCGTTTTTTGGCAGTTCTTTCGTGTATGTCATTTTTGAAGACGGCACCGATATTTATTGGGCTCGCTCACGGGTTTTAGAATACCTTACCTCGCTCAGCGGACGCTTGCCGCGTGGCGTGGCTCCGCAATTAGGGCCGGATGCCACCGGGGTCGGCTGGGTTTATCAGTACGCCTTGCTGGCAAAAAACCACAGCTTGGCAGAATTGCGAACCTTGCAAGACTGGTTTATCCGTTACCAGCTAAGCAAAGCCAAAGGCGTCTCAGAAGTTGCCAGTATTGGCGGTTTTGTCCAGCAATATCAGGTGACTGTTGACCCGCACAAGCTGCAGGCCTATGGCATTGCCTTACGCACACTCAGTGATGCCATCCGCAATAGCAACCGCGATGTGGGCGGGCGCACCATAGAATTGGCGGAAACTGAATACATGGTGCGTGGACGGGGTTACTTGCGCGGACAAGCCGATTTGGAACAGCTGGTGTTAAAATCGCAAAATGGTATTCCGGTGTTGGTGCGTGATGTGGCGCGGGTCGAGCTAGTGCCCGATGAACGGCGCGGTATCACCGAGTGGAACGGCGAAGGCGAAGCGGTTTCGGGTATTGCACTGGCTCGTTATGGACAGAATGCCTTGGCGGTGATCAGCCATGTTAAAGAACGCTTGCATGAAATTAGCGCTGGCTTGCCCACGGGGGTCAGTTTACAGACTGTTTATGACCGCTCAGAGCTAATCCATCGGGCGATTGACAACTTGCGCCATACTTTATTTGAGGAGAGCATTGTTGTTGCTGTGGTGTGTATGCTATTTCTAATGCATCTGCGTAGCGCCTTGGTGGCTATTTTAATGTTGCCGGTTGGCGTGTTGGTGGCCTTCATCGTTATGCAGCTATTAGGGATGAACTCTAACATTATGAGTCTGGGCGGTATTGCCATCGCTATTGGCGCAATGGTGGATGCCGCCATTGTGATGATTGAGAATGTCCATAAGCATCTGGAGCGCGATTCAGACCGGTTGCCAAGGGCGGACATCGTGTTTAACGCCTGTAAGGAAGTTGGGCCGCCGCTGTTTTTTAGTTTGCTGATTATCACCGTCTCCTTTTTGCCGGTGTTTGCACTGGAAGCCCAAGAAGGCCGACTGTTCCACCCATTGGCTTATACCAAAACTTTCTCAATGGCGGCTGCCGCCATTTTGTCGGTGACGCTTGTGCCTGTGTTGATCGCGTTGTTTGTGCGCGGCAAAATCCCTTTAGAACAGCACAATCTTATTAATAGGGCATTACAGTGGCTGTATCGCCCTATTATTGCCGGTGTTATGCACCACAAAAAATTGGCATTAGGATTTGCCGTGCTGACGATGGCGGCAAGCATTTATCCGGCATCGCAACTGGGCGGTGAATTTATGCCCACCTTAAATGAAGGCACACTGCTGTTTATGCCACAAACTTTGCCTGGTTTATCGGCCACTAAAGCGGCAGAATTGCTGCAAACCCAAGACCGCATCATTAAAACTTTCCCGGAAGTTGAATCGGTGTTTGGTAAAGCAGGGCGGGCCTTGACCGCCACTGATCCTGCACCGTTGGAAATGTCGGAAACGTTGGTCAACCTTAAGCCAGAATCGGCGTGGCGGCCCGGCATGACGGTTGATAAACTGGTTGCCGAGATGGATAGCGCACTACAGATTCCTGGGGTCAGTAACGCATGGACAATGCCCATTAAAAACCGAATTGATATGTTAGCCACCGGTATCCGTACACCTATTGGCATTAAGTTGTTTGGCAAAGATTTGGCTGAAATGGAACAGTTGGCAAAGCAGATTGAACAGGTGGTCAAAAAAGTGCCCGGCACCACCAGTGCCTATGCGGAGCGTATCACCGGCGGCTATTACTTGAATATCACGCCAGACTACCTAGCCTTGGCGCGTTATGGTTTGTTAATGGGCGATGTGCAGGACACCATTGCCAATGCTATTGGCGGCGAAACGGTCAGCACCTTGCTGGAGGGGCGCGAGCGTTTTGCCATTATCGTGCGCTATCCGCGTGAACTGCGCGACAGTCCACAAGCCATTGCCGAACATGTTTTGGTCGCTACGCCGAGTGGGGGCATGGTGCCGTTAGGGCAGTTGGCAACACTCAGTTTGGGTAAAGGGCCGGCGGGTATCCGTACCGAAAATGCCCTATTGTCAGTGTATATTTATGTTGATATGCGAGGCCGCGATATTGGCGGTTTTGTGCAGGATGCTAGGCAAGCCGTTGCACAGGCAGTTAACTTTCCGCCTGGTTATTACATAACGTGGAGCGGTCAGTTTGAATATATGGAACGCGCCAAACAACGCTTGCAATTTGTTGTCCCGTTGACACTGGGCATTATTTTTATGCTGCTATACCTGAATTTTGGACGTTTGACCGAAACCCTCATTGTTATGTTATCGGTGCCGTTTGCATTGGTGGGCGGTGTCTGGCTATTGTGGTGGCTGGATTACAATGTCAGTGTGGCGGTCGGTGTGGGGTTTATTGCCCTTGCTGGGGTGGCGGCTGAAACGGGCGTGGTCATGCTGATTTACCTCGATCATGCCTACCGTGACAGACAACTACAATGCCAGCAAGCGGGCCGCGTATTTACGGAAGAAGATTTGTATGCAGCCTTAATGTCAGGCGCGGCAGAGCGGTTGCGGCCTAAAATTATGACAGTCACCGCTATTATGGCAGGCTTGCTGCCCATCCTTTGGAGCACTGGCACCGGCTCGGAACTGATGCGTAGGATTGCCGCGCCAATGGTAGGCGGCATGGTGTCGTCCACGCTCTTGACCTTGCTGGTTATTCCGGCACTGTACGCGCTGTGCAAACAGTATGCGGTCAAGAAACAATTGGTAATCTAGCTAAAAGCTTGATAACCGGATTGCACGCGTTTTGTTTGCACTAGAAAACCATACAATGATTTTACTGCATGGCTTTGTCAAGAAGACTCAAAAAACACCCAAGCCGGAAATTGATTTAGCAAAACAAAGATTAAAAATGTTACGAGGCAAGCAATGAGCAGACACCAAGTAGAAAATCTTCATGTCGGTAGTCGCTTCGATGATTTCCTAAGCGAGGAAGCCATTCTTGAGGAAGTTACGGCTGTTGCGGCTAAACGCGTTATTGCCTGGCAAATATCAGAAGGTATGTCTTCGCTTAAGCTCAGTAAAACGGCAATGGCAAAAAAATGCACACTAGCAGAGCTTCGCTTAATCGTTTGCTAGATGAAGAAGACACCAGTTTAACTCTCACCACCTTAATTAGTGCTGCAGCGGCAATTGGCAAAAAAGTGAAAATAGAGTTAGAACCGGTGTGAATTCTCGCTGAGTTTCCCTAACACGATACGCCCCGAAACGGGCAGGTTTTTGCATCAAACACAAGTTTGATAAATTCGTCATCGTTCGATTACACTGCCCGCATGTACACAATAAAACGACATTAGTCGAGCCAAGGAACTGGCCGCGCTTTTGGGCAGATAGGAGTAACAACGATGACTATTGGTTTGCCAGGTTGGGGTAATAGATATCCCAACCTGGCACCAACAGCCTTTGTTAGGTGGTGTCCGGTACGCTATACCAGATAACCGGCCTAGTTGTCGCCACCTTCTGATGAAGTCGATGGTATTGATGGCGTTGATGGAGCAGCCACAGGCGCGGCGGTTGGTTGCGGTGCTGGAGCTACGCTAGGCTCAGCAGCGGCTTTGGGGGCTTCTACAGGCGCTGGTCGCTCGCTGGCTTCGGGGGCAGGTTCGGTACTGCGTTGTTTGGCAAAATCGGCGGCATAAGAAGCGCTGGCGGGCGGTGCCGTGGTGGGTTGCGTATCAGCTATTACTGTAACCGCAACCGCTTCAGAGACCACTACCGCTGGATAAGCGCCATTTTCGTTAGACTCTCCGTGTTCGCCCTGCTCGCCGTGTTCAGGCTTTTTGTAATTGGGGTTACGCGGCCTTCTGCGGTTAGGGCCGCGTCTTAAGTTGTTTTTTCTGCCATTGCCGTTGTTTTTGGCGGGTTCGTCGGTAGCCACTGCATTAGGCATTTCGTTAGCCGAATCGTCCGTTGCTAGGGTAGCCGTTGTATCGGCAAGCACTTCCACGTTTTCAACCTGTTCACTGCTGCTGTCTTTGTTTTGTGCGGCAGTATCAACTGCCGCTATATTGGGGCGGACGTTGCGGCCTTGGCCTCTGGAACGGCGGTTGGACTGACCGCCTTGTCCGCCTTCCCTATTATCCCTTTCCTTATCCCTGTTGCCGTTTCTGGGCTGTCTGTTGCGCGAGTTGTTGTTATTGCGGTTTCTTGCAGCATTTTCGGCCGGTTCAGCTTGGCTGTCGGCACTGTTGGATTCTTCTTTAGCGGTCTCTTGCACTTCCGCCTCGGGACTGAGGCTGACCAGTTTTTGCCAAAAGCGTTTTATCAGGCTTAGTGCCTCGCTCTTGTTTTGGATAGGCGCGGGTGTGTCATGCAAAAACTCTTTGACCACGGCTTTCTCAATTTTTGCCTTCACTTGCTGGGCAAATTCAGGAATGCTGATTTCCTCGGCTTTTATTTGCGAATAACTGGGTTTGTCGTCGGAGAAGTCTTTTTCTTTGATACGTTCGATGTCGTAAGCGGGCGTTTCCAGATGTTTGCTGGGCAACACCACAATGCCCACTTTCAGGCGGTTTTCGATGCTTTCAATAACGCTGCGTTTTTCATTGAGCAAGAAGGTGGCGCTTTCAATAGGCAAATGGGCAATGACTTTTTCAGTGCCTTTCTTCATGGCCTCTTCTTCAATGATCCTTAGTACGGACAGGGCGACCGATTCAACATTGCGGATAGTGCCTTGGCCTTTGCAGCGCGGGCAGGGCAGTTGCGTGGAATCACCCAATGAGGGGCGCATCCGTTGCCGTGACATTTCCAATAAGCCAAAGCGTGAAATGCGGCTGGTTTGGATACGGGCGCGGTCAATTTTTAAGGCATCGCGCAAATGGTTTTCTACCGCCCGTTGGTTTTTGTTGGACAGCATGTCAATAAAGTCGATGACAAACAAACCGCCTAAGTCACGCAACCGTAACTGCCGGGCAATCTCATCGGCGGCTTCCAAGTTGGTGTTCAGGGCAGTCTCTTCGATGTCGCTGCCCTTGGTGGCGCGTGCCGAGTTGATGTCAATTGACGTCAACGCTTCAGTATGGTCAATCACAATCGAGCCGCCTGAAGGCAATTGCACTTCGCGCCCATAAGCGATTTCAATCTGGGATTCAATCTGGTAGCGGTTGAACAGTGGCACAGAATCTTGGTAAAGCTTGGCTTTGGGCAAGAAATGCGGCATGACTTGCTTCAGGAAGCTTTGCACCAACTGGAACGATTCTTCATTATCGATTAGGATTTCATCGATATTGCCGCGCAAATGATCGCGTAACGCACGGATGATCACGTTGCTTTCTTGGAACACCAAAAACGGTGCGGTTTGTTCTTGCGAGGAGCGTTCAATGGCATCCCACAATTGCATCAGGTAGTTCAAGTCCCATTGCAGTTCTTCCGCATTTTTACCGCAGCCAGCGGTGCGCACAATCAAGCCCATGCCTTCGGGTATGTCCAGGCTGGCCATGACTTCGCGCAAATCATTACGGGTTTCACCTTCAATGCGTCGGGAAATGCCGCCCGCTTTCGGGTTGTTAGGCATCAACACCAAATAAGTGCCAGCCAAACTGATATAGGTGGTCAGTGCCGCGCCTTTATTGCCGCGTTCTTCCTTTTCTATTTGCACGACAATTTCTTGACCTTCTTTAATCAGGTCTTTAATAGCCGAACGACGGCCTTCATGGTCGCCGTTTTCGTTGGCTTGCCGATAAGCCGGGCTGATTTCCTTAAAAGGCAGGAAGCCATGTTTTTCCGCGCCGTAATTGATAAACGCAGCTTCTAGGCTAGGCTCCACACGGGTGATGATGCCCTTGTAAATATTAGATTTTTTTTGTTCTTTTGATGGGACTTCGATATCAAAATCGTAAAGTTTTTGGCCATCTACCAAGGCTACCCTTAGCTCTTCAGCTTGTGAGGCGTTGATAAGCATTCTTTTCATTCAATTATCCTTGTTGTGTCCTGCTCCATTATCAGATTTTACTGGGTCAGACGGTTTTTGATCCTAGGTAACATGTTAAATCAATATCTTTCGCTTAAAAGCGCACTGCTCGGGATGAATATTGCAAAGTCCAGTATCCTGGGCGCAGTAGGTGAGTGCGCTAATGGTAAGTAGGCGTAGTAAATTGGCTTGCCTTGACAAACGCTTAGTCAAATTCGGTCTTGATGGTAAATTCTGTTTTAAAACAGGAGATTAAAATTCGCACGTCATGGGTCGAGCGAGTAACCCTAAAAATCTTGCAATGAAGCCTTAATAATGCCTTGCCGCGTGGGCGCGTTTGGGGCGGGCTTATTGGGTCGCTACAACGCTTGCACCTTGTAGGGGTACAGCAGAGCGTAGTATGTTTTTTTTTAAAACACCGCTAATATAGCAACCTTATTGCTTAACATCAATTTAAACACACAATAAGCCCCCAATACTGGTATTATTCAAGAAAATGAGCAGCGAACAGCCTAGCTTGGCAACTAAAGTCACCTATGTGGAAATTACCGAGGAGCAAAGCGGGCAGCGCTTGGACAATTTCCTGATAGCCCGCCTGAAAGGCGTGCCTAAAAGCCATGTTTACCGCATTGTCCGCAAAGGCGAAGTCAGGGTCAATAAAGGCAGGGTGGATGTCAAATACCGATTGGCTGAGGGTGATGTGGTCAGGGTGCCTCCGGTCAGGGTAGCGGAACGTTCGGAAGAGTCTTATGTTGCCCACGGTTTGAAAGAAGCGCTGGAGCAGGGTATTTTGTTTGAGGATGAAGGCTTTATGGTCATCAACAAACCGGCTGGCTTTGCCGTACACGGCGGTAGCGGAGTCAGTTCTGGGGTGATTGAGGGGTTGCGCCTGATAAGGCCGCAAGCGCATTTTTTGGAATTGGTGCATCGGCTCGATAAGGACACCTCCGGCTGCCTGATTATTGCCAAAAAGCGCAGTGCTTTACGCGCCTTGCATGAACAGTTCCGGGATGACCGAGTACAAAAGACTTACTTGGCTTTGTTGTCCGGACAGTGGGCCAAAAAGCAGCAAGTGATTGATGCGCCGTTGCTAAAAAATATCAGCCAAGGTGGGGAACGCATGGTGGTTATCAGCAAAGCCGGTAAAGCGGCGGAAACCTTATTCAAACGTATCAAGTTATTCAAAAATGCCACCTTGGTGGAGGCGTCGCCCAAAACAGGCCGGACGCACCAAATCAGGGTTCATGCCGCCAGCATGGGCCATCCAATTATTGGCGATGATCGCTACGGCTTTGATGATGCCAACAAGATTTTCCGCAATAAAGGCTATAAACGTATGTTCCTCCATGCCAAAACTTTACGGCTGCAACATCCGGTCAGCCAAACCATGCTGTTTGTCACCGCTCCTTTGCCAACACAACTTGAAGATTTGTTGACACATGAAGAACCGATTTGATTTGATCATTTTTGACTGGGACGGCACTTTAATCGACTCGATAGATTGGATTGCCAGATGTTTGCAACAAGCGGGCGAGCAGTGTGGTTGCGGCCTTGCCGATTATCAGGCGGCTAAGGCAGTGATCGGCCTAAGCATCGACAATGCTATGCAGGCACTGTTCCCCGACCAAGACCACGGGGTGATAGAACGTTTGGTTGCCCACTATAACCAGGCTTATTGCTCAAGGGACATGGGCAAGCAAGACTTGTTCCCCGGAGTCTATGAGATGTTGCTTAAGCTGCGTGATGATGGATTTATCTTAGCGGTTGCCACTGGCAAGACCCGCGCCGGACTGGATAGGGTTTTGGACAACACCGGCACACGGCATTTATTTGCCATTACCCGTTGTGCCGATGAAACGGCTTCCAAGCCCGACCCTAAAATGCTCCACGAAATTATGGCGCATGTAGGTTCGCCCCAGCAGCGCACGTTGATGGTCGGCGATTCCGTACACGATTTGGAAATGGCTTTTAATGCTGATATAGCAGCTATTGCAGTGGCTTGTGGCGCGCATCCCGAAGCGGAATTGCAGCGGCATGAACCACTGCATTGTTTACAGTTGCCCACCCAATTACTTGATCTTATAGAGAACGGTTAACATACAATGCAAAATCAACAGAACAATCCAAATAATGCCAGTCCGGGTGTAGACGGTTGGGAGCGTGGCATCATCGAAAAATTGGCATTGGCGGCTATCCGCGAACAAACCAAGGCCAGACGTTGGGGCATATTTTTTAAGTTATTGTTGTTTTTGTATCTCATCGGCTTTTTGGTTGCCGCGTTTTATCCACAAATAAAAAACAACATCGGCTCCACGGGAGAATTCCATACCGCAGTCATTGATATAGTAGGGGCCATCGCCGAAGACAAGCCAGCCAACGCCACCGACATCATCAAAAGCTTACGCGCGGCAGTCAAAGATGACCATACCAAAGGCATCATTTTACATGCCAACTCCCCCGGCGGCAGCCCTGTGCAATCGGCTTACGTCTACGAGGAAATAAAAAAAATCAAAAAAGAGCATGCCCAACTACCTATTTATGCCGTGGTCAGTGATGGTTGTGCGTCCGGTTGTTATTACATCGTTGCCGCCGCTGACAAAATTTTTGTCAATCCGGCCAGCCTGGTCGGTTCCATTGGCGTGTTAATGGATGGTTTTGGTTTTGTCGATGCTATGCAAAAACTAGGGGTTGAGCGGCGCTTGATGACGGCAGGGGCGCACAAAGCTATGCTAGACCCGTTTTCGCCGCCTAAACCCGACGAAAACCAGTATATGCAAGGCGTTTTGGACGAAGTGTACCAGCAATTTATCCAAGCCGTCAAATCCGGACGGGGTGACCGCCTAAAAATCACCCCCGATATTTTTTCAGGCCTGGTCTGGACGGGCGAGACTGCGGTCAAAATGGGCATAGCCGATGATTTTGCCAACCTGGATCAGGTGGCAAAAGAAAAAATTGGTGCGGAAAAACTGGTGCAATTTACCCGACAAGAACCTTTGTTGGACAGGCTGGCCGGAAAACTGGGCGCATCGTTTGGACAATCTCTCGCCACTTTGGTGGCTCAACCCGCGCTTAGGTAAGGGTTTAACCGCTAGCTGCCGTCATGCGTATCTTGGTTGTTGAAGACGAACTTACCCTGTGCCAACAAATCCAGCAATTTTTGGCGGGTAAAGGCTTTGCGGTGGATGCCGCCCATACGGGGGCCGATGGTTTTTTTATCGCTAAAGAATACCCTATTGATGCTGCCGTGGTGGATTTGGGCTTACCCGACTTTTCCGGCATTGAGTTGATCAAACGCCTACGCAAAGCCCGTATTACCTTGCCCATTCTTATCCTGACTGCAAGAAGCCGCTGGCAAGACAAAGTGGAAGGGCTGGAAGCGGGGGCGGATGATTATTTAGTCAAACCTTTTCACCATGAAGAATTGTTCGCCAGAATCAATGCGCTGATCCGGCGTTCTGCCGGTCAGGCGCATCCGGTGCTAAGCCACGGCAATATAGAACTGGATACCGTCGCGCAAGCGGTTTTTGTTGCCGGTGAACAACTTGATTTGACTGCTTATGAATACAAAGTGTTGGAATATCTGATGTTCCATAAAGGCGAGCTGGTTTCCAAAGCGGTATTGACGGCACATATCTACGACGAAGACTTTGACCGCGACAGTAACGTAATTGAAGTGTTCATTGGTCGGTTACGAAAAAAACTTGACCCTGACGGATCCCGCAAACCTATCGAAACCCTGCGTGGTCGTGGCTACCGCATTGCAGCGGATGGCGCCTGATAGCCAATACGCAAATGTATTATAAATCCCTGAGCTTTAGATTGCTGCTGGCAGAAGGCGTGGTGTTGACGGCTTTTTTTGCCCTAGCGGCTGTGATGCTGGAACAAGGCTTTTTGGACAGTGCCGAACAATCGCTCAGGGAACGCTTGCAAATCCAAATCTATTCCTTGCTGTCGGTCGCGGAAATCAATAATTATGCTGACCTGAAAATGCCGGATAATTTCCCCGACCCGCGCCTTACTCACCCCGGTTCCGGCTTATACGGCTTTATCCGTAATGACAAAAAAGAACTGGTCTGGCGCTCCCCCTCGGCAACGGGGCTGGATGAAATCAGCCCACCGGAAATGACCGCGGGCACATCGGTTTTTATGTTCGATCAGCAAGGTCGCTATGTTTTGCACTATGCCGTTATCTGGCAAAACGTGGCAGGCATGGAACGCGAATATTTTTTCTCAGTGGCCGAAGATGCCGGTTTTGTCAGTAACCAAGTCAAACAATTACAAGAGATATTAAGGTTCTGGCTGATAATTATCGGCCTGGTGCTGGTTGGTATCCAATTTGCTCTGCTGCGCTGGAGCTTAAAGCCGTTGCGCTGTATGGTCAATGATTTGGAGGCTATCGAAAATGGCAAAAAATCCTGTCTGGATGGCCAGTATGCCACCGAGCTGGAAAGTTTGGCGGGCAATCTTAATGCCTTTATCAGCAGTGAACGCGCCCAGCTTGAACGTTACCGCAATAATCTAGCCGACTTGGCACACAGCCTAAAAACGCCGCTGGCAATACTGCGCGGCTGTGCCGAATCGTTTGGTGGTCAGCAAGAGACCGTGCAAGAGCAAATATCGAGGATGGATGAAATTGTCGAATACCAATTGCAGAAAGCGGCGGCAAAAGGCGGGCGCAAAACCATCAAGTCCATCGATGTGGCAACCATCATCAACAAAATAACTGTTTCGTTAGCCAAGGTGTATCGGGAAAAAGACATCGTTTTTGATGTGCTTATACCCGCCCAAACTGTGGTTTATTGTGAACAAGGCGATTTTTACGAAATTTTCGGCAACCTGATGGATAACGCCTGCAAATGGTGTCAGCATAAGGTGACAATTAATGCCGTTTTAAATCCTGTCAAGGACGGCAAGCAATATGGGTTGCTGCTGGAAATCGAAGATGATGGCTTTGGCATCCCCCCTGAAACCATCCATGAGATTTTAAAACGCGGTGTGCGGGCCGATGAAAACATCCACGGTCATGGCATCGGCATGAGCGTGGTGTATGAATTGACAGGATTGCTGGGTGGTCAACTGCAAGGCGGCAAGAGTGAGGTATTGGGTGGGATGAAATGGGGGGTTTATTTGCCGTGAGGGTAGGGTACTAAAATAGGTATTTGGAATAGGCAAATGGGTTGAAGCCGGTAGATGCAACGAACTCGTCATGCATTCCTTAATTGGCGCACATCATCCACCGGCAGGCCGGTTATAGCCGCAATGGTGGCATCGTCAAGCACCGCCAGCAAGTTGTTGGCAATCGCCAGTTTTTCGTCTTGACGGCCTTTTTCTCGACCCAACTCAATCCCTTCTTCACGACCAACCTCTATCCCTTCTTCCCTATCGTGTTTGAGGACGGCTGGCAGAACGGGCTGAATACGCTGTTTTCGGCGGCATCTGTTGAATAATCAGGATGCTTCCTATAGCTCCCCATGCGGCTGTATGCAGGCTTGCTCTAAGTCTTGTACTTTAGCTTTTGTTTTTCTTTTTACCCTGACCGACTAATGCAACCGTCTTTTATCCACCTCAGATTGCACAGCGAATTTTCGTTAGTGGATGGTATTGTCAAAATCAAGCCGCTCATTAAACGCTTGGCTGAACTTAACATGCCAGCCGTGGCTATTACCGACCATGTCAATTTATTTGCGTTGGTCAAATTTTATAAGGCGGCTTCCTCGCAAGGCATTAAAGCCATTGCAGGTGCGGATGTGTTGCTGGCCGATCCTGATGATGCCAGCGCACCGTATCGGTTGACCTTGCTGGTTAACAATCAGCGTGGCTATATCACTTTGACTGAGCTGATTTCCAAGGCTTATCAGGAAGGGCAGCAGCAAGGTGTGCCGCTGCTACAACGGGAATGGCTGTTGGCGAATCATGAAGGCTTGATAGCCTTGTCGGGGGGCATGGACGGGGATATTGGCAAAGCACTATTGGCAGAAAATGAAGGCTTGGCAGACATACTGGCGTTGGCTTGGCGTGAACTGTTTAAGGATAGCTTTTATCTGGAATTGCAGCGCGTCGGCAAGCCAGACGAAGAACGTTATATTGCCGCAGCCGTGCAGTTGGCAAGCCGTTGTGATTTGCCGGTGGTGGCGACCAATGATGTGCGCTTTTTGCATGAAGAGGCGTTTGCCGCCCATGAGGTGAGGGTGTGTATCAATCAGGGGCGTGTGTTGGATGACAGCCGCCGCCCGCAAGATTATACGGCACAGCAATTTCTTCGCAGTAGCGAAGCCATGCTGGAGCTGTTTGCTGACTTGCCTGAGGCACTCGCCAATACCGTGGAAATTGCCCAGCGTTGCAATTTGACCCTGACGCTAGGCAAAAACTTTTTGCCGGATTTTCCCGTACCAGCTGGCATGACGCTGGCGGGTGTGATGGCGGAAGCGGCTCAACAAGGTTTGGCGGAACGTTTGCAGCAATATCCCGCCGTGGGCAACGGCAGTGATGAAGAAAACCGTCAGCTCTACTATCAGCGATTGCAGACCGAACTGCAAGTGATTGCCGATATGGGTTTCCCCGGTTATTTCATGATTGTCGCCGACTTTATCCAATGGGCTAAGCAACAGCAGATTCCGGTCGGCCCTGGGCGGGGTTCGGGGGCGGGTTCGTTAGTGGCTTACGCGCTGAAGATCACCGATTTGGACCCAATTGAATTTGACTTGCTGTTTGAACGCTTCCTGAACCCCGAACGGGTGTCCATGCCCGACTTCGATATTGACTTCTGCATGGACAGGCGCGACGAAGTGATTGGTTATGTGGCGGAGCATTATGGCCGCGACCATGTGGCGCAAATCATCACCTATGGCTCAATGGCAGCCAAAGCGGTTATCCGCGATGTTGGGCGGGTATTGGGTTTTTCTTATGGGTTTGTTGACCGTTTGGCGAAACTGATCCCGTTTGAAATTGGTATGACGCTCACCAAAGCCTTGCAAGAGAGCGGCGAGCTGAAGCAACTTTACGATAATGAGGAAGAAGTCCGGGCATTGATTGATATGTCCTTGTCCTTGGAAGGCACGGCGCGTAACGCCGGTAAACATGCTGGTGGCGTGGTCATTTCCCCGACCAAACTCACCGATTTTACACCGTTGTATTGTGAACAAGGTGGCGGCAATCTGGTCACGCAATTTGACAAAGACGATGTGGAAGCGGTCGGCTTGGTCAAGTTTGACTTTTTGGGCTTAAGGACGCTGACCATTATTGATTGGGCCTTGCAAACTATCAATACTAAAAATCGCCACAATGGCGAGCCGTTGGTTGATATTAATGTTATCCCAAGAGATGATCCTGCATCTTACGAATTGCTTAAACACGGGCAAACCACGGCGGTGTTCCAGCTGGAATCGCGTGGTATGAAAGAGCTGATTAAGAAGCTCAAACCGGATTGCTTTGATGACATTATTGCCTTAGTCGCCTTGTTCCGACCCGGACCGTTGGAATCGGGCATGGTCGATGACTACATCAACGTCAAACACGGCGCCAAGGCGGAATATGCCCATCCACTGCTGGAACCCATCTTAAAACCCACCAATGGCGTTATTTTGTATCAGGAACAAGTGATGCAAATTGCCAGGGAACTGGCCAGCTACACACTGGGCGGTGCGGACATGTTGCGCCGCGCCATGGGCAAGAAAAAGCCCGAAGAAATGGCCAAAGAACGGGAAAAATTTGTTGGCGGGGCGATTGCCAACCAAGTCGATGAAAAAACCGCCACCTATGTTTTCGATTTGATGGAGAAGTTTGCCGGTTACGGCTTCAACAAATCGCATTCAGCGGCTTATGCGCTGGTGGCCTATCAGACCGCTTGGCTTAAGGCGCATTACCCAGCTGCTTTTATGGCGGCGGTATTGTCATCGGACATGGACAACACCGATAAGGTGGTGGTGCTGGTTGAAGAATGCCGACAAATGAAACTGGCCATCTGCCCGCCTGACATTAACCTGTCCGAGCATAAATTCACCGTCAATAGCCAAGGGCAAATTGTCTATGGTTTAGGGGCTATTAAAGGCGTGGGCGAGGCGGCGGTTGAGGATGTCATTATCAACGAGCGCAAGACTAACGGTGACTTCACCAGTTTGTATGACCTGTGCAAGCGGGTCGATTTACGCAAAGTCAACCGCCGGGTTTTGGAAGCTTTGATTAAAGCCGGTGCGTTCGATAGCTTTAACCCGTGCCGTGCCAGCCATTTTGCCGAACTGCCCACTGCCGTGCGGGTTGCTGAACAGCATGGGCAAATGGCCGAAACCGGGCAAAATGATTTGTTTGGCTTGAGCGAAACGGCGGCATCGCCCGATCTCACCGAAAATCAGAGTATCCGCGTTACGCCTTGGACACAAAAAGAAAAGCTGGCGGCGGAAAAAGCCATTTTAGGCTTGTTTTTGACCGGTCATCCCATTGATGAATATGTGGCGGAACTAAAAAACCTTACCCACTGCACACTCGCCAATTTACCCAGTGCCGTGGAACGTTCGCGGGGCAACTTAAACGTCCGCGTGGCGGGCTTAGTGGTCGATGTGCGTACCCGGCAAAACAAAAATGGTAAAACCATGGCTTTTGTCATGCTTGATGACCGTACTGAGCGTTTGGAATGTTCACTTTTTGCCGATAGTTATGACAATTACCGCGATTTGCTGGTGGGCGACCCGTTATTAGTTGCCGAAGGCAGTCTGGCAATTGATAGTTTCTCCAACACCTTGCGCCTGACCGTGGAAAAACTCTACGATATGGCACAAGCGCGGGAAGCATTTTCCAGAGGTTTGTTGATTAGCTGGGCGGTGCCAGACGATAGTAATCCAGACGATAGTAATAAGGCGGCTTTCATTAGCCAGCTGGAAAATTATCTGCAACCCTTTAGGGGTGGTTCCTGCACGGTGAGCATCCAGTATGTATCGGCCTTTGCTGAAGCTACCGTGCAATTGGGTGACGCATGGCGGGTAAGGCCAACTGACGAATTGCTGCACCAACTCAGGCTAGGGTTGGGCGCAACGGCAGTGCAAGTCCGATATGGCTGAGTGGTTTCTGCACGCGTGGCGAGCGCAAGCCTTTAGGGCAACAAAAGAGAGATGAGGAAGCGGCTTTTGCCGGACAATCTGAAGTGGCAACTGATTCTGCGATAACCTGTTTTTTAAAGTTTGGTGATTTATGAGAAAAAGGTCTTAATGACAATCGACATGACACCAGCAATTAATATGCCCATCATCCATTTTAAAATGGCAAGATCAGTCCGTATCGGCGCCAGTTCTTGTTGAAATTTTACATCAAGGTACTCTTTTGTGACGAGATCTTTTAGATTGACCTCTAGGACTTCAGATATAGCCTCGGCTTCTGCTTCGGCCTGCTTGTCAGGGACACCAGCCGACTTAAGTTTATTGGCAAATTTTAACGTGTCAAAAGTGATGGTGGTCATGTGTTAAGCCCCGATAAATGATTTCATAAGCATTAATTTAGTTGTAACGGTTGTGCATTGTCAACTTAGTTTAAGGATAAAACTATGGGGGCCGAATGTATAGACGCGGTAGTCCGCCGCGATAGGTAGACGCATTACTCAGGCCGAAGCGCAAAAAATAGAGCAGTATCATGGCGATAGCCAATGAGGAAGCGACCCTTGCCGAGCAATCTGAAGGGGCGACCGATGCCGCTTTCCTGTTGATAGGCTAGTTTTTTGTGGCTAAGTTTTTGATGATCTCTTCCAACGGCACTAGATTAAGCTTAATCCGGAACAATACCGCGTGATTTTCTAATAAGCCATAACATTCGTAAGAACGCAGTAGGATTTGGGTGTTGTTCAGGGTGTTGTCTTGCGATTCTGGCAACTGCTTCACCAAAATATGCAATTTGTCGTTGTTTCTTATTTGGCTGACCAGATTGCGGTCAACGCTAATGTCGTGCGAGGTGTAGACCATAGGGTTGGCCTTAAAGTCGTGGTTTTCCAGTTGCGCCTTATCCAACAATGCACCGGAGGTCAAACTACAGGGGAACACTTCAGGATAATGGGCAAAATCGGTCAGTTCGTCAAAATAATCCGATTGTTCCGCCAATGAACCGGACAAAAAGTTTTTTACGTTGCCATTGTGCATCCATTTGCGTTTCAAAAAATAGTCCGTGCCAGGCACGTTAGTTTTGTCAGGCACAGTGTTTAGGTCAGGCAACTGGCTAAAGTCCGTGTCGGCTAGGAACAAAGGTTTTTGCGTTTCCTTTTTGTAGCCTAATAAAATCGTTTTGCCTTGGGATTTTATGGTGACGCGATTGGTCAGGGTCAGGTTGGGAATGGTATTGATCAGCGTTTTTTTAATGTCCAGCGATATTGCTTGGCGTGGCCTTAAGGCATTGACAAATATCACCTGATAATTGCTATAACGCAGTTGTTTGTCGGCAATAATGCGGTTTTCATAATGGGTTTCACGGTATAGGCGTATTTGGTGTTCAATTAAGGTGTTCAATTGAAAACCTAAGACAATGGGGCCACGGAAAGGGTTATGGGTGACTTCCAGCCATTTGTGTTTATCATGGAACAGGTTGAAGTCATCAGAAGCATTACGCGCTACTTCGATATGGATTTGCTCAAAGGTGAATAGGTTGTTTTTCATGGCTACAGGCTACAGAACTTTAAAACCGTTTATTTCGGACTAAGCGGCTTGCCACCGCCGGAAAACAACCGATAGGCCGGATTATCGGATTCTTTTTTGTAAACAAACCCCAAGCCTTCCAAACAATCCTGAAAAGCCGGTTGTTCCCTTTGGGCTATTTGCAGCCCCATCAATACTTTGCCAAAAGCGGCACCGTGGTTGCGGTAGTGGAACAGGCTAATGTTCCAGCGTCCGCCCAATTCGGTCAAAAACCTGAGCAGTGCGCCGGGGCGTTCGGGAAATTCCACGCTGTAAACCACTTCATCCAGCCCGCTGTGCGTGTGCCCGCCGACCATATAGCGGATATGTTCCTTAGCCAGCTCGTTGGCAGTCATGTCGGTGATGGCCAAACCTTGTTGTTGCAGTTGCGTTATCAGGGTGGCCCTATCAACTTCCAAGCCACTACTGGAAATGCCGACAAACACTTGCGCGGCGGCGGCATTAAAATAGCGGTAGTTAAATTCGGTGATGTTACGCCCACCCAACAATTGGCAGAAAGCCAAAAAACTGCCAGGGGTTTCAGGAATAGTCACCGCTAATAAAATTTCCCGATGTTCGCCCACTTGCGCCCGTTCAGCCACATAACGCAGGCGGTCAAAATTGATATTGGCGCCGCTGTCGATTGCCACTAAGGTTTGCCCTTTGGCTTGTTCGCGTTCGGCATATTTTTTTAAGCCTGCCACTGCCAGCGCCCCGGCAGGTTCACTGATGGAGCGGGTATCATCAAAAATATCTTTAATGGCGGCACAAATTTCGTCGGTACTGACGGTGATCACTTCATCCACATAGCGTTGCGCCAAACGGAATGGCTCAGCCCCCACTTGCTTGACCGCCACGCCGTCGGCAAATAAACCGACTTGATCAATGATGACGCGTTCATTGGCCTGTAAGGCGCGGTTAAGGCAGTCCGCATCATCCGGTTCAACGCCAATAATTTTAATGTCCGGGCGGACAAATTTGGCGTAAACCGCCACACCTGCAATCAGCCCGCCGCCGCCCACGGGTACAAAAATGGCGTGCAGATCGCCGGTTTTTTGACGCAAGATTTCCATCGCCACAGTGCCTTGCCCGGCAATCACATCAGGATCATCGTAAGGGTGGATAAACACCCGCCCACTTTGTGCCGCCAATGTAAGCGCGTGGTTATAAGCGTCGTTATAGGCATCACCAAACAGTACGGTTTGCGCGCCCATTGCTTTGACCGATTTGATTTTTATTTCCGGTGTCGTGGTGGGCATCACAATCAGCGCATTAATGCCCAGATGCTTTGCCGCCAAGGCCACGCCTTGGGCATGGTTGCCTGCTGAAGCGGCTATAACGCCCAGGTCTCTTTCGTCCACACTCAGCAAAGACATTTTGTTGTATGCGCCGCGCAATTTAAAAGAAAACACCGATTGCAGGTCTTCGCGCTTTAAATAGATGTGGTTGCCGAGGCGTTCGGATAGGCTGCGGGCATAATCCAACGGTGTCTCAATGGCGACATCGTAAACTTTGGCACGGAGGATTTTTTCTAGGTAAGTTTGTTGGGGCATGTGCTAAAAAATCGGCTGAAGAATATGCATTTCTGGGTTATTATCGCATACCCAACTATTACATTATTGAAATTACGGTAGCAATCATGACTCAAGATGAATTAAAACAAAAAGTGGCACAAGCCGCGCTTGAATATATTAAAGATGTGCCTGTTATTGGTGTGGGCACCGGCTCTACAGTCAATCATTTCATCAATTATCTGGCTGACATGAAAGGCTCGATTGATGGCGCGGTGTCCAGCTCGGTGGGTACGACCGAACGCTTGAAAAGCCTGGGCATTCCGGTATTGGACTTGAACGAGGTCGGTACACTGGAAGTTTATGTTGATGGTGCTGACGAGATCAATCCGCATAAGCAATTGATTAAAGGTGGTGGGGCGGCATTGACCCGCGAAAAAATTATTGCTGCCGCCAGCAAAACCTTTGTCTGTATCGCTGATGACAGCAAGCGGGTAGATATTTTGGGCAAGTTTCCTTTGCCAGTTGAAGTTATCCCAATGGCCAGAAGCTATGTGGCCCGTGAGTTGGTCAAACTGGGTGGACAACCGGTGTGGCGTGAAGGCTGTGTGACTGATAACCACAACCATATTTTGGATGTCCATAATTTGAACATTTTAGAACCTATCAAATTGGAGCAAGCGATCAACCAAATCACCGGTGTTATCACCGTGGGTTTGTTTGCGATGCGTCCTGCTGACGTGGTTTTGGTCTGCCAAGGTGAGACCATCGTTAAGTTCTAAGGTGCATTAACATTGTTGCCTACTGGGTGACAAACGCACACAAGGGGTTGGCGTTATTCGCCAACCCCTTTTTTATAGGCTAGTAGCGTTTAATGCGGGCGGGTGCGCCGCTATCGTAAATACCAGTTAATTTCCGTTTGAATTCGTTGGAAATCAGCCTGGAATCCTGCCTACTTTTGACCACGCGGGGGGTGATTAGCACCACCAATTCGTCTTTATCGTTGTTGCGGGTGGTTGAACCAAACAACGGGCCAATCCACGGTAATTCCTGCAGAAAGGGGATACCGGCTTTATCGTTAGTGATGTTGTTGTCTATCAGACCGCCCAATACTATGGTTTCACCGTCTTGCACGGCAACCGAACTTTCAATTTCTTTTTTATTGATAGTTGCAGTGGAAGTCACCCCGTTGGCTTGTGGCACGACACTACTGACTATTTGCGAAATATCCATAATCACCATGCCATTGGCGTTTACCCGTGGGGTGACTTCCAAGGTGACGCCGGTGTCTTTGTATTGTATGGAAGACGCTTGGGCGATAGTGCCACCCGAAACAGGCACCGAGGTTGTGCCCGTCTGGATAGGGATTTGGTCACCAACATTGATTTTTGCTTGTTGGTTGTTCAACACCATCAGAGAGGGCGAGGAGATGACTTTGACGTTGTTGAGTGTTGACTGGGCGGTCAGTAACGCTTGTACCGTACCTGAACTGTAGATGGCCCCTAGCCCTCCTGTTGCAGCGCCGGTGGCAATGGCCGCTGCAGCTGTGGAGGTTGACCCTGTGCTGCCCAAAGATGAGCCTTTGTGTGACAGATACCATGAGATACCGTATTGCAAATCATCTTTCAATTTTACCGAAACAATGGTGGCATCAATCAGCACTTGTAAAGGTAAAATATCAAGTTGTTTGATGATCGGTAGAATCACTTCATATTCACGCGGCTTGGCGACTATGATCAAGGAGTTGTTGGCTTTGTCGGAAATAATCCTGACATTGTCCACATTGGAAACCTTGACATCACCGGTACTGGCACTGCCGCTGCCGCTGGCTGATGTTTTCTTGGTTCTTTTGCTTAGGCCGCCCGAGCTGCCACCGGCAGCGGTACTGGAACCAGAACCGGAGCTGGAATTTGAGGCAGAACTGTTGTTTGATGATGAGCCAGAAGTTGAGCTGTTGGCACTGCTGGAATTATTGCTGAGCGAGGATGATTTCTGCCCCGGTGCCAATTTTGCCGCAGTGTCGCGCTTTTGTGCGCCGGTAAAAATTTCGTTTAAGGTGTTTGCCAGTTCATCGGAATCATAATGCTGGGCGCGGTACACATAAACCCCGCCGCCTTTTTCTGAGCTGGCTTTGTCCAGCCGGTGCACCCATGTTTCAATATCGTTCAGGTACTTGGCTTGATGGGTGATGGCCAACACCGCATTAAGCCGCTCTATGGCAATGAAGCGGAAAAATTCGGAATCATTGTCTTTGGATTTTTGGTCGAATACCGCTTGTAATTCTTCAATAATGGCATCCGGTTCCACATGTGCCAAGGAAAACAGGCCGAAAGAACGCCCGCGTAGCACGTCAATATCAAAAGTGCCAACCATATCCATAACCCGCGCCATTTCGTCGGCAGTGCCTGAAGCGATGATAATATTACGCGTGCCGTCCACATTGAGGATGGTTTTTTCACCCACCAGTGGTTTAATGACATCCACAATGTCTTGTACGTCAACATTTTTTACCGGTATGACGCGGGTTTGATAGCCCGGGCGGCTGGTGGCAGTAATGTCGGAGGTCAACAAGGCATCGGCGGCAGGTTCAATATGGTATATTTTCGCTACTTTTACCAAGGCGGCGTTGTTCATCCGCAATACCATTTCCAAGGTCGGTAACAGCTCTTCCTTGGTGAGTGCTTGGGTGGTTTGTAAAGTGACTTTGCCAGCCACCTTAGGATTCAGCACATAGTTTTGCCCTAAAATATCGCCTAGGATCACCTTAGCCACTTCGCCTAGGTCAGCATCGTCAAAATTCAGGCTGTAAGTGCCAGCGGTATTGCCCGTGCCATTTTTGCGGTAGCCCGGCGTGGGGGCCACAAAACGGTCGGTGCCAAAATACAGTTCGCCCGGCAAGGCTTCCTTAGGTTTTAACGGCTTGTTTAACAAGTCATCGGAAAGCACGGGGTTACTGTTACGCAAATTATTGGCAACCGGCTCCAAAGGCAGCAATGGGGATGAGCGCGGGTGCAATGATTCACAACTCGAAAGCACCAGACCTGCGCTAAGTAGGTAACAGGCGGTGGCTATTTTTCTAGGCTTATTCATTTGGGGCATTGACAGGTGAGTCCTCAGGTAAATCGTCTATAGGCTGTTCGTTATCAGGTGGAATGGGTGGCACTGCGGGAATGATTTGTTCCGGTGGTGCTATTCCGCCCGCTCCAGAAGGGTCGGTTGGCGGATTGCCTGGGTTATTCGGCATTTTAGGTTTGGGCTTTTTTAGCAGTAATTGCTTTTTCTCTCCAGCAACGCTAAACACCGCTTTGGTGGCATCTATTTCTTCCAGTTTCCAACCTTCCACCATGCCACCTACAGTCAGCTTGCGGTAGTTGTCGCGGGGTTTTTTGCCCTTGGCACGGCTTAATAAGATATAACTGCCTTTAGGGGTGGAATAGATGCCATCCAGTTGCCAATCAAAATTGGCTTGCAACATCTCCGCTTCTGCTTGGGCGGTGCTGGATTCCGCCACGGGTCGCCGGCCTTTCATAAAGAGTGGCCGGCTGACCATTTGTTCAAAGCTTTCTTCGGGTTGTCTTGATAAATCCACACTTGGCATAGCAATAGGGGCGGCTGTGTTATTGGTGGTTGCTTTTGGCTGTAAGGCAGCTTCACGGGCGTGCAGGGCATATAGCCATTCACCAATAATAATCAAACTGAAGGGTAGGCAGGCGACCAACAATGCGGTGACAAACTTATTGTTCATTTGGCTTTTTTCTCATAAAGCTAACAGCCTGAAAATTGACGCTCAGTAAGTTTCCGGCATCCAATTGCCGCGTCACGGCATTTCTATTACCGCGCAAAGGTCGGATATCGATTTGGTCGATAACAACAAAAGGCGCGGATGTTTCAATTTGGTACAGTATTGTCCGCATTTGTTCGCTAGTGGCTGTCATCCTGACTCTTACATCAATGCTGTCAAAATCCAATTTATTGTTGCTGCTGGCAGGTACAACTTGGGTGCTACTGAGTTGACCACCCGCATCCACAATAGTTTTTTTTATGAATTCCTGCATTTCGGCAGATGCCAAGGCATCCGTTTCCTGAGTGTTGAAATAGCCTTGTTGGTCGTGCTGTTCCCTGAGATTTTCCAAGGCCTGCGTCACGCTGTCTTTAGTTGCCAAGATACGCTCGTATTGTTGCAGTTTGAATTCCAGTGTTTCCTTTTCTTCACTCAGCTCCATACCTTTGCCTAACAGGGGTGTCAACACCAAAGCGGCAAAGGTGGCGATCACCAGCACTAGCAGGCCGATGGCCAACCAGCGCTGCATTTTTTCGTTATTTTTGTAGATTGTTGCCATGATTTTCCCGTTTAGTGACATCCACGGTTATTTGGAACCGCTCAAGTTTGCTGACATTGTCTTGAGTCACAGGCGAGACAAAACGTGCGTTGGCAAATAACTCGGATGATTCCAATACTGAAATCAGCCCGGATGCTGCCGGTGATTCGCCCAATATTTGTAAATGCCCATCGGCATATTGCGCATAATCGAGCGATGTGTCGTCTTTAATCAGTGTGCTGAGTTCGTTGAGCATTTCCACCATAGGCGGCAAAGCGGTTTTATGGTCAATTAATTTTTGCGTTTGCTCTGCAAAGGCTGATACCTCGGCTTGCGTTTTTTTGATCTTCTTGGCTTCTTTTTCGATACTGTCAACACGTTCTTGCAATTGTGCAATGGTTTCACTTTCCATCCACAACGGCAATATCAGCGAGGTCAATAGCAAAATCAGCAGTGCCGTAACGAGACCACCGTAGATGATCTGGGGGGTTTTTGCCACTTTTTGCCTAAAGGCTTCGGGTAACAGATTGTAACGCCCCCTGCTGTCATCCAACTGATTGGGTAGGGTGGCAAAATCGGCAAACAACGGCACCATGCCCAATGTTTTGGCTTCATAGTACAGGCTATCCAAGTGTTCCTTGGGTGATATTATCACTTGCACGGCAATCTGTCCGGGTTCGCTCTCAGGCAATTGCCTGATGGCAAAATAAACTTGTTCGGCTTTAAACGGGGTATATTTGTCCAGTTCGTAGCCGACCACTTGCTGCTGGTTGCCTTTGACCGCGACTGGTAAGGATAGGGTTGTATAAACCGCTTGGGCAGCATTGAGGCGCAATATGACTTTAGCTTTTGGCAAGCGCGTATCTTTATCCAATAAGGTTTTATAGTGCGCTATACCCTGTTTGTTGTGTTCAAGCGTGGCCAACAGTTCGGATTGTCCCCGATAGCTGAAATGTAAAATCAGATTGTCTTGGCTGGTGCTGACGATAATAAAACCTTGCTCATCAAATACTGAGTGCCTTATGTTTTCAGGGATCAGAAAGCTGAGTTCACGCAGCCACCAGCGCAAAAAAGACTTAACGTCCCAATCAATTGTCGAATTTATATTCAGCATATTGCTTCACTAAAAAATCATCCATCGCTTCGCCGAATAGCGATGCATTTTCTGTTGTATTGTCTGTTGTGTTGTGTCGCCATTTTAAAACTGTAAAAGGCGTGTTCGTGCCATCTGCGCTTGGTTGCACCAATGCGCTCATGGCGATGCCTTGCTGGCTGTCGTCGCTGTCCGGTACATCGGCATCAGCTTTGTTATCCCATAGTGCTTCCACCATGATGGTGACCGCCCCTCCTATTTGGTTCGGGTTCTGTGCGGGTGTACCCGCTGCCGGAAAAGCGGGTGCGGGCAGGTCGTTGCGGGCACTGTCTACCCGGGCGGCTATATAATCTTCGATCAAAGCACTATCCAAGTTGCCAACAGCGTGCAATACTTCGGGCGTGGCTTTTTGAAAATCAACTTGTGCGGAACCTGAATTGATGGTGATCAGCGGCTCCAACCACTGGTAAGTAGTGTTATCCATACCCTTTACCCATTGCAATTCTTCCATGGCTTTAAATGGTTTGTTGCTAGGTTGGTAATGCAGGCCAGCTTTGGCATAATCCTCTTTTTCGGCGCCGTTTAATTGGGCCAGGTCGTCACTATCCCGCCAATCTAAAATAGCCGCCACCAAGCTGGCTTGTTCTTGTTGTGTAATGGGGGCATTGCTGAGCAATACCTGCAACAGTTTTTCGTCAGCGGCATTGATATCGACTTTGCCACTCTCAGACAATAATTTTATTCTGATCTTCCAGTTGCCATCATCAGCCGAGCTGGCACTGGGTGTGCGCGGGTAAGCAATTTCATAAATACTGCCATCTGTCCGCCAACGTTGTGCGGCATCGGGGTTAAGCAGCATCAGTTCGGCAATGGCAATGCCAGATTCCGCAATCGCCAAGCCTAGGATGTTGTCTTTTTCACCTGCCACAATGGCGGTTTCGCGCCTCATGCTGAGCGCGAAGCTGCCGGCCATAATGGTCAATAGGCTAAGTACCCATAACACCAATACCAAGGCGATGCCTTGTTGCAACCGCCTGGTGGGTGGTGCAGTATCCGCCATTATTGCTCTACTCCAGGTTCCGCCATCACTTCGCTGCCGATTTCACCTTGGCTACCGTTTACTTTAAGCCCTATGACCATTTCTGGCCATTCGGTGCCATTGTCCAGCTCAATGGTAATTTTTATCAGGCGCGGCAAACTGTCCCGTTCCAGCCAATCGTTTTGCCAATCGGCTTCGCCGCTGTTGGGGTTATTGCCGAAGTAGACCAAGGAAATGTCTTTTACATGGTCAATCAAGGTGACATCTTCGTGCGGGAGTGCGCTGCCTTGCTGCGGGGTCACAAAAGGGGTCAGTGTCACTTGCAGGTAATGCCCTTGTTCATCGTCCAGCCTTTGCAGCGAAAATAATTGTAAACCGGATTTGGCGGCACTGGCCGGAAATGCCGATACAAATTTCAGGGCATGTTGCTCGCCTTGGAACGCAAAAGTGATATTTTCTGGGTCAAAATCGTTCGTCAATGGCACTGCCAAGGCCAAATGCCGTTTGAAAAATTGGTAGACCACTGCCACTTCATTGACAGCGGCAATTTTTGCCTCCCCTCTTTCCCAACTTTCGGCACAGGTCTTAAGGCTTGCAAACAGTAATACTACCATAATACCGAGCAAGCTCATGGCGATCAAAACTTCCAGTAGCGTAAAGCCCTGGGCTTTTTTTTCGGTGCCATTGCACGGGCGGTTCAAGCGGGCGTTCATAACGGTTTGACGCCTAGTTTTAGTGTTTTTAGCTCAATGCTGCGTTCCTTGCCTGCTTGCTCCCCCCAAGCGACGGAGACCGTGATTTTAAATAGCTGGGCCTTTAGTGTGGATTGGTCGGCATTGTCGGGGTTAAATTCAAACGGTTCAACAGTAACGGCCCAAGCATATTTGTCGAATGCCACACCGTCGGATTCGGTGGACTTCAAAGGCACTTCCTCACCTATCTTTGCCATCATCGACTCGGCAATTTGCACGGCAACATTATAGTCTTCAGCCACCATTGCGGTGTTGACGCCACCCGAAAAAATCCGCAGTAAAATGCCCAGCGACAAGGCCATAATAGAAAAGGCGATCAGGATTTCCAATAATGAAAACCCTTGCTGGTTATTTGTTTTCAAGGGTTATTTGGCCCGTCAACCAATTTAAATCAATTTGTCGTGCCACCTCGCCGCGGGCCAGCGTTATCCTACCGCCGGTACAGGAACCGTCAGGGAAAAAACGTATATCGCCTTGGGATTGCCCAGTCAATTCGCTTTCGGCGGTGACAATAGTCAGCGATATGGCTGGGTCTATCGGGTAAGCCTGTTCGCGGGTGCTGATGGCATAACTGTTGTTGTCTATGTCAAAGCCCACGGTGGTTTGCTTATGGCTAACCAGTGCTTGGCCTTTGGCATAACGTAGTGCGGACACAATATCTCTTGCTGCCGCGTTCAATTTGGCTGTGTCATTGCCGGAAGAAATGCTGATGGCTATCGCGGAAAAGCCCATCAGCATAATGAACAGCACAACAATCAGCTCTAACAGGGTAAAGCCGCGTTGCCGTGTGGCTGCCATCATGCTGGTGCAGGCTGCTGGTTTATTGCCAGCTCAGCAAATCTTGGTCTTCGCCTTCGCCGCCTTCTTTGCCGTCCGCCCCGTAGGAGAACAAGTCAAACTTGCCATGCTCGCCGGGCGATACATAGTGGTAAGGTTGTTGCCAAGGGTCAACAGGCACTTTTGATTTTTTCAAATACGGGCCGTTCCAAGGTTTGGAGCTGTCGGGCGATTCCACTAATGCGTTCAAGCCCTCGTCAGTGGTGGGGTAGCGGCCCAAGTCCAGTTTGTACATGTCCAAACTGGCGGAAAGGTCTTCAACCTGCACTTTAGCGGCTTTAGTTTTCGATTCGCCCATGTGTTTCATCACTTGTGGCCCTACAATACCGGCTAACATGGCAATAATGCCCAATACGACCAGAAGCTCAAGTAAGGTGAAACCTGTTTGTTGATGTTTAGTGTTGTAATGTTTCATGATGGTTAAGTCTGCTGTTAAAAAGCCAAATCGTTCACACTTAAGATTGCCAACAAAATTGACACAATAATGCCTGCAATCATCAGTCCTAAAGTTATTATCAAAGCCGGTTCCAAAAATGCCAGCATACGTGAGATAGATACCCGCAATTGCTTGTCATAAATAGTCGCGACACGCAACAGCATTTCTTCCAGCCGGCCGGTTTCTTCGCCCATTTTTATCATTTGCATGGCCATTTTAGGGAACAGGGCTTTTTCCAGCAAGGCATTCGACAAATGCTTGCCTTGTTTAAGCTGTTCCTCAGCTTCCGAAATAGCATCCGCTATCACCAAGTTATCGACGGTTTCGCGTACGATCATCATAGCGGCAATAATGGATACGCCATTGCCCAGCAATGTGCCCAAGGTACGGGTTATGTTGGCAGTTTCCTGATTAAGGAAAATCTCACCCAGCAAAGGCATTTTCAAAAACCGCCCGTCCCACACTTTTTTACGGGCCGGTTCGGCCATTTCGTAACGCATGTAGCTGGAGGCCCCAAACACAGCCAGTGCCAAGGCCCACCAGTAAGCTTGTAACCATTCCGCCAAACCGACCACAATTTGCGTTGAAAAAGGCAATGCCTTACCAGCACTGGCGAACATCTCAGTAAATTGCGGCACCACAAAGGTGAGCATTATAAACAGTGATGCCAACGACATCACCAGCAAGATAGCCGGATAAATCAGAGCCGTGCTAACCGTGTCCTTAAGTTCTTGCGAGCTTTCCAGATATTCGGACAAACGCGCCAGCACTTCACCCAAGTTTCCCCCTGCTTCACCGGCACGGATCATGTTCAGATAAAATTTACTGAATATGCCCGCTTGCAACTCCAAAGAATCCGCCAGTGACGTGCCGCTTTTCACTTTTTCTAGCACCCTGCCAATGAGCTTAAGCAAACGTTCGTTATCGTCCGCCAAGTCTTTTAGCACGAGCAGCGATTTGTCCAGTGGTAGCCCTGATTCCAATAGAGTGGCCAGCTCCCGGGTGAACAGCACAATTTCTTTTTGTTTAAGGTGATTTTGTTTGCCGCCAAAACCTAAAAACGAGCGCGGCGAAGCAGGACTGACCTTAACGGGCAGGTAACCGTCTGCTTGCAAGGCTTCGACCAGATGTTTTTCATCAGCTGCTTCACGAACACCGTCTTCTGTTTCGCCGAAGGCGTTAATGGCTTTATAAGCAAATAAGGGCATTAGCTTTCTGCAGTGACGCGCATCACTTCTTCCAACGTAGTGATGCCTTGGGCAACTTTTTCAAGGCCGTTTTCGTAGAGGGTGGTCATACCTTCACTGATAGCCAGTTTATGGATATGCCCGGATTCGGCACGGGCCATAACCAGTTTGCGTATCGGATCGGTCATCAGCAAAAATTCGATGATGGCTATTCGCCCACGGTAGCCTAGACCACCGCAGGCAGGGCAGCCGACTGGTTTGTAGATAATGGAGCCTTCCGGCACAAAGCGCCGGATATGGGCATCTTGCAAGAGTGTGTCGGCCAACGTGCCGACTTCTTTACACGCGCTGCAAAGCTTCCTGACCAAACGTTGTGCCAAAATGCCGTTGACGGTGGAACTCAGCAAATATTCTTCCAGACCCATATCCAACAAACGGGCAATACCACCGGCGGCATCATTGGTATGCAGGGTTGACAGCACCAAATGGCCGGTCAAGGAAGATTGCACGGCAATTTTGGCGGTTTCCAAATCGCGCATTTCACCAATCATAATAACATCGGGGTCTTGCCGGACAATCGAGCGTAAGGCCGAGGCAAAGGTCAAGCCAATTTGCGGTTTCGCCTCAATTTGGTTGATGCCTTCCATCTGGTATTCGACGGGGTCTTCAACTGTGATGATTTTGCGCGCTGAAGTGTTCAGTTGTTTTAATGCGGCATACAAGGTGGTGGATTTGCCGCTACCGGTCGGGCCGGTGATCAGGATAATGCCGTGCGGTTGTGCCAACACCTCATTAAACTGTTGTAAATGCTTGCCAGAAAAGCCTAGTTCGGCAAAATCCAAGACCGTATTTTCTTTGTCCAGCAAACGGATCACCACGCTTTCGCCGTGCATGGTGGGTATGGTGGACACCCGCAAATCCAGTTCCTTGCCCAACATTTGTACTTTGATACGCCCATCCTGTGGCAAACGGCGCTCGGCGATATTGAGCTTAGCCATAATCTTGATACGGGAAATAACCGCAGCAGTGGATTTGACTGGCGGCGCGTGAATTTCCTGCAACACGCCATCAATTCTTAGGCGGACTTTTAGGCTTTGCTCAAACGGCTCAATATGTATATCCGATGCTTTAGTCTCAATGGCCTGTTGCATAATCAGGTTGACCATCTTGATGACGGGGGCTTCGCTGGCTAAGTCTTTAAGATGTTCCAGGTCTTCTTCGCCACCTTCTTCCAGTACCAAGCCATCGACGATTTTATCCATCTGCGATTTGCCTTCGCCGTACTGCATTTCCAAGGCGGCATCAATTTCAGATAGCAAGCCGACTTTGACATGGATGGTTTTGCCGGTTGCCAAATGCAAGGCATCCACCACAAAACGGTTTTCAGGATCCATCATAGCAACGGTGGTGTCCGTTTCCGATTGGTCAAGGCCGGTGACGTGGTAATGTTTGAGGAAACGCAATGAAACGCTTTCAGGCAACTGGTTTTCAATCGGAAAATCAGTGGCATGGACGCGCTGAAAACCACCCGATTCCACAAAGGCTTCAGTCACGTCATTCTCGGAACACAAACCCAGTTTAATCAAAAGATGTGGTAGGCTTTCGGAAACCGTGGTTTTTTTGACACGCTCCACTTTTCTCAATTCTGTGGCGGAAAGCTTACCCTTATCTTGAAGGGTTTGTAGCAAAGATTTGTAGGGCATGATGGTTTTGGGTGATCCGTAATACTTAAAGGTACAACGCATGTTATTGGCAAGTATAACAGCCCTTATCATGACATTTTTTGCCATAGATTACCATGCGGCAATTTGTCCGGTTTCTAAAATGGGCTTTTATCACATGCGCCATTGGGCACGCCATGAGGGCCGCTAAGTTACCAAGCCCAGCATAGGCTGGCGATGATTTAATCAAATCCAGGTCTATGGCAAAGCTACAATCTCAATCCAGCCAATCAACCCAGCAGAATAAGGCTGTTCGTCTTTGATAATTCCGCGATACTTAAGCTCCCTCTCCAATATCGTTTCCAACTTGGGCAACATTTCTAATACTAAGCATCCGGTTGCCGCAATTAATGAAATGATGGGCGTTGTGTTGATAACCAGCTCTTTAGGCTCAGGCATTGTCAAAGTCCGACTGCAATTCTTCTGCACCTAAATCAATGACGGCTACGCCATAGCGATGCAACGCAAGCAAAAATTCCACCCGCTCCATGCCAATAAGGGAAGCAGCGGTACCGCTGGAAATTCTCTTGAGTTCATACAGCTTTACCGCCATCGCCATTTTTGCTTCTTGTTCAAATTGTGCTGGCGATTGCTGCAAAGCATCAGGTAATTTTTCGGGGTAATTTACGATCAGTTGCATAAGGTTTCTCCTATTTTTTCCACGAAAAACACAATTATTGCAGATCAAACAACGTCATTGTTTGCCCAAAACCATTATTTACAGGTCGATAAAATAGCCTGCCCAAATACCCCCGCCTTACTTTCCAGCAAGGTGAAATGTTCTTTGGCACGGGTAATGCCGGTATAGATCAGCTCGCGCGTCAGCACAGCACTCGTGTGTTCCGGCAGTGCCAACAGCACATGGTTGAACTCCGAGCCTTGCGACTTATGCACGGTTATGGCAAAAGCCGTTTCCACTTCAGGCAAACGCATAGGCGATAGCCAGCGTAGCGAGCCATCAGCCAGCGGATCATCCTGCGGAAACACCACTTTTAGTTTGCCGTTTGCATCTTGCAAGGTTATGCCGATGTCACCGTTCATCAAGCCCAAATTGTAATCGTTACGCGTGACCATAATCGGACGGCCTTCGTACCATAGGCCAGGTTTACGCTGTGGCAGCAACCAGTCGGCAATACGCTGGTTTAATCCCGCAACCCCCCAAGGCCCTTGGCGCAATGCACACAACACCTGAAAAGTGTCAAATGCCTGCAACACTTGGTTTGCCCATGCGTGGTATTGGCTGCTGTCCGTGGGCCGTTGCAGCTGCATAATATCGCGGTAAAAAGCATATCCGCGCGCCATAGACTTGCTGCCTTGGGCATCCTCGCCATTGATAAGCAGCAGTGCTTTTAACAGCTTATTGGCGGTTTCCGGTTGCGGATTGGCACGATGCTTTATGTACATTTGCGCGGGCAATGGCAACAGATCAGGGTAGCGGTCGGTAGCATTGAGGATGGATTGGGCCAATGCAACATCACCGCCATTGACTGCCTTGGCTAGTTGTCCAATACCGCTGTGTTCATTAAAGCGGTGGCTATATCGCAGCATAATAGTCTGCTGGTTAATAGCGCTACCGGTGCTTGGTGCAGGGGCTGGCAGTTTATAGCCGGCATACTGCCTAATCCATTGCACGGTGGCATTATTATAGGCATTGTGTTCAGCGCCGTGGCACAAATCCCCCATCACCGCACCCGCTTCGACCGACGCCAATTGGTCTTTATCGCCCAATAAAATCAAATGGGCGGTGGGCGGCAAGGCATCCAGCAAACAAGCCATCATTTCCAAGTCGATCATGGACGCTTCATCGACAATCACCATATCCGCCACCAAGGGATTGTTGCGGTGATAACTGAATCGGCGGGTGTTGTGACGGCTGCCCAGCAGACGGTGTAATGTGCTGGCTTTGTTGGGGATGTCTTGTTTAATGTCGGGCGTGACTGCCAACTTATCCACCGCTTTGCCAATGGACTCACTGACCCGTGCAGCGGCCTTGCCGGTCGGTGCAGCCAGCAGGATATTAAGTTTTCGCGGGTTTTCCGATACTTGTTCCTGCTCGTGTAGTGTGATCAACAACGCAAGCAATTTGGTCAAGGTGGTGGTTTTGCCAGTGCCGGGCCCGCCGGTGATGATGGTGAAGCGGCAACGTAACGCTAAAACACACGCAATTTTTTGCCAATCGGGTTGTTCGGGGCTACTGTTAAACAGCATTTGCAAGGGTTGCAACAAATCTATTGGCAAGCATTCTCGAATGGGGGTCAGGCGTTGCAGGATGCCGCTATTGACGGTTTGCTGGTAATGCCAGTAACGCCTTAAATATAACCGGCAGCCATCCAACACCATCGGTGTGTTACCCGCCCCAGAACTGACCAGCACCGATTGGCCCAGCGCGGTTTGCCAGTCGGCAAGCCGGTAACCAGCGATCGGCGACCAATCATCAGGACTAATAAACTGTCCCGCTTGCCAAGCCGTTTCGTTGGGAAGCCCTAAGGTTAAACCAGGGTTGGCACAGAGTTTTTGCAAATCCAGATACACTTCACCCCTGTCCAATTGGCGGCTTAACAAAGCCCCTGCCCAGAACACGGCGTCACCCGCTTGTGCATCCTGATCTAATAAAAAACGGGCAAACGCCCAATTCAACTGGCTTAACCAGCCACGTTCCAGCCAGCGGCCCATGCTGCCAAATACCGATGAGGGTTGTTTTGTCTGTTTCATCATCACGCCATATCACTCCATCACCCTTCGCGGCTAGCCGTATGCAAAAAAAGCCTGTCCAACGCTTCGATAAAAAGGCGGGGTGGTTTATAAAACACCCGCCCCCCTGCTGGGCCACGCGCACCGCGCAAGAACAGATACAAGCTGCCGCCGACATGCTCATCATAATCATAAGTATCGCCCAAACGGGTTTTTAACAAGCGATGTAAAGCCAACAAATACAGTGCACTTTGCAAATCATATCGCTTAGCCAACATGGCCGCCACCAGTGCTTCTTGGCTATAGGCCGAGTCATCATCACCTAAGCCGTTAAATTTGTAATCCGCCACATAATATTGTTGGTTGTGGACAAACACCAAATCGATAAAGCCTTTCAATAGGCCATTAATCTGTTGGGGCATTAATGGCGGACGTGCTGCACCCGCAAAAAGATGGGCAACGACCAGCCTGTCCAGTATTTGCACATCCACCGTGTCAGCACCTATCAAAAACTCCAATTCGGCCTGATACGCATTAATGCCTAATGAGGCCAAACTAATTTCCGCCCCTGTCAGCAATGGCATAGTCAACCAGTGCGCGAGTGCTTCAGCAAGCAGTGTTTGTTGTTGATCATTCCACACTTGCGCTGTGCAGACTTTTTTGACCAGCTCGCTAGCGATAGCCGGATTTTTTTGCACTGCCGCAAAACCTATCTGGGCGCACTGTTCCAATAGCCCATGTACTAGCACACCCGGTGTGGCTCCGCGAGGCAGGCTATGGACACCGGTAATGACAGGCGTTGACAGGATACTGCTAGCATCTGCTTCATCAGCTTGCTTATCCTCTTGAGCCGTTTCCGGTTCACTTGACGATGTGCGTCTGTCCTCATCAATAGTTTGCCCAATGGCTTGTTTAGGGGCAATTTGCAACGCGCTATAACTGGCCACCCACCAATTATTGATAATCTGAGTGGTTGCTATCCGTATAGTGTCCGTCTGGCTCTGTTGTGTGGGGGCCATAAAAATAGCGCAGCTAGGCGTAGGTAATGTTGTTATTGCGATATGTCCGCACTCGCCTTTAAGCTGCTTGAGTTGGTTTTCCAAGGCATTCGCGGGCATTTTAGCTTGCCAGCCCAGCACATGGCCGATTGCCGATTTAGCTAGGTGGCAGTCTTTAGCGTTACCAATTTTTATCGGGGCAATCCCCAGCCAACAGGCATAACGCGCTCGGGTCAAAGCAACATAGAGCAAACGTAAATCTTCTTGCAGCCGCTCGGCATCGTCTAGGGCTTGGCTGGTGTCGTTTTTGCCTATATCTATGGTTAATTGGTGCTGTTCATCGTGATAGCGATAACAATATTTGCTATTACGATTATTGGCTTCCCTAAAGCTACAGATAAATGGCAAAAACACTAAAGGATATTCCAGCCCTTTAGATTTGTGGATGGTAATGATTTTAATCAGGTTGGCATCGCTTTCTAGCCGGATAATGGCCTCGTTGCTGGTTTGACCGCTGGCTTCAATCATTTCCGCCAAATGCCGGATCAGTGCTTGTTCGCCTTCGATTTGGCTGTTGGCTTGTTGCAGCAACTCAGCCAAATGCAATAAATTGGTCATGCAGCGTTCGCCTTCATGTTTTGCCATGAGCCGTGCATGTAACTGGTAATCGCCAATCAGTTGCCGTAGGGCCGGTAAAATACCATATTGCCGCCAACGTTGCTGGTAGCCCATAAAGCGTTCCAAGTGCATTTCCCAGCGAGGTTCATCCACTGCCCATTGTTGTAAGGTCTGGTAAGACCAGCCAAAAGTGGCCGTTCCCAATGCGCTACGCACCTTGCGTTCATTGTGCGGCTCGGCCAAAGCCTTTAGCCACAGCAGCAGGTCGGCGGCCTCACGACTGGCAAAAATTGAATCTTTTTCAGAAAGGTACACGCTGCGCAAGCTCCGGCTTGCCAGTGCATCGCGCATCATTTTGGCTTCGTGGCCCGTACGCACCAGAATGGCAATATCAGAAGGTTGTATCGGTTTAAACGCCTTTGGCGATTTAAATCCGGTGTGTTTGCCCAAACTTGCCGAATTGAGCAAGCTGACAATCTCGCTGGCAGTGACTTCCGCCATTTGCTCCCGATATTCCGGTATCCCTACTGGCTCACTGGCTTGCCAATGCCAGATAGTTAACGGGGGGGCTGTTTTATCATCAATCACCCAGTCATCATCACGGCCCTTAGCGTTAACGGCGATAAACGGTAACGGGTTGGTCTTGTCTGCTTTCTTAAAACGGAAAGCCCCTTCCGGCCGTTGGTCAGCATGGACAAACACTTGGTTGACCGCCGCCACCAAATTTTGCGTGGAACGGAAGTTGGTGCCTAAAGTGTAATGGTTGCCAAAGGTGTCTTGATGGGCTTTAAGATAGGTATAAATATCCGCACCACGGAACGAATAAATGGCCTGCTTGGGGTCGCCAATCATAAAACAGCCGCTACCGTCATTGTTCTTAGTCGGATACAAGGTGGAGAAGATGCGGTACTGGATGGGGTCGGTGTCCTGAAACTCATCAATCAGGGCAATCGGGTATTGCTGCCTGATCATAAGGGCGAGCTGTGCGCCGTTTTCGCCTTGTAAGGCACAGTCCAAGCGCGTCAGCATGTCATCAAAGGTCATACGGGCGATACGTTGTTTTTCAGTATCGTAGCGTTGGTTAATCCAATGGACGGCGTGCTTGATCAGCTCAACCTTTAAGCTGGGTAGTTGGTTGAGTTGTTGTTGCAGCAAGGCAATGGCATCAAAACCGGGATGTTGCGGAGGCACCAATCCAGGCTTGGTCAAGTTTTTCAGCCCAGCGGGCGTCAAATTTTCAAACCCTTTGCCTATATCCAGAATTTCCTGCTCGGGATTGGCCGCCCAAGCTTTAATTTTGGCAATCCAATCGGGCAGGGTCTTAGCGCTGTAATTTCTTGCTGGTAGCACTTTATTGGCAACCGCTGTTTTTAATAGCGCTTCAATCTCATCCGCCCATTTGCCCCACGGTGCTTTCAGATCACTTAAATAGACTTGTTTAGAAGCGTCCACCGAAGCGAGCAACACTGAAAAACCTTTATCGCTTGCCATGCTGCGAGGGATTGATGCCACATCGCCAAGTAGCGGACGGATTTGATTGTATAGCTCATCGGGTTGTTCAAAGTACTCATAAATCTTACTAAAACTCGCTTCATCAATGGAGCCATCATAATAAAAACTACGCCAATAATCCCTGACCACTTCATGCAGCAGCTCGGTGTCGGTGGTGTTCACCTCCTGCCGGAACAAGCTGCCGCTATCAAAGGCATGTTGCTGTAACATGCGGTTGCACCAGCCGTGGATGGTGTAAACGGCGGACTCATCCATCCAGTTTGCCGCCAACTCCAAACGTCTGGCACAAGCGGGCCAGTCCTGTTCCGCATAAGCGCCGCGAATATCCTGCAAAAACGGGTCATCTTGGTCATGCGCGGCTTGACCGCGAAAAAAACGGGCGGCTTGGCTCAAACGGTCACGGATACGCTCGCGCAATTCCTTAGTGGCAGCATCGGTGAAAGTCACCACTAAAATATCGGGCGGCAAATAAACACGCGGGTTACTTTTATGTTCAGTGCTATGCCCCAAAATCAGCCGCACATACAACGCGGCAATCGTGTAGGTTTTGCCAGTGCCCGCACTGGCCTCAATCAAACGTGTGCCAAATAAGGGAAAATGTAGCGTTTTTAAGGGGATGACAGCACTCATTTTGTTTCCCCTTTAGCGGTGTCAAGTTGCTTAATGTGATTAAATGGCGGGCGGTACAGGCGGTCTGCCCAAAAGGTGAAATTCTCTTTGGTGGTTGCAGGGTTCAGCTCGGCAAAACTAGGGTAAAAACGCCTTAAGTAGGCATCGTAAGCCATTTCCCCGCTATACTGTTCGTTACCTTCGTAAGTGCTTTTGGCCTTTTCCAATGCTTTATCAGACGGTGCCGCCAACCAAGCAAAACCCGTTTTGCAAGCCAATGGCACTGGGGTTTGCAAGCCCAGATGATAGGCTTCAAGCAGCTCGTGTAACAATGCGTAGGCATCGTCTAGCGCAATGGGCGGGATAGTCAAAACACCATCGGCAGCGATCACTAAGGTCTGTAGTGGTACTTCATCGGCACAAGCCGCCAAATGTTGCACCCAATAGCCCAACACTTTGTGAAACTGGATTTTTTTGTCTTTTTTTTCTTTGCTCAGCAGGGTTTGGGCGGTTAATTGCAGCATCGCTATTTGACCACTGCCATTAGTGCGTAAATGGGACAAATTTCCGCTGAGCTGCACAGCAATACCCTGTGCAAGCATGAATGTGGGTAGCTGGATTGCCCGCGCGTCCAGTTCAGTGGGCCACGAGGTTTGTAGCGTATTGAACCGATACCATGCTTGTTGGACGGGTTCGGCAATACTGCGGTAAGCCATTTTGGCAAAACCGCCTAGCGGTAACTGACCTTGGCGCGCCAACGAAGTTTGCTGCTGGCTAAAAAACGCTTCAATATCGTCTGGATTTTCGCTTTTTAGCGTGTCCAGCAACTGCTGGCTATGGATATGCGTTTGTAGCTTATCAAATGCAAACGGTTCGCAATCCTCGCTGGTGAGGTTTTCTTCTTCAAACGCAAGTTTAAGCGTGTACTGGCAAAACGTTTTTACTGGAGCTTTTAAAAAACGCGCCAAAGTATCTAGCGATACGGTGAGGTTTTTTTCTGACGGGCCTGTTAATTCCGCGCAGCCGGATTCTTCTGCTGGCTTATCGCCAAACCATTCCCGCGCATAAGTAAACAAGCGGTTGTCGCGGTTGTGTGCCACATAAGCCAGGCTGAAAGCTTGTAAGGGGTGGACAAGCGTTAATGCTTCCAGTAGTTTAGGCTGCTTTTCAGGCAGTATCCAGCTTTGTGCCAGTACGTCGCGTAATTGGCTGACCAACACCGAGGGCGGGCGTTCGCTGTTATCGCGTATGCTGCGCCCCACCCAACTGATATAGAGTTGTTCACGGGCGGACAACACCGCTTCCAGAAACAAGTATTGGTCATCTTGTCGGCGTGAGCGGTCGCCCGGGCGATACTGTCCGCTTTGTCCCATCAAATCAAAACTGGGGCTGGGCTGGCAACGCGGATAATCGCCATCATTCATACCTAATAGGCAAATCACCCGGAAGGGAATGGCACGCATGGGCATCAAGGTGCAGAAATTGACCCGGCCACTCAGGAAACGCCGATGCAAGGCCGGTTCATCCACTTCGTTAAGCCAAGCTTCCCGAACCACATTAATAGGCAACAAGTCGTTGTCACCCAGACCGGCCAATTCGCAATGGTGTTGCCAGCTAGCCAAGCAAGACCTTAATGTGTTGAGCGTTTTTAGCTCCCGGTCATCGCTGGCACAAAAAAAATCATCCAATAGCTTGCCCAGCAGTGTTTGCCAAGCCAGCGGATTATATTCGCCCTTTAACAAGGTGCTGTAATGCTCCAGCGTATCCAACAGAAAACACAGGCCGCCTAGCCATTGGGCATCCAGCCCGCCAATTTCCTCATAAGGTGCTATGCCATTAAAAGTCTCGCCTGCCCCTACCGCATAACCCAGCAGCATCCGACGCAAACCAAACAGCCAAGTATTGGCATCAAGATGAGCGGGCATCGCCACGGCTTGGCTGCGTTGCCCGGCATTTAAACCCCAGCGGATACCGGCCTCTTCAATCCATTGGTGCAGTTTACCGATAGCCTCTTCTTTAAGCTTAAAACGTTCCCTTAATGCGGGGAGCCTCAGTAAATCTAAAAATTCACTGACGGTAAACCTTGCTTCAGGTAAGTTGAGCAAAGCTTCAACCGCCACCAACAAAGGGTTTTGCCCGCGTTGTTGCTGGTCAGCCAAGCTGTAGGGAATATGGCGCGGGTCATCAGGGGGTATCAGATCAAACACGGCACGGATAGCAGGCGCGTATTGGTTAATATCTGGCACCATCACCAGCACATCACGCGGATAAAGCGGCTGCCCGTTTTGTTGGGCGGCCTCAAAACGAGTCAGCAATTGGTCATGCAGTATCTCAACTTCGCGTTGGCTGCTGTGGGCGATATGGAACACTAACGATGCGTCAAGCTTATCCAACAATAGGGGTTGGTTGGGCAAAGGCTCCAGATCAAGTATGGCTTGCTGTAAATTTTGTAACAGACTACGCCGCCCCGCCTCGCCATAATCGGCAAACACGTCAATTTTTTGCTCAGGCCAATGCCAGTTGGCATAAGCTTCGGTATGGTCAAACTGATCCAGCAAGCGGATATAATCACGCCCTTGTTTGCCCCAAGCCGCCAACAACGGCGGTGCATAAAGATGCAATGCTTCGGCATTCAAGCTATCGCTCATGCCCGCCTTATAGGTATGCCTACGGCTCTCGGCTTTTAACAATTCCTTGTCTTCAATAATATCCGCCCAATAATGTTGGCAAGGATTATGGACAAACAAAATGATCTGGCAAAATTTGCCCAGTTTGGCGAACACCTCAAGTGCTTGTTGCGGTAAAGAAGACAAGCCAAACAAGATGATGCGGCGCGGCAATCCAGTGGGTTTAGAGGTCAGCTTGTCCATTTTTTGCAAAAATTGCCCATGCACACTGGCACGGCTGGCAAAAGGCAACGACTCGGTATCTAAATCAGCCAGCACCGCCCGCCATAATGCCGGTTGCCAATGGTGCTTGTCTGTCAAGGCTATCAGCTCGCCGTGGCCATTGCGTAAACTATTCTGCCCCGCCAACCAATCAGCCAGCCAATCGGCGCGATAAACTTGATATTGGTCAAACAAATCCGCCAATTGTTCAGCCAGTTGATAACGCTTGCGGCTGTTGTTGTCATCCGCCAAAAAATGGGCCAGGGTGGCGAAATCAGTTTGGGCAGTCAAGCTGGGTAGCAATCGGTACAAACGCCAAAGCAACGGGGCTTTTGCCAGCGGTTGCTCCTTAGGGATTTGTGCGCCCAACACGGCACGGTAAGCGCTCCAGATAAACAGCGAGGGCAGTTGCATGGTCATTGCCGCAGCAATCCCCAATGCGGCATTATGGGCCAGGCTTTGCTTCAACCATTGCCCCATGCCATTGCTTTGCACCAACACCAGCTCATTTTCCAACGGTGCCAGCGGGTGCGTTTGCAACCAGTACGCCAGTACTTCACCGAGCTGTTCGAGTTGGTTGGAATGGATAACAGCAATACCGCTTTCCAGGTAGGTGGTGTGGCAGGTGTCATTCATCAGCAATCCTTAAGTGCGTGCAGGGTGTAGGTAATAACGTCGGTTTAAGCGGGGGCTTTGGCTACAGTCAGCCAGCGTGCTATGTAACATCAGCTAATCATAGCAAATTTAGGATTAACTGTTGCCTTATCCCAACAAATCCTTATAATCTGGTACACCTTTAAGGTTCCAAGCTACTCACACGGTTTGGTTAAACGGGAAGTTGGTGCGGCTAATGCCTAAGCCAACACTGCCCCCGCAACGGTAAATAAGTAAGCAATCATCAATACGCCACTGTGCAAGCATGGGAAGGCGATGGTTGGGCAACCGCCACTTATGAGTCCGGAGACCGGCCTAAAAGGTTATTCGTGCAGCGGAGGGCTGTTTGCGGAATTAGACTGCAAAGCTTCCGTACCATTGCACCGGTCTTCTTTTGTCAATCGTCTCCTGCCGCTTAACTTTCAACTATTGCACGGGCGGTGCAAGAGGACTTATGCAAACTAAAATTATAGCCAGCGCATGGCTGATCACCGGCTTTAACACGGCATTAGCTGCCGACACTTCTACTAATAACATTACCGCACTACCCGACACCGTGGTCACTGCGACCCGCTCGGAAACTGACCCCAAAGAACTGGCCACTGCCATTACCGTGTACACCCGCAAGGATATTGAACGCCTGCAAGTACGCACCTTGCCGGATTTGTTTAAAGGCAGCTTAGGTTTAGATGTTGCCCAAAGTGGCGGCTATGGACAACCCACCAGCTTGTTTATGCGCGGCAGCAGCACCAGCCAAGTGCTGGTTTTGCTGGATGGTATTAAAATAGGCTCGGCAACCACCGGCACCACACCGTTTGAACTGATTCCCATTGATCAGATTGAACGTGTCGAAATTATCCGTGGCCCGCAATCAAGCCTATACGGTTCAGAAGCTGTTGGCGGTGTCATCCAAATTTTTACCCGCAAAGGTAGCCAGAGCGGACAGCCTAAGGTTACCTTGGATGCAGGCGGCGGCTCTTACGACACCGCGCAAACGGCTGGTACGGTAAGCGGCAAGTTGGGCGGCAATTGGTATAATCTGGGTGTTTCACACCTAAATTCGCAAGGCTTTGATGCCCAAGCCAGCTTACAGCCCAACCATCGTGATGGCTACCAAAACACTGCGATGAATGCCCGCTTTGGGCATCGCTTTGACAACAATGCCGAAGTTGAGGGGTTTTTGATGCATTCTGAAGGCACCAACCGCTACAATAATTTTTGGGGTGGTGCTGATAATTCTGCCTTTGTCAATCAAGCATTTGGACTGGCTGGCGCAATGGATGTCAGTGATAAGTGGCGTAGCAATGTGCGCCTAGGACATAGCCAAGACGATATGAGTACTTTTTTGTCGAATGGTAACTTCGCACATTCCTTCAATACCACCCGTTGGAACGCCAGTTGGCTTAACCAAGTGCATTTAAGCGACAGTGAACAAGCCACATTGGGGGGCGATTATCGGTTGGATGAAGTACAAAGCAACACGGCATATACCGAGACTTCCCGTTACGATGCGGGGATATTTGCTGAGTTGCATAGCCAATTGTTCGATCATCATTTTGTCAATAGTTCGGTGCGCTGGGATACCAACCAAGCGTTTGGTGATTTTGTCACCGGCAACATCGGTTGGCGTTATAATTCAGCGTTCGGTATTAGCCCGTTTGCGCGTTTTGGCAATGCTTTCAAAGCGCCGACATTTAACGACTTGTACTATCCTGGTTTCAGTAATCCCAATCTAAAACCGGAACAATCACGATCTTATGAAATAGGTTTGGCAGGCGGGCACGCAATAGGGCAATGGGAACTGCGGGCCTATCATACCGACGCGGATAACTTGATTGGCTATTCATCGTCGGGCTTTATACCTGTGAACATTGACAGAGCCCGCATCGAAGGTTTGGAAGCGCAAATCAGCACCGATTTACTGGGCTGGCATCAGCAACTCAACGGCAGCTTGATTGACCCGGTGGATGCCAAAACAGGCCAGCGTTTGCAACGGCGGGCCACTAAAACCCTGTCTTATGATGTGTCGCGTTCAATCGGGGAATTTGATATTGGGGCAAAAGTGCTGGCACAAGATAGCCGGCCTGATATTAATTCTTATGCTTACCCTTCCTCATGGGTTAATGTTGCCGGTTATGTTACAGTAGATTTACGGACGGCTTGGCATATCAACAAAAATTGGGTTATTAGCGGTAAGATCAATAACCTGTTCAATGAGATTTACCAAACGGTCTATTCTTACAATATGGCGGACAGAAATTTTTTCATGACTGTCCATTATAATAATTGATTTTACAATAGTGTAGAAGCGAGCCACGCCCGCGATTGGCTCAATCGCTTCGCGGGCATGACCTGCTTCTACGCGGTCTGGTTGTTCATAACAACGTTTAAAGCGATTTTAAAAAATTTACCGAGATTTAATAATGGCACTAAAACAATGGATTTCTTCCGAACGTCTGCCGCTGGCTCTGATAGGCTTGATGGTTCTGACACGCTTCCACCATTTTGGTGACGTCTTGCATCTGCCGGATGCATCATTGGCGGTTTTTTACTTAGCGGGATTTTATCGGCACAAGTTGTTATTGGCGTTCTTGTTGGTTTTAGCGTGTTTCATTGACTTTATTGCCATTAGCCAAGGCACCAGCAGCGCGTGCATATCCCCGGCTTATGCGTTCTTATTGCCCACTTATGCGGTCATGTGGCAAGCAGGCCGTTACAGCTGCGCCCTGCACACAGGCACAGTGATGGCAAGATTGGCACGGACGGCAATCATATTATGCATGGCCACCTCCGCCGCGTTTGCTATTGCTAATAGCAGCTTTTATTGGTTTTCTGGCAATTTTGCAGACCTTACTTTTGCCCAATACCTTGCCGCCACCCAGCATTATTTTCCATCTTATTTGCTGGCAACTGTTTTGTATGCGGCGTTAGGCTGGCTGATCAGCCAGTTGTTTAAGTCCTCTGAGGTAATTGCTTATTCTTAGTGGTGACCTAAGCTTAAAAAACCTTATTGACCGATGTTGCCCGCAATGGCTGCGGGCATGACATGGCAGTTTAAAACTCAAAATGCACTCTGCCGCTATAGATGTCAACCGGCCCTCGGTCAGCGTTATAGGCAGGGTTGGCGATGTGCTGGTAGTCCAAAGATAGCCAAGTGGATTTTATAAAATGGTATTTATAAAAAATATCAAGCACTTGTTCAGGTTTATAATTGATCTTGCCATCACCAATAAAGCCATCGATACCGCCCAAGTTTAGATAGGCAATATGTTGGCTGGACAGAAAACTGGCGGCGTAGCCTATGCCCGTTGTATCTTTTTCCCGCCCCCAACGGCTTCCTTTCAGTAAGCCACCAATGGACAAAGAGCTGTCCGAAGAAGTGTAAGAATATACTTCAGTCTTGCCATCGGACACCATGCCCCTAAAAAACAGCCCTAAATCTTCACTGACGGCTTGCTCCATATTGACACCAATGCCCATTTTCACATTAGATTTTCTGGCCCAGCAAAGGTCAGGTGCGCCAGCATTGCCCGAGCCATAACTAAAGGTGGTGCAGGTGGTGGCGTTATTATTGGGATTACTTTGTAAAGCGGCAATGGCATCCGTCCAACTGCCCATCCGCTCTTGATTTCTGTAGCCCAATAATTTTAATGCCCCCGGCTGTCCGTACAGGGTATGTTTGCGTTCCAGCTCGATTTGGTCGCCATAAGCATTAAGCAAATCCAAATTGAGCATCAACTGGTTAGGGTCAATAGGCCCCATAATGCGGGCGAACCGGAATGCCCATTGGTCGTAATAAAACTCCCCTACTAAACCCCAGGTATAACCCCGAGCATCAGCGGCAAAGTCGTATGCGGCATTGGTCATAAAGGCCATGTTAAGGAATTGATTGCGTAAATCGCCCGCGTAACTGTTTTTATCGAATATGTCGAGAATGCTGAAGTTGCCAGCGGTGATCACCAATCGGCGGCTAGTCATGTTGCCGCCCAATTGCATGGCCCCTGAGTTGACGTGTATCAGATTACCGCCCAATCCGATAGTTTGGCGATAAAATGCCCGGGACAGATACCAAGTGGCACTTTCTGTACCGTTTTTTTGTAGCTCAAAATTTTGTATGCCCCCACCCAGGCCGTGTAGCCCTGACAACGGCAGTTCGGAAATCATCTCAGGCACTGCATAAAATTCCGCGCCTTTCCAAGCCCTTAATGCGAAATAGCCCGTTACAGTAGCAGTAAAACTGCGTTGTGCATAAGGTGATAATGAATTGGGTGTGCCGTTTAAATTGCTATAAGCCGCATGAAAAGCATCTTGGGCGTTGCTGATGTAAGTTGCCTGCCCGTAGGCATTCCATTGTTCATTGTCTATATTATGCAGACCCTGTTTAGCCAATGTGCCCATCATAGAAAAATCGTTGTTATCTTCGGTTTCTTCAGAACCTTCTTCAACAGCGGCATTGGACAGGGGAGGGTGGCATAATGTCAGCAATATCACCAGCAGTTTTAAAAGTGCCATTAAATTTAAATTATCTGCACGGTGCCGGGCTGTATTGCCAGACATAAAGGAAAGCTTTGCGTTTTTCATGAGCAATAGGTGGGAATGTCCATTCTTAAGAGTCGGTAGGCGTCTTTTACCTACTGATCCCGTGAGTAATGCCAAAAGATAAGCTGCCGTTGCCAGACAAATGGGTAGTAAGTGCATTAATTACAGGGTGTTACCATTAATGCTCTTATTTATGTTGCCAGTTTGACACAAAAAAGCCACAAAATAAAGGCAGAAGGGGCAACCTTAACCATCTTGTAATCTTATTGTCAGTGTCCAGATGTGTCGGTGCGGCCTAACGGGATTACTCTAGCCTACAAGCACCGACTAATAACGGGCAAAAGTGAGAGCCGGTATGTCTCTGTTCCAACCGGACAAAAAAAATGCGGCTAAAAGCCGCATTGGAAGAAGGATAAGCAACTCTGCTCCCAGAAAGGGACTTTGCATCTCAAGAGTTGCTGTTATATTAACGGCTAGTCCGGCCAAAGGAAATGTGGCAAATTGTCGCATGTCAGATTGCCGCAGTTGAGTCAAGCATTTTTTCTAGTGACAGGGTCAGTTTGGCAAACTCGCTAAGGCTGATGTTTTCTGGGCGCAAACTGGCATCAATGCCCAATGCATTGATGGTTTCTTCGTCGATAATTTTTTTTAAGGCGTTACGTAATGTTTTGCGGCGTTGCGAAAAAGCCTCAGTGACCACACGGTTAAGCAGTTTCACATCATTGACCTGAACCGGCGGTTGGCTGTGGGGCACCAGCCGGACAATAGCGGACATGACTTTGGGCGCGGGGTCAAAGCTTTCTGGCGGAACGTCAAACAACCATTCGGTGCTGCAATAATAGCTCATCATCACACTCAGCCGACCATATTTCTTGCTGCCGGGGCCGGCACAAATCCTATCCACCACTTCTTTTTGCAGCATAAAATGCATATCCTGAAAGCAGTGTGCGTTAGCTAGCAGATGGAACATCAAGGGGGTGGAAATATTGTAGGGCAGGTTGCCAATCACCCGTAGTTTTTCGCCAGCAGCCAAGGCAGTAAAGTCAAAGCGCAACGCATCAGCACTGTGGATGCGTAAATTTGGATAATCAATAAATTTTCTTTCTAATAGGGCAACGAGGTCGCGGTCAAGTTCCACCACGTCCAAATTCAATTTTGCTTTTAGTAGCGGCTCGGTTAAGGCCCCCAGTCCTGGGCCAATTTCTACCCAGTGATCTGTAGTGCTTGCTTGGATGCTAGCAAAAAGATGGTAAATAATGCCATGATCATGCAAAAAATTCTGGCCAAAACGCTTGCGTGCCGTGTGAAAAGTCATGTGCTGTGGTGGTTAACTAGGGTAACTGCCGTTTCAATGGCATAGAGCAGGCTACTGGCATCAGCGCCGCCTGTGCCGGCCAAATCCAAGGCGGTGCCATGATCGACTGAAGTTCGGATAATCGGTAGCCCCAGCGTGATATTGACGGCACGGCCAAAGCCTTTGAATTTTAACACCGGCAAACCTTGGTCGTGATACATGGCCAATACCGCATCCGCCGAATCTAAGTATTTGGCGGTAAATAAGCTGTCAGCGGGTAGCGGCCCAACCAGATGTACACCTTGGCGACGGAAGTTGTCTAGCACAGGCGTGATGACCTCAATTTCCTCCCTACCCAAATGACCATTTTCACCGGCATGGGGGTTTAAGCCACAGACCAGAATCTTGGGCTTGCTGATGCCAAAGCGGTGGCGCAAATCGTGGTCGAGAGTACCGATAACGGAGCTTAAAACAGCGGGGGTGATAGCTTGGCTGACCTGTGCCAAAGGCAAGTGGGTGGTTGCTAAGGCGACCCTTAAGCCAGCGGTTGCCAGCATCATGACCGGTTGACCGCCGGTGATTTCGGCAATATATTCGGTATGACCGCTAAAACTGAATCCGGCATCATTTATGATGCCCTTATGGACGGGTGCTGTCACCATCGCATCAAACAGACCATCTAGGCAGCCTTTAGCCGCCTGTGTGATGGTTGTCAGCACATATTGGCTATTGGCTGCGTTCAATTGCCCGCATTGCACCGCTTCGGCCAAGTCAACCGGTACTACACATAAAGACCCGGCTTGTTGACGGCAAGCCGGTGCATCAGCGGAAAATGCAGTAAGGCTAAGCGGCACATTCAATTGCCGGGCACGCTGTTGCAACAAATCGGGGCTAGCAATAATCACCAGTTGACAAGGCAAATGCTGCTGCGCCAATTGTATGCAAATATCAGGGCCGATACCGGCGGGTTCTCCGGGTGTGATGGCGATACGCGGTATTTTCTGGGGGTAATGGCTCATTCGGTGCTGAGAAATCAGGTTGCCAACGCTGGAAAGTGCCAAGCCTTGCTGACAGGGTTAGCGTTTCATTGAGTCAAAAAACTCATTATTAGTATTGAAGTCTTTCAGTTTACCGATTAAAAATTCAGAAGCGGCTGATTCATCCATAGGCTGGAGTATTTTGCGCAATATCCAAGTTTTTTGCAGGGTATCGGGGTCAACCAGATATTCTTCGCGGCGGGTGCCTGAACGATTGATATTGATGGCGGGGTAAATGCGTTTTTCGGCAATCTTCCGGTCTAGGTGCAACTCCATGTTGCCGGTGCCTTTAAATTCTTCGTAAATGACATCGTCCATTTTAGAGCCGGTCTCAACCAATGCCGTGGCAATAATGGTCAAGCTGCCACCTTCTTCTATGTTTCTGGCGGCACCGAAGAAACGCTTGGGTTTTTCGAGTGCGTTAGCATCCACACCACCGGTAAGTATCTTGCCTGATGACGGGACAACGGTGTTGTAAGCCCGGGCTAATCGGGTAATCGAGTCCAGCAAAATCACCACGTCATGTTTATGCTCCACCAAGCGGCGGGCTTTTTCTATGACCATTTCTGCCACTTGCACATGGCGGGTGGGTGGTTCATCAAACGTGCTGGAAATCACCTCGCCGCGTACACAGCGCTCCATTTCTGTCACTTCTTCCGGGCGTTCGTCAATCAGCAACACTATCAAATAGCATTCCGGGTTTTTTTCCGCCACGGCTTGTGCCAAGCTTTGCAGTATCATGGTCTTGCCCGCTTTAGGGGGAGACACTATCAGGCCGCGCTGGCCTTTGCCGATAGGTGCAATAAGGTCGATGATACGTCCGGTCAAATCCTCACTGGTGCCATTGCCGCGTTCCAATACGAAACGTTGTTTGGCAAATAACGGGGTCAAGTTGGAGAAATGGATTTTATTCTTGGTGTTTTCAGGGGGTTCAAAGTTGATTTGCTCAACCTTAAGCATGGCGAAATAGCGTTCATTATCTTTGGGCGGCCTAATTTTGCCGCTGATGGTATCACCCGTTTTCAGCGAGAAACGCCTGATTTGGCTGGGTGAAACATAAATGTCGTCGGGGCCTGCCAAATAAGAACAACCGGGGGTACGCAAAAATCCAAAACCATCTTGCAAAATTTCCAGCACACCATCGCCGTAAATATCGTCGCCTGCTTTGGCTTGTTTTTTTAGGATGGCAAAGATCAGGTCTTGTTTGCGCGAACGGGCAACGTTTTCAAGTCCTAAAGTTTCTGCAATTTCGATAACTTCACTTATTTGTTTTAGTTTTAACTCGGTTAGATTCATAAAAGGCAATTTGAAGGCCAACAGTTACGGTAAGACACCGTAAATGGCATGGGTGAGGTATAAGGGGTTAAGGGGTGTGTACGGATGATTTGAAATGAGTGCCAAGACTTCGGCAGCTAGAGATTATACCCTAGCTTTCTAGCCCCGTCCATCATTTTACGGTGAGACGGGGTAGCGGTATGCGGTTAGATATTGCTGTCCAAAAATTTGACCAGCTCAGATTTGGTTAATGCACCTACTTTAGTGGCTTCCACATCGCCATCCTTGAACAGCATCAGCGTGGGTATGCCGCGTACGCCATAGTGTTGCGGGGCTTGCGGGTTATCGTCAATATTAAGTTTTACAACGGTCAGCCTACCTTTGTACTCTTCTGCTATGGCATCGAGCACAGGGGCGATCATTTTGCAGGGGCCGCACCATTCCGCCCAGTAATCAACTAACACGGGGCCAGTTGCTTGTAAAACTGTTTCATTGAATTCACTGTCAGTAACATGAAGAACCGAATCGCTCACATTTTTTCTCCAAAAAATAAAAGATCAAACTATAGGGTGGAAGGCGTGCGTAGTCAATCAATTTCAATCGCATTGAATTTTGCGTTATCCTATAGCCCATGAATAATACACATCTCACCGAAACCCGCTTCAGTAACCTTGAATTGTCTGACCGTATCCTGTGCGGTTTGCAAGAGGCAGGGTTTAAACAATGCACACCCATTCAAGACAAAGCTCTACCCCTCTCGTTACGCGGCAAGGATATTGCCGGTCAGGCACAAACAGGGACCGGCAAAACGGCCGCTTTTCTGCTGGCCACCTTTCAGTGCTTGCTCAACGATGATTGGCAAGAACCAGTCGATGATCTAGACGAAGATGACGGGATTGTCGGTTGGGGCCAGCTAGCGCAGATGACCGATGGGGAACTGTCTGTTGCGCCGATTGATGTTGACATAAGTGTTGCACCAGACACGCCGAAAAGCAAGCATCCCCGCGCCATTATTATCGCACCTACCCGCGAATTGGCCATACAAATCCATAAGGACGCGTTGCAGCTGGGCAAATATTTGGATTTTAAATTCGCGCTGGTTTATGGTGGCACAGATTACCAAAAACAACTGGAAAAAATAAAATCCGATGTTGACATCATCATCGGCACACCCGGGCGTATCATTGATTTTTACAAACAAAAGGCCTTCAGCCTCAGCAATATCCAAGTGACCGTGATGGATGAGGCTGACCGCATGTTTGATTTGGGCTTTATAAAGGATATCCGTTACTTGTTGAGGCAAATGCCAAAGCCGGAACTGCGCCTGAATATGCTGTTTTCCGCCACGCTGTCTTATAAAGTGACTGAGTTGGCCTACGAACACATGCACAACCCTGTGTTCATCCGTATTGAAACCGAACAAGTGACGGCAAAAGCTATCCGGCAAAGTGCCTTTTGCCCGTCCAACGAGCAGAAAATTCCGCTTTTGGTCGGGTTATTGAGGGAATATAACCCACCCCGCAGCATTATATTTGTCAACACCAAACGTTGTGCCGAATTGTTGGATAGCACACTTAAGGCCAATGGTTTTATGGTCGCCGCGTTGAGCGGTGATGTGCCACAGGACAAGCGGCAGCGATTGCTTAATGATTTTCAGGAGAACCGTGTCAATTTGTTGATTGCCACCGATGTCGCCGCCAGAGGGCTGCATATTGCCGATGTCTCCCATGTGTTCAATTATGATTTGCCGCAAGATGTGGAGGACTATGTGCATCGTATAGGCCGTACCGCCCGCTTTGGGGCAAGTGGTGAGGCCATCAGTTTTGTTTGCGAACAATACGCCTATTCAATGCCCGATATTGAGGACTATATTGGCGAAAAGATATCTGTTAAACCCTTGCTGAAAACGTTGTTGGCGGAAGTGGTCTTGCCCGCGCCATCACGGCCTACCAGCAAAAAGAATGGCCTAATGTCGGGTGGCCGAAAACCTAAAGCCCGTCCATCAGCGCCCTAAAATCTTCAATGGCAGGGAAATGGACAATATCCCTTATGGGCAAACCTGAATCGGGTTTGCTGACCGAAAGCAAGTGGGCAATGCCGAATTGTTGGGCGGCCGCCAGCACGGTTAGATTGTCATCCACCAATAGTGTCCGGTCTTTGTCAAAGGGTTGTTTTTTAATTAGCCTTTCCCAAAATATGGGGTTTTCTTTGGGTAAGCCATAATCATGCGAGCTGATAATGCCGTCAAAAAAAACACCCAGACAGGTTTTGGACATCTTCAAATCCAGGCTGCCCCTATGGGCGTTGGTCACTAAGTAAACTTTTTGTCGTGCAGTACCGATTTTTTCCAGAAAATCGACCGCATGGGGCAGCACCGCAATCAAACCGGCAATTTCCGCTTTCAGGCCCAAAATATCCAGTTCCAGCTCTTTGCTCCAATAATCCAAGCAATACCATTCTATCCGCCCTTCCAAGGACTTAAAGCGGGGAATCAGCTGTTGCTTGGCATCCGCTAAGGACAGGCCGTGGCGGGCGGCATATTTTTGTGGCACATAGTCCTTCCAAAAAATGGTTGTCAAAATTTAAATCCAATAAAGTGCCGTCCATATCGAGCAGTACGGTGTCAATTAACTTCCAATTAACCATAAGAGTGGGTTATATTTCCGGTGAATGTACGCAAGGTGAATTATGGCTGAAAAACCGACGATTTTACATAAAACATTAACGGCCCAAAGCCGTTTGTTCCGGATTGAATCACTGGATATCCAATTTAGCAATGGTGAACAGCGCAATTATGAGCGTTTGTCACGGAGCGGCTCCAGTGGTGCGGTATTAATTGTACCGCTACTCGATGCGCAAACCGTACTGCTGATCCGCGAATATTGTGCTGGCGTACATCGTTATGAGCTGGGTTTGCCCAAGGGTAAGGTGGATGCGGGCGAATCATTTCTGGAGGCCGCCAACCGGGAGCTTAAGGAAGAGGTGGGGTTTGGTGCCAAAAACCTAAGCCATCTCTATACGTTTTCCCTCGCACCCGCCTATTTGGAGCATGTGACCGAAGTTATCCTTGCAGAAGACCTTTATACTGAAAAATTGCCGGGAGACGAGCCAGAGGCATTGGAAGTCATCCCGTGGCCTTTGGCTGACATTAGCGGCTTGTTAGCTACGGGTGAGTGTAGCGAAGCCAGATCAATTGCGGCTTTGTACATGGTTTTGGCACATTTGGAAACGCGTTGATGAAGGCTGCCGCCCTTTAATTGAGCATTCGATTTTGTTGCCATGCATGGCATAACCACTTATCGCCAATTAGCGTAACATCCTATACAACTTAAATTTCAATCACTACTATTATTACTTTACAGGGAGCATAGAAGAAGAAATGGCAAAAAAATCACCTCGCATGTTAAAAAAGTTGGCCGCAAAGGCTGAACAGGTTGCCTGCCCAGCTCCACCCGCCCAACCCGCAGTAGTGCGGGCATCCACAGCCTTGCCCGCAAAAGTGATATCTTTACCACAACTTATGGAACGGGCAAAGCGCAACAATGCAAAAACATTCGGCGATGTTGCGGATCCGCGGGCTTTGGTGATTGCCAGGGCTTTTTTTTTAGAATTAAATCGCGCGCTCGAGGAATTGCAAGAAGGCGCGGTGCTGCTGCCTGTGTTGGGTACATTTAGCATCGAACAACTGTCTGGGGAAGCGGATGGGCAAAAATATTTGGGTCGGTGTTTGTATTTTCAGGTCTCCCAGCCTAAAAATGAGGGCTGATGATATAATCTCGCTGGTTTTTTTACCATTTTTAACTGGAAAACACAGTGTCATGTGTTTGCTATTAAGTACTTATCCAAAACTAAACAGGTATCTCTAAAAAACCTAATAATCTGTTTTTTAATTATTTTTAGACGTATCAAGTCTCTAGCAGAGACATGGAAATGCCTGATAATTTATGGATATGTACTTAACAGTCGATTTTTATTATACGACTTTGATTATATAAATTAATGTCATAAGCGTATCGGTACTATTTATTTTTAGTCAGTAATATCATTGTCAACAATCTTTGGAGTTAATTTTATGAACCTTACAGAACTTTCTATAAAACATAAAACAGACAAATGGGGGGTTCATTTTTACACACCGCATTATGAAAGACATTTTTCCGTATATAAAGATAAACCTATTATCCTGGTGGAAATCGGCATAGGTGGCAACGCCGACGCTTATCTTGGCGGAAATAGTCTTAGAGTATGGTCGGAATGGTTCACCCATCCTGACACGGTAATTATTGGTATTGATATTTACGAAAAATTGATGCATTTTGACGACCCTAGAGTCAAGGTCTATCAGGGAAATCAGATTGATCAGGAATTTTTAGAAGGAATCCATAAGTTATATGGCGATTTTGATATCGTATTGGATGACGGAAGCCATAGACCTGAACATGTTATTGAAACATTTGGTATTTTATTTTCTAAAGTAAAAGACGGCGGGATGTATGTGATTGAAGACACCCAGACTAGTTATTGGGATGGTTTAGATTCTAATGGTAAAAGGGCATATAACCCAGAAAACCCCACTTATGCCTACTTCAAGAATATACCCGATTGGATAAATTACTCAGAAATACCCATAGCAGAAAAACCTAATTATTTAGAAATGCATACTGTTGGCGTACATTTTTACCATAATTTAATTCTTATAGATAAGGACTTTAACACCGAAAGAAGCAATGGTATACCTTCAAGGCTGGATAAAGCAGAAACAGCTGAGCGGATGAAAACGCCCATTATTGTTATTGATGAGTGTGTCAATATTGGCAACTTCGGATTGACAACGCATATAGGCGGTATCGGTGACGTGGCTAATGAAAACATGCCATCAATAATGACGGATGGAAAAAGACCATATTTCATACAGGGCTTTATATTTTCAAGCGTCGATAGTACGATTAAGGATGCCATAGAATATAGGGCGCGCAACCATACTGGCAGCTGGAGTGATTGGGTCACCTGCAATAATTTTGTTGGGACACGCGGAAGTGGAAAGGGTTTGACTGGTTTTTCGGTACGCTTAAGTGAAAACTTAAAAGCCAAGTATAAATTGATGGTGATAGGTGCATTTGAAAATACAGAGGGTTTTATTATTGTCGGTGATGGGAAAGATTGTATTGCTAACACATTGAATAATTCAATTTATGGCATACAAATTATTTTTCAGCCTATTTAATAAGAAATTAACTTTAAATGCTGTTGCATAATATCGAAGCTTTCAATTTCCATCTTTAGCTGGTTAGCCTATAAGCGTTTCCCCATGCCATTTAGCTGTATTTAATTTGTAAGTGAATAGCCGTATCTAGGCACTTATATTTTAGTTTTTCCTAACTTAGGCCAGGTGGGGGGTGCTTAACTTTTTGTACGGAACAATACTATGAACCTTACCGAACTTTCAATAAAACATCAAACAGACAAATGGGGTGGGCACTATTACACACCCCATTACGAAAGGCATTTTTCCTGTTATAAAGACAAGCCTATTGTTCTAGTGGAGATAGGGGTGGGCGGATACACTGACCCTTATCGCGGAGGCAATAGCCTCAGGGTATGGTCGGAATGGTTTACCCATCCTGACACCAAGATTATTGGCATTGATGTTTACGATAAGCTAATGCAGTTTGATGACTCTAGGGTAACAATCTATAAAGGCAGTCAAGTTGATAAGGTGTTTTTGGAAGAAATTCATAAGCTCTATGGGGATTTTGACATAGTGATTGATGATGGTAGCCATAGGCCGGAGCATGTACTAGAGACATTTGGTCATTTATATAAAAAAGTAAAAGATGGTGGGCTGTATGTGATTGAAGATACCCAGACCAGTTACTGGGATGGTTATGATTTAAATGGGCAAAAGGCATACAACCCTGAAAACCCAACTTATTCGTATTTCAAAAACATACCCGATTGGATAAATTACGCAGAAATACCCATAGCAAAAAAACCTAATTATCTGGAGATGCATACCATTGGCGTGCATTTTTACCATAATTTGATTTTTATAGATAAGGATTTAAACACCGAAAAAAGCAATATTTTGCCATCAAGGCTGGAGAATGCAGCCAATGCCAATCGGATGAGATCACCTATAATTTTTATTGATGATTATGTCAATATTGGCAACCTAGGATTGTCCGTTCATATAGGCAGCATAGGTGATGTTGCCAATAAAACGATACCATCTATCATAACGGACGGTAAAAGCGGACGCTATATACAAGAGTTTGTAGTCAATTGCGATGATGGTGAGATAAAGGATTCACTGGAATATAAGGCGAGGTTCTATGATGGTGAATGGAGCGGCTGGGTCACCTGTAATAATTTGCTTGGCATGAGGGGCAAAGGAAAAAGGTTGACAGGTTTTGCCGTGCGTCTAAATTCACAACTTAGGCAGCATTATCAACTGAAGGTTATTGGTGCTTTCGACCATGCTTACGGTTTGGTGATTGTCGGTGACGGGGTTGAGTGTGTATCAAAAGCACACAACCGCCCCCTTTATGGCATGCAAATTATTCTACAAACCATATAATTAGCAGTTGAGTGGGTAAAATGCCAGTTAACGGGCAGCCAAACGGACATAGTTTGGCTGCCGCGCTGCATTAGTCAGTGATGGATGGCGAACAGGCCGTAAGATTGGCAAGCGGAGTAGTTGATATTGCTTTAATGGCCGCAATTTTTTGTGTTGGCACCGCAAAATCACGGTAGAGGGCAAAGGGGTCGCGTGTGTTGCCTTGCAGCTTAAAGATCATGACTAGGCTGTTGCCACAGCCAACAGCATCCGTCAAATAATTCTGCAACATATTCTTCATCCTTACATCATCATTGGCCTGTTCATCAATAACGGCACTTGTGCCACGACCGACATCCGGCCCGCCTTCATAGCTGACGTTTTTGATGCCAAAATAATTGGCGAGGCTCTGGTAAGTAACGCCGGTATACAGCGGGTAGACACCATTATAAGCAGGATAGCCTGAAAAGCCGCTTACCACTTGATTGGCCCCGGCCAGCAAAGACACGAACATGCTATCGATATCTGTGTAAGCCAGTGGCAGGGAATAATAAGGCGCACTTCCTACTGCGTAGAGGTATTGGTTTGGATTGCCAAAGTTTACTTGCAAGTAATGCAAGCCGTTTTCAGCTAAATAAGGTTGTACATATTGGTTCATGTATACCGGTCTGATAGTGGTGTTGATAGCGGCCGGCCCATACACCGCCGCAAACAACTGGCTAATCTTCAAGGTTTGGTGGGCAATGCGGCGGTAGCCCCAGTAGTAGGGGTTGTTGATGTTGTCATAGTTTAAGGTTTTATCGGCACCGGAGCTGACTTCTTGTTGCGCATGGTTGAAATTGTCACTGGTCTGTTTAAACATGGTATTCCAAAGCTCGTTGCTGTATTCAACGTAGACATGGATATTAGGATTCAAATTGGCTTTTAACAAGTTAGCCAACTGGGTTATATAGTTGTTGCTGGTCGGGTCGGTCAAATCCACGCCTTCCGGAATATTGATCCAAATATCCTTGCCGCTTTGGTTGGCCAGTTGGATGACGTATTCCCAAGCCACACCGCCACCAGTGTGCTGGATGGGCGATGTGGGCAAAGTCCTGCCCGCCCAACTGGTCACCGTGTTGCCATTGGTTTGTAGGAAGTCCATAAAGCGCAGTGTGCTGAACGGTGCCAACGCATTCAGGAACTGGGTGGTGAATACTTGCGACGTGCCTAACGCGTAACCGGGGCGTAACAATTGGATGTTTTGCAGGCCAGTATTGACACCACTGCTGGCAGTGCGCTGGGTTTCGTTGAACTCAATATCTAACGAGTTGCAGTTGCTGCCCACCACCAGTTGCGCGGTGGTGGTGTTCGTATTAGCTGTATAGGTTTGGTTGGTGAAATAATTGCAGCCGTTTGAGAACAGTTTTGCTTGACCGGTGAAGCTGAGCGTATAAGTCCCGAAAAAGCTTGGGTTTGTTTGCGTTAGCGGGCGACCTAATGGGTCTGACGCAAAGGTGGTGAAATACACGCCAAAATCTTGGGTCGGCCAGCCATTGCTATCCACCGTGACTGGGTTGCCCGCAGGGTCCCAAGCTACGTTTGATTTGGCAAAACCACGGGCACTCTTCATGATGTCGACAAAGGTGAAGTCATTGCACCAGTCGCATACGCCATTAATATTGACACCTAAGCGGGTGCTGGCATTAACGGGTGGTATGTTTTGGGGAGTCACATTGACGGTAAGCGTTTGTGTCGCTACGCCTCCGGCACCTGAACAGGCCAGCGTAAAGGTTGTGGATTTTGTCAAATTGCTGACGACTTTGCTACCTAATGGCGGTAGTGTCCCAGACCAGCCACCCGTGGCATTGCACGCAGTGGCATTAACTGATTTCCATATCAGTGTCGCAGTGCCATTGTAAGGCACAATGGCAGGTGACGAAGTGATTGTTAATGTGGGTGGGGTTGCTATGGTCGCAGCGTGGATAGCCAACACCGTTTTACTGGCTAATGAGGCAGCTTGCGGGGCAGTTGCTGAAGCACCTGTCAGACTCAGCAGGGCTACTGCACCCACGATTATTTTACAAGGTAGTGCGGGAACTATGGACATTTTTACCAGCCTATGTGATGGGGGTTAAAAAAGTGGCTGAGCTATTTTTCCTTCATGGCTACAGCTGTAACTGTTGCACTTTACTGGTGTGCTGCATATTGGTGCATTGGCAGACTCATGTTTATCTCTATATGTTGATCATGGTTGCATAAGAAAGTTCCAAAGCTTGGTAAGCAGAAAATGAAACAAATTGTTAAACAAAATGACTCATAAAAGCCATTTGATAAAAAACAGTATTTTTTACGTCAACTTTAGTTCGCCTATTATCTAAGTTAATTGGCTAAACAAGACGCTTTAGCTAATTTTAGCATATTACACACATTAACTTTCAGTTCTATTAATAGGCATATAATGTAAACCCTGCAATTCCGAAATTGTTGCGCCATTAAAGACGATTGTGGTTATATTGCCGTAGCAACACTTGCCCTAACATAGCAAATACAATGTCAATAGATAACTGATGTTACGCAGCACGTTGGCTGAGCGTAGCCGAAGCTCCAGCTACAGCCCGATGGCTTGCCTGATTATTGTGCCTGGTTGTAATCCCCTTCGGCTTCGTTCAGCCAACGGACGGCTTTAAATTGACCGTTCTTCTACAAACAAACGGCTCTTTGCGTAACATCTGTAAATAAATGGCCATTCCGTACCAATAATTTTGCATAGACCGGTTTTTTTTATCATGGACACCATCAGCCTACGCGGCGCCAGAACTCATAACCTGAAAAACATTGACCTCGATCTGCCGAGGGACAAGCTAATTATCATTACCGGCTTGTCCGGTTCAGGCAAGTCTTCCTTGGCCTTCGACACGCTCTATGCGGAAGGGCAGCGCCGCTATGTGGAGTCGTTGTCTGCTTATGCCAGGCAGTTTTTATCACTGATGGAAAAGCCCGATGTCGATCACATTGAAGGCTTGTCGCCAGCTATCGCCATTGAGCAAAAATCAACTTCGCACAATCCGCGTTCGACCGTCGGCACCATCACCGAAATTTATGATTATTTACGGCTGCTATATGCCCGTGCCGGTACACCACGCTGCCCTAAACATAAAATCTCACTGGAAGCACAAACCATAAGCCAAATGGTTGATTTAGTCCTGGCGCAACCTGAAGGCCAGCGGTGGATGTTGCTCGCGCCGGTTATCAATGCCCGCAAGGGGGAGCATGTACAAGTGCTTGATAACCTGCGTAGCCAAGGCTTCATCCGCGTCCGCATTGATGGAGAAATCTATGATTTGGATGAAGCCCCGGCACTGGATTTAAAAAAGAAACATACCTTAGAAGCTATTGTCGACCGTTTTAAAACGCGTCCTGATCTTGCTCTGCGCTTGGCGGAATCGTTCGAAACCGCCTTGCGTATCGCCGAAGGCATCGCCATTGCTGTATGCTTGGAAGATAACCGCCAGTTGCTGTTTTCTGAACGCTACGCCTGCCCGCATTGCGGTTATAGCCTAAGCGAGTTGGAACCGCGCATATTCTCGTTCAACAACCCAAAGGGGGCTTGCAGCAGTTGTGATGGACTGGGGGTGCGCCAACATTTTGACCCTGAGCTGATTATCCATAATGCTGACCTTAGTTTAGCGGGCGGCGCTATCCGTGGCTGGGACAAGCGTAATGCCTATTATTACCAACTCATTGGCGCGCTGGCTAAGCACTATGGTTTTGATCTGGACACACCGTTCAATCAACTTGCCAAAGCGCATCAAGCCATCATTTTGTTCGGCAGTGGTGATGAGTCCATTGAATTTAATTTTTTTAATGGTGGTGATGGAGGCAGAAAAAAAAGTTATCCGTTTGAAGGCATTGTTGCCAATATGGATCGCCGTTATCATGAAACCGATTCACCCACGGTGCGTGAAGAATTGGCCAAATATTTATCGCAGAAAATTTGTACCGACTGTCATGGCGCCAGACTGAATATTGCCGCCAGAAATGTATTTATTGACGATCAACCTATCCAACAGATCACCCGCTTGCCTATCCGTAAAGCCTTGGGGTTTTTCCAAGCGTTACATTTGACGGGTCAACGCGGCGAAATATCGGCAAAAATCATTAAAGAAATTCAGGCGCGTTTGGAATTCTTAGTGAATGTGGGCTTGGATTATTTGACCCTAGACCGCAGCGCCGATACCTTATCGGGCGGCGAAGCACAGCGCATCCGTTTGGCAAGCCAAATTGGTGCCGGTTTGGTGGGAGTTATGTATGTGTTGGACGAGCCTTCTATTGGCCTGCACCAACGCGATAACCAGCGCTTGCTCAATACCCTTTTTCATTTGCGCGATTTGGGCAATACTGTGATTGTGGTCGAACATGACGAAGATGCCATTCGGGCTGCCGACCATATCGTTGATATTGGCCCGGGGGCTGGCATCCACGGCGGGCAAATCACCGCCCAAGGCAGCCTGGCGGACATCTTAAATAATCCTGCTTCCCTCACTGGTCAATACCTGTCTGGCAAGCAGGCGATTGCCGTGCCAGAAACGTTGACCCCACCGAACCCTGACCAACAAATTATTATTCGTAAGGCCAGTGGCAATAACCTTAAACAGGTCGATGTGGCTTTTCCGGTCGGTTTGCTGACCTGTGTCACTGGCGTGTCCGGCTCCGGCAAATCGACCTTGGTGAACGATACGTTATACCGCTATGCCGCACGGCAGATCAATCGCGCCAGCGTCATCCCAGCACCGTGTGAATCGGTCGAAGGGCTGAGCCATTTTGACAAAGTGGTGGATATTGACCAAAGCCCAATAGGTCGCACCCCACGCTCAAACCCCGCCACCTATACCGGCCTGTTTACACCAATACGCGAGCTGTTTGCCGCCACCCCAGAAGCTCGCTCCCGTGGCTACACGCCAGGACGCTTCAGTTTTAATGTCAAAGGCGGACGTTGTGAAGCCTGTGCCGGTGATGGCGTGATAAAAGTGGAAATGCATTTTTTGCCGGATATTTTTGTCAATTGTGACCATTGCCAAGGTATGCGTTATAACCGAGAAACACTGGAAATCCGTTATAAAGGCAAAACCATTCATCAAGTATTGGCCATGACTGTTGAAGATGCCGCCGAATTTTTCAGTGCCGTACCCAGCTTGTTTCGTAAATTACAGACTTTGGTGCAAGTGGGGCTTAGCTATGTAACACTAGGGCAAAATGCCACCACCCTCTCCGGCGGCGAAGCCCAGCGGGTCAAGCTGGCTAAAGAACTGTCCAAACGAGACACCGGAAAAACCTTGTATATTTTGGATGAACCCACTACCGGGCTGCATTTCCATGACATACAGCAATTGTTGAAAGTCCTTCACAAACTACGCGACCAAGGTAACACTGTGATCATCATTGAACATAATTTGGACGTGATTAAAACGGCGGACTGGATCATTGATATGGGGCCAGAGGGAGGGGATGGTGGTGGCTTGTTGCTGGCTGAAGGCACGCCTAGACAGATAGCCGCTTGCGAAAAATCGCATACCGGTTTTTATCTGCAGCGTTTTTTTGACTAATTTTTTGAATGATTACCAAGAGGTTGATAGGCAATGGAAGAATACCAAAACAGCAAAAAAGCCCGCTATGTAGCGGCAGCGGTTTACCTGATTATTTTGTCGGTGGTGTTGACAGGCACTTATTTTTCTGAACAACAGAAAGCAGAGGCGAAAGCCCAGCAATCTGCCAATCGGTAGCCCTGTTTTTGTTATTGGATGACAACTAGTCTGACACAGGGGGTTCTTGGCTGCCCAAGGTATAGGTTTATCTGCTGGACTTGGTTCATGTACAATGTTTGTTTTTTATTTTCGGGTGAGAAATGAGAGCAATTCTCAATAAATTTGGTGTCACTAAGCAATTATTAAATAATGATGTGCTTTATGAAAAACTCGGCCGGGATAGCGAATTGTCTTCACTAGCGAGCATTGAAGAGGTGGTAAATAAATTGGCACCGGTGCAATGCGGGATACCCTTAATTAGGATAGGGCCAAATCGTGACGGTGGCTATCTTATTCCAAATGACCTGCTGGGCATAGAAGCCTGTTTTTCTCCCGGGACCAATAACTTCAAAGATTTTGAAGATCACCTGTCCAACACTTATGGCATCAAGGCATTCATGTGCGATTATTCGTCGGATGTTGAAAAATTTAGGACACCACTGATTGATGGCTTGCAGTTTTTTGAAAAAAAATGGCTTGATATTGAAGAAAACGAAATAACGCTTGATATTAATAAATGGGTGAGCATCAATACTGCTTCGGATAGCGACCTCATTTTACAGATGGATATAGAAGGGGCCGAGTATAGAAACCTACTCCATGCTTCCAAAGAAACCTTGTCACGGTTCAGGATTATTGTTCTTGAAATCCATGACCTCATGTTACTTTCAAAAATCGAGTTTCTTGAAGGCGTTTTTGTTCCGGTATTGGATAAGCTGAGCGAATTTTTTGGATTGGTGCATGTACATCCTAATAACATTGCTGGAAACTGCGTCTTTGGGGAAAATCTGCAAGTGCCAAAGCTTTTGGAAATTACTTTCTTAAGAAAAGATCGTTTCACCACTCAAAAAATCCCCCTCGCGCTTCCTCATCAACTGGATTTCATCAATGTTGTAGCAAAACCGCCGCTGCATCTTAATGGCGTTTTTCTCAAAAATGCAGATCAAGCGCAATCAGAAATCAATGGCCTAAAGCAAACTGTGCAATGGCTTGAAAACAAGTATGAAGACCTGTCGAAGAAACTGGCCAATTCAGGGCTGCTCGCTGAGGCGGTCTCATACTCGCTGTCAATGGTAAGCAGTGAAAGAAACATAGCAAAAGGTAAACTTGCATCACAAAGCTCATTGTCCGCCTACTCAACACTTGAAGGTGCGGGTGGTGCGGTAAATGGGGTTAAAACCGGCAAATTCGGATTCCATACAGACACAGAGGTTAATCCTTGGTGGTCTGTTGATCTGGGTGATTATTATGATCTGGATGGGATTTTAGTGTATAACCGCCTCGATAATTGTCAAAACCGAATCAGAACGTTAAGGATATTAATTTCAGTTGATCAAAAAAATTGGTCGGTTGTCTATAACCATAACCAACGCCCGCCGTTCGGGGGGGTCAGGCCATTAAATGGCGCGCCGCCTTTGCTTGTCCAGCCAAACCGTTTACAAGCCAGGTTTGTTAAGCTAGAACTCCAAGAGAGAAGCGTTTTGCACTTGGATCAGGTGGAAATATTTGGCATCCCAAGTGCCCGCTAGTTTGTATGAGTGATTATCTTTGTGGTTTCACTATTGACATCATCAGTGCGGTTTGTGCTAAAAATAGAAGGTATTGCAAGTATAGATTTTTCGTATTTCAGGATTTAAATTCAAATACATAAAAATAAAAAACTATCAACAATAAACAATGCCTAATATTCTGATTAAATTGGCATTTAGCATAGTTTTGGTGTATTTTACTCATGAAAATTGGGGTAAGGCGACGAACCCCAACACAACAGCGCAACCTAAATGAAGCGTTACAAACTCCTCATCAGATCAAACAGCTTCCATAATGGCTTTCTATATAGTGCCGTACATCGGGTTACACTACGCTAACCCGACGTTTTGCTGACCTCCATCACGGCACAGGCTTACCAGCCACTCTACAATAAACCTGCCAATATTCCGCCGCACTTCGCTGCCAAGAAAAATCCTTGCCCATTGCCTGCACCTGCATGGTTTGCCAAGCCTTAGGCATACTATACAAAGTCAAAGCCCGTTTAATAGCCTCCAACAGCGGCCCTGGATTAGCTTCGCTAAACACAAAACCGGTGGCGGTTTGGTCGGCGATAGTATGGGGCAGGGCATCCACCACAGTATCGGCCAGGCCGCCGGTGTCGCGCACCAGTGGCAGCGTGCCATAACGTTGGCTGTACATTTGGTTAAGCCCGCAGGGTTCAAACCGCGAGGGCATTAAAAACACATCCGCCCCCGCCTCAATCTGATGAGCCAGTTTCTCGTTATAACCAATACGCACGGCAATCCGTTGCGGATAATCCGCTGCCAAGCCTTGCAACTGGCTAGCAAACGCTTTGTTACCATCACCAAGCAACACAAACTGCATCGGCAAGGCCATCATGTCCGGCAAACAGGCAATCACCAAATCAATGCCTTTTTGTTCCACCAAGCGGCTAATCAGGGCAAACACCGGCAGGGTGTCGTCAATCGGCAAGCCAAACTGCTGTTGTAAGGCCGCTTTATTGGCTTTTTTAAGAGCTAATGTGCTAGCATCAAACGTTTGGGCAATATGTGGGTCAGTGTGCGGATTCCATTGCCCTTCGTCAATACCATTTAAAATACCCACCAAATCGGCTTGCCGGTGGCTTAATAGCCCTTCAAGTCCGCTGCCAAACGCTTCGGTTTGTATTTCTTTGGCATAAGTCGGGCTAACGGTAGTGATGGCATCGGCATATACCAAGCCCCCTTTCATAAAAGACAGCTGGTCGTGGAACTCCAGTCCTTCGGGATGCCATAATTCAACGGGCAAGCCGAGGCTGGCAACTGTTTCGGCGGGAAACACCCCCTGATAGGCCAAATTATGGATGGTAAACACGGTGGCGGGCCGCAGCCCCTGTTCCAAAGACAACAAGGCCGGCACCAAACCACTTTGCCAATCATTGCAATGGACAATATCCGCTTGCCAGTTTTGCCCGATGCGGTTCATAGCCACTGCCACCGCTACTTTACAGAATAGCGCAAAGCGCTCGGCACTATTGGCCCAAGGTTCCCCCGACGCGTCCAAGTAGGGATTACCCGGATAATTATAATAAGCCGGATAATCAATCAGCCAAACAGTCACGCCCGTGTCGGCAATACGCGTTTCCAACAAGTTGATATTGCGGTCGTCAATACGTAGCGAACCTAAATAGCGTGTGTCAGTGCGCGGGCCAATCGCTTGATAATTGGGGATTAGCAGCCGCACATCCTGACCCTGCCCAGCCAAAGCACTGGACAAGCTGCCGGCCACATCGGCCAGCCCGCCGGTTTTTATCAGCGGGTGGGCTTCACTGGCAACAAAAAGTATTTTCATGAGGGTTATCAATCTTAAAGCTTAAGGATTATGCCCCCCAGTGGCGGCAAGGTGACATCAATGGAATGGGGTTGGTTCATCCAATAAGTGGGTTGGGATGTTACAACGTTATTGCCAGTGTTGCTGCCATCGTAAAAATGCGAGTCCGAGTTGAAAATAACATTGTAAGTACCCGCCATCGGTACGCCGACACGGTAGTGCGGTCTAGGCACAGGTGTGAAATTGAGTATCACGATGACCTCTTCAAATTCACTTTTGCGCCGGTAGCAGATGACCGATTGTTCCATATCATGACAATCGAGCCATTCGAAGCCTTTGGCATCGAAATCATGGCTGAACAAGGCCGGTTGGGTTTTGTAAAGGTAGTTCAAGTCTTTGATTAACGCTTGCATACCCTTATGGTGCGGGTATTCCAGCACATACCAATCCAGCATCCGGCTAAAATCCCATTCTGTGCCTTGACCAAATTCACAGCCCATAAACAGCAATTTTTTGCCGGGATAGGTATACATAAAAGTGTACAACAAGCGCAGGTTGGCAAAACGCTGCCATTCGTCACCGGGCATTTTGTTGACCAGTGAACCTTTGCCATGTACTACTTCGTCATGGGAGAAGGGTAGGGCGAAATTTTCAGTAAAGGCGTACAGCAAGCCAAAAGTCAGTTGGTTATGATGATGTGTACGGTACACGGGGTTATGGCTCATATAAGCCAAGGTGTCGTGCATCCAGCCCATGTTCCATTTCATGGAGAAACCTAGTCCGCCCGCCCAAGTCGGCCTTGTCACTTGAGGCCAGGCGGTGGATTCCTCCGCCATGATCACAGTGCCTGGGTGCAGGTCGTGGGTCACTTCATTAAGCTGGCGTAAAAAATCAATGGCTTCGAGGTTTTCACGACCACCGTAGTGGTTTGGTATCCAGTCATTGTGTTTGCGCGAATAATCTAAATAGAGCATGGAGGCAACGGCATCGACACGCAAACCATCCAGATGGAACTCTTCCAGCCAGAAAACAGCACTGGCCAGCAAGAAGTTTTTAACTTCGTTGCGGCCATAGTTGTAAATCAGCGTACCCCAGTCACGGTGTTCGCCTTTGCGCGGGTCTTCATGCTCGTACAGGGCGCTGCCGTCAAAACGGGCCAAGGCAAAAGCATCTTTTGGGAAATGCGCGGGCACCCAATCCAAAATAACCCCGATGTTGTTCTGGTGGCAGGTGTCGATGAAATAGCGGAAGTCATCAGGCGAGCCGTGTCGGCTGGTGGGGGCAAAGTAGCCGGTGGATTGGTAGCCCCAGGAGGCATCCAGCGGATGTTCCGATATAGGCAGTAATTCAATATGGGTAAAGCCTAATTCCTTGACATAATCCACCAAGGTAACAGCCAAGTCCCGGTAGCCTAAGAAGTTGCCTTGCGGGTCACGCTGCCAAGAGCCAAGATGCACTTCATAAATTGACATGGGTTGATGCAACCAGTCAAAAGAAGCCCGTTGGGTCATCCAGTCCTGATCGCCCCAGGCATAATTGCCATTGCCGGTGACTATTGATGATGTGTTGGGCCGTAGCTCGAATTGCTGCCCATAAGGGTCAGTTTTTAATAATAGCTGATGGTTGTGGCGGTTGAGTATTTCAAATTTGTACAGGCAACCGGCATCCAGTCCCGGCACAAACAGCTCCCACACGCCGCCCGCGCCTAAGCTACGCATGGGATTGCAACGACCATCCCAGTGGTTGAAATCACCTACCACGCTGACCCGGGCTGCGTTGGGCGCCCACACGGCAAACAGCACGCCGTCAATGTCGTCAACTGTTTGTAGATGTGCGCCAAGCTTTTGATAGATGTGCCAATGTTTTCCTTCACCAAACAGGTGCAGGTCAAAATCGGGCAACTGCAGGCCAAAATTATAGGGGTCGTAGTTTTGGTGTACAGTACCGGCCTTGTCCGTCCATGCCAATTGATAGTGTGGCGGCAACCCGCTGGTGTCGCGGCAAATAAAGAAATCAGTGCCTTCAATGCGTTCAAAAGGTGTTTGGGTGTCCAGCAAAGAGACCGTTTCCGCATAAGGCAAATAAACCAATATCTCATTGTCATGCAGACCAAGAATCGCAAACGGATCATGATGTTGGGCTGCCATGACAAGCTGTAGGCCATCATCAAGCGGTATGGTTTCAGGAGTTGGCTGCGACCCTTCTGCATCAGCAATGCTTGCTTCCGGCAGATTTATTTCAGTTGCAATTTCTGATGGGGCAGACGTAGAATCAAGTGCATTTTTCAAACGCTTTTTCACTTTTTATTGCCTCTGTGTAGTAAAATGTTGACCAATATTACCAAACACAACAATAGTTGTGAAACTATTCCATCTGGAGATACCTAATGTCAGAATCAGCCAATAAAAATATCCATCATTTGACACGTGACACTATTGCGTTAATTTTGGCTGGCGGTAGAGGTTCCCGATTGATGAATATGACGGACTGGCGAGCGAAGCCGGCAGTGCCGTTTGGTGGCAAATTCCGCATTATTGATTTTCCATTATCCAATTGTGTCAACTCGGGCATCCGTAAAATTGGCATTTTGACGCAATATAAGGCGGACTCATTAATCCGCCATATCCAGCAAGGCTGGGGGTTTCTAAGGGGCGAATTTGGCGAATATGTCGATTTGCTGCCCGCGCAACAACGCCATGATGAAGATTCTTGGTACAAAGGCACAGCGGATGCGGTGTTCCAAAATATTGACATTCTCCGTACCCGCAAACCGGAGCATATTTTAATATTGGCTGGCGATCATATTTACAAAATGAACTACGCCGAAATGCTGCGTGACCATGTTGAAAAAAATGCGGATTTGACCATAGGCTGTCTGGAAGTGCCATTGGAAGAGGCCAAGGCTTTTGGAGTGATTGGTGTTGATGACAACCGCCGCGTCACGGCTTTTGTCGAAAAACCCGAAAATCCGCCCATCATGCCGGGCCGCACAGATACCGCATTGGCTTCTATGGGCATTTATATTTTTAACGCCGCTTTCTTGTTTGAACAATTGCTTAAAGATGCCGACACCAAAGGTTCCAGCCGTGATTTTGGCAAGGACATCATCCCGTCAGTGATTGATAAATATGTGGTCAATGCTTATCCCTTCTTGGATTTGCAAAGTGGCGAGCAAAGCTACTGGCGCGATGTGGGTACTATTGACGCTTATTGGGCTGCCAACATGGAATTGATTGGCGTCAAGCCCGATATGAACCTGTATGACAAAACCTGGCCTATTTGGACTTATCAGGAACAAACACCGCCCGCCAAATTTGTTTTTGACGAAGATGAACGCCGTGGCTCAGCGGTGGATTCCATGGTGTCCGGCGGGTGTGTGATATCCGGTGCTAAAGTCCGCCATTCGTTATTATTTTCAAATGTGCGTGTCAATTCGTATTCCATCGTGGAAGACAGCATCATTTTACCGGGTGCCAACATCGGCAGGCATTGCCGAATCACTAAAGCGATCATTGAAAAAAACTGTGACGTTCCCGAAAATCTGGTGGTGGGTGAAAACAGGGCGGATGATGAAAAACGCTTTCACGTCAGTCCAGGTGGCGTGGTATTGGTCACGCCAGACATGTTAGGACAGAAGCTGCATTATGTCAGATAGTCGGGTCAGATAGCCGGTGGCTGTATCTGCCAAGGCACTTACCAGTTAGGCTTTTGACTAACTCGGGGGCTTTGGTAGGAGGTTACGCTTAGGGCTGCCAGCTAATGCAACATTTGATTCCGCTTAATTGACCAACCCCATCATTCCTATGCCATTCACCCTAACCTTGGATTTATCATGGTTATGTGATATGGCATTACACTACTTCGGAACATAACGGTGAATGAAATTTTAACTAAACGCCGGGCGGGCATACTATTGCACATCACCTCTTTACCTTCTGGTGACTTAGGTAAAGATGCTTATTATTTTGTTGATTTCCTTCATGACTGCGGCATAAGTGTCTGGCAAACCTTGCCGTTGGGCATGACCCATGCCGATGGCTCACCGTATCAGTCGCTTTCTGCCCATGCCGGCAACACCAACTTGATTGATATTGAAAAGCTGGTTGAGAGCAATTGGTTATTGGCCGATGAACTGTGTGATGCTTGCCGGGGCAGTACGGCATTTAATAAATATTGTTTGCTGGCTAAAGCCTACCAAGGTTTTTTGGAACGTGCGGAAGCAAAAGACAAAAAAGAATTTAAGCAATTTTGTACCGATAAAGCGTATTGGCTGGATAATTTTGCGTTATTTATGGCATTACGTAACCAATTCTGCCAAATGCCTTGGAGCCAGTGGCCTATGCCATTGCGTGACCGAGAAAAAAAGGCTATTAAAGAAGCCGGTCAACAATTAAAAGACCAAATTGGTGGCTACAAATTTGAACAGTTTGTGTTTTATAAGCAATGGATGGCCATAAAGCATTATGCCAATCAGCGGGATGTCTACCTGTTTGGCGATATCCCCATTTTTGTGTCTTATGACAGCGCTGACGTATGGGCAAACCCGAAAGTTTTTAAATTGGATGAGAAAGGTCAAATGCCGGTCGTAGCTGGTGTGCCCCCCGACTACTTTTCAGAGACTGGGCAGCGTTGGGGTAATCCGCATTACAATTGGGGCTATTTGCAACAAACAGGGTTTGCTTGGTGGCTTGATCGGATGCGCTCACAGGGTGAACAGTTCGATATTTTGCGGATTGACCACTTCCGTGGTTTGGAAGCGGCATGGGAAATTCCATCGGATCAAGAGACAGCACAAGTGGGTCAATGGGTGGTGGCACCCGGTTATGAGTTATTGCAGGCCATTAAGTCAGAAGTAGGTTCAGTGGCTTTAGTGGCTGAAGACTTGGGGATAATCACCCCAGAAGTGGAGACGTTAAGGGATGATTTTGATTTGCCGGGTATGAAAATCCTGCAGTTTGCTTTTGGTGGCGGCCCAGACAACCCTTATTTGCCGGATAACTACAGTAAAAACTGCGTGGCTTATACTGGCACCCATGATAATGACACTACGCTGGGTTGGGTGACAAAACTGTCAGATCATGAAAAGCATTACATTTATGAATATTTGGGCAACCCTGCCATGCCGCTGCACCAGGCATTAGTGCAGGCAGCATTGGCATCGGTTGCCAATCTTGCGGTGATTCCTATGCAGGATATTCTTGAGCTGGACTCCGAACATAGAATGAATACCCCCGGCACGACGGTTGGCAATTGGGGATGGTGTTTCCATTGGGAACAACTGACCCCGGAACGCGCCGGTCGCCTGTCTTATTGGGTAGGTTTGTTCAATCGAAAATAAGCCACGCCGATAATTTAATTATGAGCGTTCAGGATAGGCTTTTTCAGGCAACAGGCAGGGTTGAAGACTTTGTCTTTGATGAACGTGTTGCTGGTGTGTTTGATGATATGGTCGCCAGAAGCATCCCGTTCTATCATGAAATACAACGCATGCAAGCTGACTTGGTGATGGATTGTGTGCCTAGTCAGGCGGTGGTTTGTGATTTGGGTTGCTCAACAGGTACCAGTATTGACACCTTTATCCAGCATAGCCAATGCCCTGCCGATATGCATTTTATAGGTTATGACAATTCACAGGCAATGCTTGATAAAGCCGGTGAAAAATTGGCATCTGCGCTGGCAGAAGGCCGAGTGACATTACAACTTGCCGATTTGGCCAGTATCAGCCTGTTACCGGCTTGTCATGCCGTGCTATTAAATTGGACGTTGCAGTTTGTGCGGCCGTTAGCAAGGGAAAGCTTGCTGGCGACTGTTTACCAGTCATTACAGCCAGGCGGCATAGTATTGTTGTCAGAGAAAATTTTGGCGGCTGACGGGCTATTGAACCGGCTTTATATTGACCACTACCTAGATTTTAAAACCAGCCAACGCGGTTACAGTAATAGCGAAAACCAACGCAAACGCGAAGCATTGGAAAATGTTTTGATTCCGTACCGTTTGGATGAAAACCTTGCCCTACTAAAACGGGCAGGATTTAAGCGAATTGACACTTATTTCCAATGGTTTAATTTTGTTTGTATTATTGCTATAAAAGACTGACAGTTTTTAGGGGCTGATGCCACTTTAATAGCTTCAGTTAAAAATTAGGCGACAATACTGAATCCCTACATGATTGATTTCATGTTAATCCCATACTTTAAGCCATAAGAGTGCATTTTCCCTTGGCGAGTTCCAAGACCCCGGAAAAATTATGCTGTACCCATTATTAAGTGCTGTTTGACCGCTTTGAGAAACACTTGATTAAGTGTATACAGCAAATCAGGAGATGTTGTAATGAAGAAAACTGAATACAAGATAAAGCCTGGTAATTCTTATCCTTCGGGAGCCGAGCCCAATAAGGATGGCGTTAATTTTTCCATTTTTAGCCGCCATGCCAGCCGTGTGGAATTGTTGCTGTTCCGCAGTGCCGCTTGTGAAGAGCCGTTTCAAATCATTCAACTACAGGAAGACACTAACCGGACATTTTTCTCATGGCATGTTTTTATATGCAAATTACCGATAGGCACATGGTACACATGGCGCATGGACGGTCCCAACCGCTTGCGTGAAGCCGGATTTAGTTTTGACAAAGACAAACAATTGATCGACCCGTGGGCGTATGTGGTCGATGATCAACGCTGGAGCCGCCCTGCTGCCTGCCAACCGGGCGACAATAGTGCAACAGCCATGCGTTGTCGGGTAGTTGATATCAACGATTACGACTGGGAAGGCGACATTCCGTTACGCATCAGTAGTGAAAAAGCTATCCTATACGAAGTTCATGTGGGGGGATTTACTAGGCATCCTTCGTCCGATGTGGACAACCCGGGCACTTTTTCAGGTATGACAGAAAAAATACCTTACCTGCAAAAATTAGGCATCAGTCATGTTGAGCTGTTGCCTGTCATGGCTTTTGATGAACAAGATGTACCCGCCAACACTGCCAACCTTGGCTTAAAAAATTACTGGGGTTATAGCACGCACAGTTTTTTCAGCCCCCACCCCGGCTATTGTGTCACTCCTGGACAAGGCACCCATATCAACGAATTCCGTGATCTGGTCAAGGCGTTGCATAAAGCGGGTATCGGGGTCATCATGGATGTGGTGTTCAACCACACCGCCGAAGCTGGGGCTAATGGCCCAGTGATGAACTTTAGGGGGGTCGGTGGCGATATTTTTTATCATCTGAACCAACATGATAAAAGCATTTACCGCGATTACACCGGTTGCGGCAATACGGTTAATGCCAACCATCCCTTAGTGGCGGCCTTCATTATCAGTTGCCTAGAATATTGGGTCACTGAAATGCATGTGGATGGTTTTCGCTTCGATTTGGCCAGTGCCTTGGCGCGTGGGGAAAATGGCGACGTATTGCATGATCCACCGGTGTTGTGGGGCATAGAACTATCTAAGGAATTGGCCAAAACCAAGTTGATTGCCGAAGCATGGGATGCCGCCGGACTGTATCAGGTCGGCAGTTTTCCGGGTTATCGCTGGGCGGAATGGAACGGTCGTTACCGCGACACCGTGCGCGGTTTCCTGCGCGGTGATGCCGGTCTGATCACTGAATTGGCCACGCGGATATGCGGCAGCAGTGATTTATATGAACATCAGGGGCGTTTGCCAATCAGCAGCGTTAATTTTGTTACCTGCCATGATGGTTTCACGCTGTACGATTTGTTTAGCTACAACAGCAAACACAACGAGGCTAATGGCGAAAACAACCGCGATGGTTGCAATAACAGTCTCAGCTATAACTGCGGCGTTGAAGGGGAAACGGATAACCCCGACATTGTCCGTCTGCGCATTCAAAAAGCCAAAAATGCCTTTGCCATCCTCTTGCTTAGCCAAGGCGTACCGATGTTATTGGCGGGCGATGAATTTTTAAATACCCAGCAAGGCAATAACAACGGTTATTGTCAAGACAACGAACTGTGTTGGTTGGATTGGCGTATGGCTGAAAAAAATGCCGAAATGATACGCTTTGTCAGTGCCATGATAGCCTTGCGTAAGCGGCATCCCTCATTGATGAGGCGGCGGTTCTTGACCGGCAGGTCAACGGTGGAAGGCAAAATGCCTGATATTGCCTGGCACGGCACTGAGCTATATTCCCCCTTATGGTTCAACCCAGAAGCCCGTTTGTTGGCATTTACCTTAGCAGGGGTTGATGACAACGAATTCGACTTACATATCATACTGAACATGTCAGACCAAAATATCACCCTGCAACTGCCTGCTATTGAAAGCAAACAATGGTGTTTAGCGTTAGATACCGCCTTGCCAGCACCGTTGGATATTGTTGCGCCGGCACAGCAACAGGTTGTTGATGCGGGGGGGTATTTAGTTAGGGCGATGTCGGTGGTGGTGTTGGAGAATTATTGGGTTTAACTGCAAAAATATACCCGATATTTCCATAGATTATTTACAGAGATGTTACAGGAAAAAAAAGATATTTTATCCCGCACATTCAAAGAAATTTTTGACCTAAAAGGTAATGAAGCTTCCTTAGAGCAAGACATATTCAATTCTTGGAAACACCCTAGTGATGTTCCAAATTACATTGTTTCAGAATTGATAGGCGCATTCAAATATAGGCACTGGCTTGCTCATGGGCGGTATTGGGAACCAAAACTAGGGAGTAAGTATGACTACCATTCCATTTACACTCTGGGGCAATTGATTGTCAGTAGTTTTCCGCTAGAAGGCCAATGATGCCTGATATGTGATTAAAAGGACATATTCCATGTATCACCAAGGTGTCAAAAGGCGCATCGTCACCCGTCCATTAAGCAACCAACTTGGCCAATTTGAGGACACTTCACCCTTATTAGAACGGCTGTTTTTGGCAAGAGGTATCACTTCAAGTGCTGACTTGGACCGTTCCTTAGCAAAACTGCCGTCGCCTTGGTTATTGTCGGGGATGGAGATTTTGATTGGGCGCTTGATAACTGCTATCAAACAGCAACAGCATATTTGTATTGTTGCCGATTTTGATGCCGATGGGGCAACCAGTTGTGCGGTGGCTATGCAGGGCTTGCAGCTGATGGGTGCCACGCAACTATCATTTGTAGTACCGAACCGTTTTGAATATGGCTATGGATTGACCCCTGAAATTGTCGAATTGGTCAAACAACAGCAAGCCGATGTGCTGATTACGGTCGATAACGGCATTTCCAGTATAGAAGGGGTGTTATTTGCCAAGCAAGCGGGGATTGATGTGTTGATTACCGACCATCATTTGCCGGGCGAACAGTTGCCCGATGCTGATGCCATTGTCAACCCTAACTTGCCTAATGATGCTTTCCCCAGCAAAGCGATTGCCGGAGTGGGGGTGATATTTTATGTGTTAATGGCACTGCGGGCGCGTTTGCGTGAACAGGGTTGGTTTGCCGAACAAACACTACCCGAACCCAATTTAGCACTATTGCTGGATTTTGTCGCCTTGGGTACGGTTGCCGATGTGGTGGCTATGGACCGAATTAACCGCACCTTGGTTTTTCAGGGTTTGATGCGGATAAGGGCTGGCAAAGCCCATGTGGGCTTGTTGGCATTAATTGAAGCGGCGGGCAAGCAGGCGCAAAAACTGACTACTTCTGATCTGGGTTTTTCCTTGGGGCCAAGGCTCAATGCCGCCGGACGTATTGATGACATGGCCTTGGGGATACGCTGTCTGCTGATGGATGACCTGCAACATGCCAAAAGTATCGCCCTAAAATTGGAAGAACTGAATAACGAACGCCGTGATATAGAAGGGCAAATGAAGTTTGCCGCACTGGCCTTGCTGGAAGATAGCCATGCTTTAGAAAATAACCATCTATCGGCAGGTGTGTGTTTGTATGATGCCGATTGGCATCAGGGAGTCATAGGCATTTTGGCGGCGCGGATTAAAGATCGCCTGCACCGTCCGGTGATTGCCTTTGCCCCCGCCGGTAAAGATGTCATAAAAGGTTCGGCCCGCTCCATTCCCGGCTTACATATCCGCGATGCCTTAAGCGATGTTGCCTCCGCCCACCCCAAAATACTTAGCAAATTTGGCGGCCATGCTATGGCGGCGGGCCTGAGCATAGCCCTGCATGATTATCCTGCGTTTGCCTTGGCTTTTAATGAGGTGGTTGAAAAACGTTTGGTGGATGTCGATTTAGAACAAACCATCATGGTCGATGGTGAATTGTCCGAACAAGAGATGACGATTGCCGTAGCAGATGAGCTGGAGCGGGCCGCAACCTGGGGGCAGGGGTTTCCCGAACCTGTTTTTGCAGGCACATTTGAAGTGGTGCAGGTGCGTATTGTCGGGCAGCGTCATTTAAAATGGGTGTTAAGGAAGCCGGGCGGGCAATTGTTGCTGGATGCCATTGCTTTTTTTGTGGAAGCGCCCGAGCAATGGCAAGGCACCCGCAAGATCACAGCGGCTTATAAATTGGACATTAATGAATATCGCGGCAACCGTGCTGTGCAACTGTTGTTACAGTATTTTGAAACTTAGGTATGGTAAGGAGGCGCTTGACAATGTTTTTGTCGAACGACTTTGACCGAACGTCAGGTATGTGGCTGCTTGCCGGAAAGGCACTTCCACTTTACCAGCAATCTCTCAATTTGGCAGGCTAATTGTGCCTGCCAATCAAGTCAGCCTAGTCTTCTTGTCAATATTTGCGGCTACTATCTCCGCTATTCCACCGTCACCGATTTTGCCAAATTCCTTGGCTGATCAACATCCGTGCCTTTAAGTACAGCAACGTGGTAGGCTAACAGCTGTAAAGGGATGGTGTACAGGATGGGGGCGAGTTCATTGCCGATTTTGGGCACTTGTATGGTTTGGATATTATCGCCGTTTTCTGGCTTAAGGCATTCATCCATAAAAATGATGAGTTGTCCGCCACGCGCGCTGACTTCCTGTAGGTTGGATTTAAGCTTTTCCAATAAGTCGTTGTTAGGAGCAACAGCAATCACAGGGATTTCGGCATCAATTAAGGCCAAAGGGCCGTGTTTCAATTCTCCGGCGGGATAAGCTTCGGCGTGGATATAGGAAATTTCCTTGAGTTTCAATGCGCCTTCCATCGCCACTGGATATTGGGTGCCGCGTCCTAAAAATAATGCGTGCTGTTTTTCAGCAAATTGCTCGGCCAGTTTTTCGATGCTGGCATCCAGTTTCAGCACATTTTTTATCTTGTTCGGCAAAGCCAACAATTCTTTGGTGATACGCTGTGCGGTCACTTCATCTAGCGAAAAACGTCTGCCCAGTGCTAAGGTCAGCAACATTAAGGCTACCAATTGGGTGGTAAAAGCCTTAGTTGAGGCTACGCCAATTTCAGTTCCGGCACAGGTTAGCATCACCAAATCCGATTCCCTGACTAAAGAGCTTTCTGGCACATTGCAAATTGCCAGGGAATACTTAGCCCCTAATTTTTGGGCTTCCTGCAGGGCTGCTAAAGTATCAGCAGTTTCACCGGATTGCGACAGGGTAACCACTAAGGTGTCAGCGGAAATGATCGGTTTACGGTAGCGAAATTCGCTGGCGACTTCGATATTGCAGGGTATGCCAGCCAATTCTTCCAACCAATAACGGGCGATAAGACCGGCATGATAACTGGTGCCGCAAGCAACAATATGTACGCGTTTGACTTGATCGAAAACTTCGGCTGCATTCATGCCGAAAGCGTTTTCTTGAAAACGTTGTCCTACGAAACGGTCTTTTAAGGTGGCGATAATTGCAGCGGGCTGTTCATAAATCTCCTTGAGCATAAAATGCTTATAACTGCCTTTGTCGCTTGCATCAGCCTTTTGTGCGCTTTTCTTGATCGGGCGGCTGACGATCTGGTCATCGCCATTAAAAATCACTAGGCTATCTTTTTTTAGCTCGGCAATATCACTGTCTTCAAGAAAAATAAAACGTTGGGTAACGGCCAACAATGCTGAAACATCAGAAGCGATGAAATGTTCACCATTGCCAATACCGATAACCAACGGGCTACCTTTTCGGCACACGACCAAAGTACCGGGATCATCTTGGCACATAACACCTAAGGCATAAGTCCCCTGCAATTTTTTGACAGTATTTTTGACTGATTGGAATAGCGTTAAGCCACTTTGCAATTCTCTGTATATATGGTGGACAATGACTTCCGTATCGGTTTCAGAGGTAAACTCATAACCTGCTGCAATCAGTTCGATACGTAACGCTTGATGGTTTTCTATAATTCCGTTATGGACCACTGCGACAATATCGCGGCAAACATGCGGATGAGCATTGCTTGCCGTAGGTTTTCCGTGCGTCGCCCAACGGGTGTGGGCAATGCCAAGGTTGCCATGGATGGGTTTTTTTTGGATTGCCGCTTCTAGTCCTGAGACTTTGCCAACCTGACGTTCGCGGTGAATTTGTGCATTATGGATAACCGCCAGTCCCGATGAATCATAGCCACGGTATTCAAGACGCTTCAAACCTTCTAAAAGGATGGGTACAACGTTACGCTGCGCGACCGCGCCAACGATTCCACACATAGAATTCTCCTGTTTGACTGGAAGTTACCAGTCGTATCTGCCATGTTAAAAGCGGGTGTATAGAATCATAATCACGCCGACCAGAGGGCTTACGCTTTAATGATGCCAATGAATAATGTTTGCCAAAATTGCGCGAAAAAGGTTTCTGTTACCCAACGTGCAGAATAGGGCTAATGCTAAATAAGGGCGGTGCGGTAGCGTACTTAGAGGAATAAAAACCAACAATAAAATTTACGGAATGGGGAAGTAAGATCAATAAGCGGCGTGGTAGCCCTGCAATGGGAATGATACTTGGTTGCCTAAAACCAAATGCCTATTGCAGGATGACTAATGGTGATGGCGCTTATTTTAGCTTAGCCGCTTGCGGGGCAATTTCTAAGGCGTAATCATCAGTGATCAAGGTGCCGATAGTATTCAAATATAAACCAAAAGATAATGCGGTTGCGCCTGCTGGTATGGGCGGTGTAGTAAAGCTAGCTTGTACCCAATCGTTACTGGCTATAAAATTTTTGTTAGATAACCAGTATGTCCAAACTCCCGCACCACTCCGGTAATAGGCCACAAAGCCAGTGGTAGTGGTCGATTTATACCAACTGCGTAAGGTGTAGCGTGTTCCGGCAACCACCGCTGGCGCCAGTATTCCCGTATCCTGCGTTTGCAATAGTTTACGGTCACCATTAGTGATGCTGGTGATTTGTAAGGATTCTGCGAAGTTACCGCTGTGTGCTAACCCGGCACCCTTTAGGCGTGTCCAAATATAGCTATTCGTACCAAAGCCACCGCGTTGCCAGTTATCGGCAATCGCATTATTATTGGCGTCAATTTCTAGCGAGGGATTCGACAACAAATTGCTTGGGAAATTGTTGACGACAACATTGATCGCGGTAGTCACTGTGCTGTTGCCAACGGCATCGTATGCTGCCGCGCTTAGACTTGCCGCACCATCGGCATTCAATAACGAATTCCAAGTGAATGCATAAGGGGCGACATTATCCGACGCAACCACCACATTGTTGACGAGAAAATCCACCTTCACGACACCTACATCATCAGTGGCGGTTGCTGAAATGGATTGCTGACCGGATACGGTAGCCGCTTCAATAGGTGTTGGTGGTTGGTTAAACGTGATGACTGGCGGTGATAAGTCATTTTGGGCTGTCAGTTGCCTGATATCTGAAACGGTTTGGTTACCTGCAATATCAAATGCACTAACCGAGTAAGTTACATTACCGTTTGCTACCGATGCCGAATTCCATGCCACCACATACGGATTAGTCCTATCTGTGGCAAATACAGTACCATTAATAAGGAAATTAACATGATGGACAGCCACATTATCAGTGACAGAGGCAGTTAGATTGACTACTCCAGTAACAACCGTTTGATTTTCAGGTGTAAAACCAACAATGCTAGGAGGAGTGTTATCTACGGGAGGGGGGCTGTCCAGAACTGCCGCCATTGAGTAGTCATCAGTAATCAGTGTACCGGCACTATTTAAGGCAATGCCAAAACTGATTGCCTTAGTTCCTGCTGGAACACCGTTTAGGTAGTAGGTCATTTGCGACCATGTGCTTGTTGCAGGCAGTTGCGGGCCAGATAACAAAATTTGCCAGACACCGTTTGCATCGAGATAAAATAACACGACAACAGATTGGGCGGTGGCTTTGTACCAGGCACTGAGCTGGTATATAGTTCCTGGCATCACGGCCGGTGCACAGCCCCCTGCTGGTTGTCCAACATCTAAGGTCGGCATCAATTTACGGTCACCGCTGTTGTAGTTGGTAATCCGCACCTGTTGGGAAAAATTGCCCGTATGCGCGTCATTGGAACGCTGCCAATTAAAAGTATTCGTACCATAACCATTGTGCTGCCAACAGTCGGCTTGGTTAATGCCGCCGGTATTCAATTCTAACGACGGGTTAACCAACACATTAGTGCCAACCAAAGGCGGTGGCGGTGGCGGCGGATAATCGCCGGACATTACCTGATGCACCGTTCTGACATAGGTGCTTTGTTGCGTCCGTGCATCTAACCAAGTCAAAAAAGTTTCTAAGAGCGCCGGACTTACCGCTAAGCTGCTGCCACAGCTATCGCAGATATTGTGGAAAACCAGCGGCACCCAACCGCCGCCATTATTTTCCACTTGCGTCACATAGGTCTGTAAATCAGCAAGGGTAGTCGTTGATATGACAGAATTGTTGGTGGCTATATAGTAAGGATTCACCGGCGCAATAGTGTCCGCCCAAGGACAACCGGTACAAATTGCGCCTGAGGCCAAACCACCTACAGCCCGGGCACTTTCATAAGTGCCTATTCCTGCGCACCCAGCTGCCAATAGGCCTTGGGTGGTTGGTCCAGTAGAACCGTAGGGATAGGCGAAAGATTGGATCGGAAAACCCCAATTAGCCAAATTTTGCATATCATTGCAGATGGCAGCATATTGGGCAGCATCGGACAAAGTTGCCAAGTCGACATGGTTGATGTCATGACCGCCGATTTCGTTACCGTCTGCCGCTAAACCATCAAGTTCGGCCTTTGATAAAAATGGCGCACCAATACCAATTCGGTTGGAATTGATATAAAACGTGCCTTGCATCCCGTGTTTTGCCAATAGCTCGCGGGCCTTAGATTGGTTTCTGCCATCATCAAAAGTTAACGATACCAAGGTAAGAAACTGTACTGAAATGGGTGCGGCTTGAGCCGTCTGGATCAAGCTGCAAATTGAAAGCCAAACCAATATTGCCAACTTGCCTAAGAAAAGCCAAGTTTGATAGGGTGAATTTGCTGAAATACCTTTAGCTGACTTTTTCATAATGCTTCAATTTTCATGCTGGCAGGTTTCGCCAAGTGAGTGGAGCCGTTATCGGGGGAAACGCCCGCAACTAATGTGTATCGACCCGGTAGACGGAAAGTCAGGCGTATTTGCCAATGTTGAGTGGCATTTTTACTGATATGGAATCCACCTTTTTTATGGTTTACGTTATTTTTATCGCCTGCTGCGCCAATAGCAGCCATGATGCCGCCATCAATGACTTCAGCCGATAGGTATCGCCAGCCTTTTTTTTCAAGAAGCTCTATTTTGATGTCGTCTGTTTGTACTTCGCGGTCTTCCTGATCATGAATAAACAACCGTAAACGTGAATTTGCTGCTTCATTACCCGGATTTACTAGGCGCACTTCGATAGTGTCCATCGGTTTACCTGCTTGAACATGCTCAGGGCCGCTCAAACTAAGATGTAACGGCGGTGTGCCGGCACAAGCGGTTTGCAAGCTACCCGCCATCATCCCCGTTGTGATAATGACGATTGCCAATGACAAAGCGCGTGATTGTAGAATACTGCGAAGGCGTAAATATGTGCCGTTTTGATAATCTGCACCTTCTCTTACCGTGCTTTGCAAAACTGTTTTGTTTAGAAAATTAACTTTATTCATGGTATGGGCCTTTAACTGTTTGGCTACCTTTACTGTCGCTAAACATTGCTTATTGATGATTGGGAACTAGAAGGTAAGCTTGCCTAAACACTAGACAGGCGAGGAGGGTATTGACTGAATTTAAAAGTCAGCCGATGAAAATATTGGAAGCGGAATGCAGAGAGGGGCGAAGATTTTAGTCCTCGCCATTAGTTGCGTTGCGCCAGCCTGGGCGGATACAACAAACGAGGGCCGGTGGGTAAATCGCCATTAGCGGCAACCAGTAGTAATGGATCATGCGTGGATAAGGCAAACGCTTGGCTGGTATTTTCCAGTAGTGTCACTGTCAAAGATTTACCCGTTTGACTAACACGCTGGTTTAGCTCATTTAAAAATGTTCGCCAACGGTCTTTTGCCATAGCATCGTTGATGACGATATTTAGGCCATCAAAAGAAGGGTTTGACAGCCAAATTAACGCTTGTTCGGTTAGCTTGGCTTGATCAGATGACGGCGAGTCACTGTCAATAAATAATGCGGGGGAAAATCGTAAGTGATGGAAACGGGCAAATATTTCCAAGGTATTATCGTTGTTGGCAGATGCCTGTGCTTGGCTGCCTTGCCAAGTAAAATAATACGGGCTGACCGTAGTAAGCTCTTCCGAATGTTGTCGAAGCTGGTTCCATGCTTGGACGCTGGGTGACGCGGCAATAATAGCGCTTTTAGGAAAAAGCGGGATGGCACTGACTTTAACGATTTCTGCGGATGCCTGACTTGCCCCAATCGTTTCAGCTGCTCCGTCTTTAGTCCAAACCGCCAAGGCGAACGCCCCATGATCGGCACCTTCCGGTAGCGCAATAGGTCGCGCCAATAATGCTTGTCCGTTCAAATAGGCAATGGCACGCGAACCCACCATCCTCAGTTTCAAGGTAATGTCTGCTGTTGGCGATGCTTGGCTGGCAAGCTGACGGTAAACGCCATTACGGTCGTGTTCTTGCAAAATAATTTGGCCTTCAGCGATACCTAGACGCACCGAGGGCTGCTTTGTGCCATAGCGCAATGATAACCAAAATTGCCCCTCGGGTTGCTTGCTCAACTGCACCTCAACCTCCGCATCTTGCCATTTTTCGGTGCCACTTAGCATCATTAAGGCACCTTTTTCAGCGTCGCTGGTCGATATTCTAAGGTGACCGTTATCGACAGCTATTTCACCTGTATCAACCACCCATGCGCTAACGGATTGGCTAGATTGGAATGTCTCCATATAAGCTTCACGACGCGGCGCGTGGTTAGCCAATTGGGTAAGAAAATCCGCTGGGCCCCACGTTTTGGAAACACGGATGCGCCTTAAGCTGGCTTCAGGGTCAGTCCGGTAATTGGCACCGAAAGGTGCGGCGACAAAACCCGTCCGTAAACCTGCTAGGTGCAAACCGTCAGACCAAACAGACGCACCGTCATTTTGCCCGGCATCCCATGATCGCGAGCAATCGGCGGTAAGCACTGGAATTTGCAGACGATGTTCTAAAAGATTGCGTTGCCGGATAATCCGTTGGGGGAGTTCCGCCAGATTGCTGGATACTCCATTTGGGCAACCGGATACACCGACTTCCCAGCGACCACTTCTAGCCATCAATTCCAACTTATGCCAAGAAACCAAGTTGATATTGGCTTGATCCAGCAAATCGGTATCGACAAAAACCAGCCCAGTCATGCCTAGGCTAAGCAATAACTGATCGGCAATCTCTAGGGTTTCACGGTTGGCTTCTTCAAACGTCAATAAAATGGGTTTTTTGGGTAAGGGAGCGACATCGCTTTCCCGCCAGCGTTGGATTTGCGCCAAACGCACCGAAGAATAGCCTGATTGTTTCAAGGCATTGAGCTGGTCTGTAAATGCCTTGGCGGGGATTGCCAAGGCATGGGATGCACTGACTTTACCGAACACCAAGGCCAAAAAAGCTTCGTTCTCCTCAGTACCAGTTACTTTCGTAGTATTGGCAGAAGTATCAGGCAAAGAAAAGTTGACCATATATTTGGGCAACTCATGTGCTGCCAACAGCACACTGATTAAAAGTAACCACCATCCTAGGTTTTTCCAGTGGGAAACATGAATAGGCTGCATTTCTATTGGGTTTTTAAAGGCGGTCATCGTGTTCCCCATCTGTTGTCACGTTGGGTGGCGATAGCATACGGCATTTGCCAAACCAGAAATATCAAGTAATACAGCGTGAAATACAGGCCATAAATCCAGTAACGGTCATTTTTCCAAAAAAGATAATAACCCGAAAACATAAGACCAATCATGACTGTTCCCAGCAAATAAATGACTGGAGACACCAAATCGCCGTGAACAATGGGCAACCATAAGCAAATCCGTAAAATTAAAATCGGTGCGATGATGGGAAACAGCAGTTGCGCGTAAAAAGCGATGGCGGCAAACGGATGCTTTTTCCACATGAAAGTTGCAGCAATTAAAGTTTCCCGAAACCAAGATTTCTTCCAGCGCAGTTGTTGTTTCAAAAACTGCTTATGACGTTCCGGCACGATAGTGGTTGCAACAGCATCGGCGGCATATATAACCCGATATTTGCGTAACAGATAATTAGTCAAGCTACGGTCATCACCAAAGGTGGCTTGAATGCCCAAAAAATGCTGGCCTAACCAAGGTTCCAAAACTTCCATGACACAGCTGCGGCGGTAAGCCGAAAAACAACCAGGGCAACAAGTCACCGTACCAAAAATGCTTTCGGCGGCTTTTATCACCCGGAAAGCCACGTAATAGCGAGCTTGTTGCATTTTCGTCAGGCTATTTTCAGTGACGTTAGCAACTTCTGTATGTCCGGCAACTGCCGCCACCCTGAGGTCAGCAAAACCTTGGACTATTTTATGGACACCATCTTTTCTGACAAAACTGTCTGAATCGACATACACCAAAATTTCGCCCGTGGAATCATAAGCCCCCGCCGCCATGGCCTCGCGCTTGCCTTTATTGCGTTCGAACACATGCAGTTTCAGGGTGGGCCAGCGTTCTTGGGCGCGTCTGACTTCGGCGACTGTGGCATCCGACGAGCCATCGTCCACAACGATCACTTCATAAAGCCGTTTCGGATAGTCAATGGCGTAACAACATTCAACTGTCCGGTAAATGGCATCTTCTTCGTTAAACGCCGTGATGATGATGCTCACCGAAGGTGTGATGCCAACATCTTTTGGGGTGCGGTAAACCAGCGAAAATACAAAGCGGGAAAAAATAAAGCCCGCTATAGCCAAGGAATACAAATTTGCCAGGGGGCTATACCAATAAAAATTAATATTGCTCATGCGCAAGCCAATGACAGTCGCCATTGCAAACGCGATGAGTGCCATTGCTGCGATCACAATAAGTAGACGTTTCATAACGTGGGAAGCCGGGAACGTCGAAGGTGCTTCGAGGCTAATACCACTCTCGGTCACTAAAACCTTTTCATCCATTGATGACATCTTGCTATTTCCTCTCTAAAAGGTTGGGGCCATTGTAGGCTGGGGCGGGGAAGCGGAGTTAACTGTTTATCTACCAATTGATGCACTGCTGATGCACTGCGCGCAAGGCAGGAATGGCATTAAGGTTCTTTAGAACGAAATCCAGCCAGTCATCTGTAAAAAAGGCGGGATATGAGAGACGTTGCGCCGAAATATACCAGTGGGGTGACATGACTTCCGTTCGTTAGCGCACATAGCAAAACCAATGCCACAAGTACATTTTTGCCTAACAAACTCCATTATTTATTGAATTTAATCAGTCTGTTGGCGTTAATCTACAGATTATATGCACGGCCTTATGTTCGCTACCGCACAGATTAAAGCCGCTAAATTGAATATATTTGACCCGACTGAAAAACAGGCTTTCTGGCTAATGGCTAAAACCAATTGATCCTACATGAAGCACTGTGTTTTCAATTTAAAAATAACAACTCATCGGGGAAACATGCGCAATAAGCGAATGACAGGGCGTTTCATTAACCTAATCATCATAAGGGGCTACCAATGGTAAATCGGTTTCACCCCAAGTTTCACTGGTTGCCATGTAAGCTAGCCAACCAACCTATTTTGCTAGGCGCGGCCTTGCTGTTACTTTCTGCGCCATCACATGCCAACGCACATTCTGCACTCGTTGGCCCCGTATTAGATCATGCCAACAGTTTATATGCAGACAATAAATTTAATGAGGCTAGACAAGCATTTGAACAAGCATTGGTACTAGACAGAGGTTCTTTGTCGGCATGGCGTGGTCTGGGTTGGAGCTATTGGGCATTAGGGCAGAAACCACGGGCTTATCGAATATGGACTGATTTGCTTAAGGGGTTTCCTGACGATGCGTTGACACTGTCCGCACTGGGTAAAGCCAATGAGCAAGATCAGCGTTGGCAGGAGGCTAACGGCTATTACACCAAGCTATTGACTTTACAACCGCACGACTTGCCTGCTCATTTGGGGAAAACTCGGCTATTGCTGGCTCTGCATGAGTTTTCCGTTGCCGAACAGGAAGTGCGAGCAGCACTTGCAGATGCCCCATCAAATACGCTAGCAAAATCCCTGCTTGCCGATGCCCTAATCGGGCAACACCATTACCAAGATGCAGAGTTGTTATTAGTGATGCTTGCCACCGTAGAACCCGTGCCTAATAATTTGAACCGCTTAGCTAAAGTGCAAGCGGAATTGGGCAAATACCCGCAAGCGGCGCAAACGTATAAAGCCAGTTTAAAACTAAAAACCGATACGGAAACGCTCGCCGCTTGGCGTGGTTTAGGGGTAAGCCTGCGCAAAGCCGGACGCAATGAAGCCGCTTACAGTATTTGGCAGGGACTGTTACAAAACCTGCCTAGGGATTTGCCGACATTATTGGCGATTGGGCGCGCGAGTGAACAAGACAAGCTTTGGCAACAAGGTTTGGATGCCTATCGGCAAGTTTTGGAAAAGTCGCCTAATGATCATGACGCGGCTTTGGGCAGGGCGAGAATTTTTTCTGCCCAACAAAATTACCCTGCCGCTGAGCTAGAGTTAACAACGCTGTTGCGTCATTCACCCACCGATATTCAGGCCACAACCGCACTTGCAGAAAGTTTGGTCGCTATGGGGCGCGGCTCGGAGGCGGCAATCCTATTGAAGTCTATTCCCGAAAATAATCCTAATGCAAAAAAGCTCAGCCGTTTAGGCACGATTCTTAACGATGCGGGTAATGAAGACGAAGCATCGGCTTACTTTAAACAAAGCCTGCAATTAGACCCTGATGATAGCACCGCTGTATTGGGCTTAGCCCACGGTTACTGGGAAAAGCATGACTACACGACATCTATAGCTTTGTTGCAAAACTATTTGGCAAAGCATCCCGAGAATGAAAATGTCCGCATCCGTCTAGCAGAACATGCTTCCGCCGCGGACGATTGGGAATTAGCCGAGCGTGAGTGGCGATTTCTTGTCGATAAACATCCAGAGCAAACCAAGTGGCAACTTAAACTTGCCATGCTTTTGCATAGAGGTGGACAGCACGATCAAGCCATTCATCTTGCCAATAGCGTTATTGCCCAAGAACCCAATAATGAAATGGCTATTGGCTTACTTGCCGATGATGCCATCTTTGCGGGCAATCTTGAATCCGCCATTTATTGGACGAACCGCCAAAATACTATTTCACCAAGCGTAGAAAAACTCAGTCGCCTAGGCAAAATGCGCGTGCAATTAGGTGAACGTCTCGATAAAGAAAACCATCATGATGCCGCGCTAATCCAGTATGGTGCGGCAATCCAAGATTTTCGCCACGCCGCCGCTATGGATCCGATAAAGAGTGGCGCACCCATTGATATTGTCCAGACCCTAAGGCTACAAGGCCAGCCTGACGAATCGATTGCCTATGCAAAGCACTTGCAAGCCCAATATCCGGCTTCAATCGATGTCAACAAACAACTGACCACGACTTACCAAGAACAAGAAGAGTATGCAGCGGCTCGGACAACGCTCACCAAAAACAGCGCGTTTTTACCAAACAGTTCGGCGTTGCAACAAAATCTAGCTGATTTGAGTTATCGCGCTGGCGATAAGAAACAGGGTTTTGCCATGCTGAATGACGCACTTCAGACAACAAAACTCCCTACGATTCCGATTCTGCTTTACCACGGCATCACCGTATCCGATCACCGCGACACCGTGCCTCTGAAAAAGTTCCGTGAGCAACTATTGGCACTTAAAAAAGCAGGCTATCAATCGGTCAGCATCAGCCAGTTGTTGGCATTTCTTGACGGGAAAGGTTCTATGCCTAATAAACCGTTGTTGATTACTTTTGATGATGCGCGGGCGGATAGTTTCAAATATGCCGATCCGGTACTTGAGGAGACAGGCTTTCGGGCAACCATGTTTGTACCGGTGGAAGATGTGGCAATGCATCAGCCGTATGCGGCAGTCTGGCCGATTGTGAAAAAAATGCTCGCAACCCAACGCTGGGATATGCAGTGCCACGGCTCTGATGCACAACACTATATCCCTGTCGATGCCGAAGGCCATTTAGGCCACTTTTTGGCTAACAAGATGTGGCTAAAAGCCGCTAGTCGTTTGGAAACTAACCAAGAATTTGCTGCTCGCCTCGAGCAAGACATGCTCACCTGCAAACAAACTATAGCCCGCGAATTGCCTGGAACAAAAGTTATTGCCTTTGCCTTTCCGTATGGCGATCAAGGCCATCGGTCACTCTCCAATACTCCGGAAGCCTTTAGCATCAACCAAGCGATTGCGAAAAAGCAATTTAGCTTGGCGTTTAATGTCGACAACACTTACCTGGCAACCAGCGACACGCCCCGATTCATGCTGCCGCGTTTCGAGGTGCCACGATCATACTCAGGTGCTGATCTTATCCACCAACTGAAAGCCATTGATCCTGCTATGTCAACATCTTACAAGCTGGCACACCTTAATGTGGAATCAGGGCGCTATGGACAGGCATTGAAGATTCTCAATACGTTGGAGAAAGAGGGGGCTGTCAACAAAGTGGAGTTGCTGACTACCACCGGCAAAATTTTAAATTGGAGCGGCGATCATGCCGGAGCGAGAAAAAACTTGAGTTTAGCTAAGGTATTGCGTCCAAACGACCCCCTTATTCAAAAAGAGATTATCAACCTAGACCGTAGGCTTGGTCCGTCAGTGCAAATAAATGGTTTGTATTTTGAAGACAATGCCGACCGCCGTTATTACAGTCTCGGCCCATCCTTACAATATGGCGTTTCCGATAAGTTATCAGTGTCAGCTTATTACAAGTACTTGGATTTTAAACAATCGCTCAATCCGGCAAAAATCGGCGTGGGCACCGAGCGACAATATTTTGAAACCACTGGAAACCAATTGGGCGGTCAACTCAACTATGAGCTGGCACTCAGGTCAGGCTTGTCACTATCGGCGGGTGTTGCTGATTTTTCTAATAATACTGCATCACCTCCGGCAAAATCCGGCACCACGTTTCCGGTAGGTGCGATTGAACTGACTTCAGGCGTGGGAGATAGGCTAGATTTGTCGATAGCGGCAGACCACACTTACGTCACTACCGCTGCGGCAATATTAAATGACTTGGCATTCACGCGGGTTAAGGGTGGGGCTACTTTCAAAATCAGCGATCCGCTCAGTGTAAGTTTGAATCATGCGTATTTTGGCTATACCGACAATAATCAAAGGAACCGTACTGAATTATCCTTAGACGGCAAGGTTTGGCACAACCCCAATGCTACTGTAGGCGCACTATTTGTCCATGATGATACCCAAACCAATAACCCTTTTTTGTGGACACCCAATAACTACATGGCTTTTTCTGTTCCGGTCAATGTGCAAAAGAAATGGGGAGAATCCTTTGTCACCGAACTGACGCTAGCGCCTGGAACGGGTAAAGAGGGCGGCAATAATTTCGATTTCCAATTCAATGGTGCCGGCAGTGTTAAGTGGAATGTAAAAGACGATATGAGCTTAAGCTTGTCTTTAAACCGCTATCAGGCGGCAACTTATTCTAACTTTAGCGCATTTCTTGGGGTGCTTGTCAAATTCTAGGCAATATTATGATGAATCCGTCTGGATAGCGATTTTGGAATGGGGAAACATCAATCAACCTGGCTTAAACAGCCATATCAACTATAAGCAAGGTAACGATTGGATAATGAACAATTGTATTAATAAAGGGAAACCAAATATGGAAAATTGTTTGCAACAACCAGTAGATACAGTCAAAGCACTGTGCGGCTATGACGATACAAATGAGATAAGCACAGATAGCCAGTTACAAGAAAAATACCACTTTGAAGAATGGACTGACGGTATACGTATTAGCTGGATGTAAAGGTGGAATGAGGTTAGTTGGAAATATCAGTGGTCAGAAAAGCGTCGCACTTATTTCTGGCCAATTTACAAAATCGCCTTTTTGCCATACATGAAAAAAGCACGGACATCTGCTTACAATTTACATTATTAAAAAAAACTTACATTAGAGGATATACGATGCCGATTGTTGCTGTTATAGGTCTAGGTTATGTGGGTTTGCCGCTTGTAGTCGAATTTGGCAAACATTACCGTACCATTGGCTTCGATATTGCCGTGGATAAAGTCGAATCGTGCAAAAGAGGCATTGATCCTTCCCAAGAATTAGACGAAGAGGATTTGCGGGCTGCTGTTCACGCTGAATATACCGCTGACCCAACCTATTTGGCGGAAGCGGATATTATTATCATCGCTGTACCGACCCCGGTCGACTCAGCACATATTCCGGATTTTCATTATCTGATTAGTGCCAGCCGCTGTGCCGGACAAAATATGAAACATGGTGCGGTGGTGATTTACGAATCTACCGTTTATCCGGGTGCAACAGAAGAAGTGTGTATTCCGGTGTTGGCAATGGAATCTAAATTGACGTGGAAAGAAGGCTTTTTTGTCGGTTATTCGCCAGAACGCATTAATCCTGGCGACCGCGAACATACCTTAACCAAAATTTGTAAAGTCGTTTCTGGTGATACTCCGGAAACCCTTGAAAAAATAGCGCAACTGTATGAAAAAATTGTCGTGCCGGGCGTACATCGCTGCTCCAGCATCAAAGTTGCCGAAGCTTGTAAAGTCATCGAAAATACCCAACGCGATCTGAACATTGCCCTGATGAATGAGCTGGCTATTATTTTTGATATGTTGGCGATAGACACTAACGAAGTGTTAGAAGCGGCAGGTACGAAATGGAATTTCATGAAGTTCACACCAGGCTTGGTTGGTGGGCATTGTATTGGTGTCGATCCGTATTATTTGACCCATAAAGCGGTAACAATGGGGTATCACCCCCAAGTCATTTTGGCGGGCCGTCGCATTAACGATGGCATGGGCAAATATATCGCTGAACAAACGATTAAAGTGATGATTTCCTGTGGCAGCTATGTTAAAGGTGCGCGAGTTAATGTGTTAGGGATGACGTTTAAAGAAAATTGTGCGGATTTACGTAATTCAAAAGTGATTGATGTCATTAACGAGTTACAACGTTACGGCGTGGAAGTGTTTGTCCACGATCCGTATGCCAGCGCTGAAGAAGCAGACCATGAATATGGCGTAACCCTACTGGCATGGGATGATATGCCCAGAGCTGATGCCATTGTTGCAGCAGTGTCACATGACAAATTCGCCTCCTTATTGGTCGAAGATTTTCAGAAAAAATTGATCAAAGGCGGTTGCATCATGGATGTGAAGTCGAATTTGCAGGCAACAGAATTTGAGCAAGCAGGAATGACAGTATGGCGGCTATAAATTGGCGTTTGCCGGTTATCTGCCCAGCGGCAATAGCTAGCTTTATTAGGCCGCTGTGGTTACTGGTTGTCTTGGGCTTTGCAACAGTGGCTTGTGGGGCATCACTGGTGGATAATTTCGACTATGCCACCCCATCCGTCATTACCGAAAAAAGTGACCGGAAAGACAGCAATAATGCTAATTGGTGGTTGAGTTCAGGTGCATACGTCCAGAGTGCCAACGGTTATTTGCACACAGTGCAAGGTAAACTGAAGAGTACCGACCGTTTTCGCGGGCTGTATGCCGCCTCAAATCCGACCGACACTGATAATGGTTATTATCCACAAAACCTATTGCGTTTAGTGACGCAGGCTAAATTTACCAACTTTAGCCAACAGGTATTTTTTAATATTTCCCAAATCAATCAGTCGAGCAGCCCAAACCGTAACCAATCCAACGGCGTGTTTTTCTTTCATCGCTATCAGGACAGCAATAATTTGTATTATGTTGGTATTCGGGTTGATGGTTATGCCGTGGTGAAAAAGAAAATTGCCGGGCATTACTCTTTTTTGAAATCTGTCGTCGTTTACCCTGGTCAATACCATCCCGTAACACAGCCTAATTTGCTTCCTATCCATCGCTGGATTGGCATCAAAACAGAATTGGCAAGCAATGTAAGAAATGGGGTTGATATAATCCTATATCTCAACGATCCGCAATTCGGCTCGGGGTGGACTAAAATTCTGCAAGTTGAAGATAATGGGGCAAATGGCGAACGTATTATGCATGAAGGGTATGCGGGGATTCGTAGCGATTTTATGGATGTTAGTTTTGATGCCTATGAAGCAGTCGAAAATACGAAGTAAAACTTATATTAAAATGAGATGGGCAAACGGTTTTTGTTTGCCCACCACTCGCTCAAAAAATATCGGAAACTATTATGGAGTAACCGTAATAGGATTACAAACGGTGGCACTACCCGCACCTGCAATCATTGCCAGATTACTTAAGGCAGTAACCGCCGACTGTTCTGTCCGGAAGCCATAACTCTTTCCAATGAGTTGAAACGTAGCACCGTTGTCACTCACATACGCATTATATTTATGATTGCTTAAATTCGCATACAACCTAAACCGATAGGTCTTACCCGCCACATAGGGAATGGCAGTAAGTGCACTATAAATGCCGCCGTTTCTCGCATCAATCATCCCACTAGTATTAAACCGGACGATAGCCGCAAGGTTGCTATAACCCAATGCAGTCCCGTCCGATAAACCAAAAACCCCATCAATATTTGAACCCGATGGCGTGGCATCAAATTCCACCGTCATTGTGCTTGTCGCAGTAGGCAATGGGGTACTGACCCATGCGCCGCTAGTGGTTGAACAGTTACTGGCAGTCTTAAAGCTATTATCGCCAGAAACTGCCTGATTATGGGACGCGTCATCGGATTTCACCAGAAAGTGGTAAAGAGTCTCCTGAGTTAATCCCGTAATGGTAACGCTATGGTTAGTCACCAGCGTGGCATCAAATGGGCTGGTGCTACCATAAGCCGTTGTCGTCCCATAATCCACTTCGCTATCAGAAGGTTCGTTGGTTGTCCAAGTCAAAGTCGCCTTATCCATACCGATAGTTTGCGCAGTAATCGCACTCAGCACGGGCGGGATGGTATCGGGTATAATCGCACCCTCAGGCAAGATTTCACGCACACTCATCATCTTGTAAACTAAGCCGTTAACGCCGACATTATCACTACGCCAGTAAACGGAGATATTGGGTTTGCCAGATTCTGATCCAATGCGGTTATCCGATGCCGTCAGTTTCATGGCTGGGTCAATACCTGCTTTGCACGGTGTGCCATTTACCCCAAAATTAACGCCGGTATCGACCAATTCGTTGACTTTAATCCAATTGCCGCCGTTTAAGCCATCAGTTTGATCCATCCACAACTCTAGCTTGACGTTACCGTCGGCTAAATCATAAACAATATATTTGTAACCTATCCAGACGTTTTTAGGAAAGCCGTTGGCCCAAATAGTTTTGTTTTGAATAGCGGTAGAATTGGGATGGCTGGTTTCTTTTTCAAAGTCGATATGCCCATCATAGCGGATCCTAGCTGACATCCCACGGGTATCACACAGATTGGCGGTTTCCGACCCCGTTGTACCGTGGTTGGTGCGTGCCAGACCAACAATGCCCCCATAAGTTGTACCCGTATCGGCAACACGTTTGGCATAAACAGTCATTTCAACATTATGCCAGCTATTCAGTTTTGCCGGATCATGGATATACATGCGGGGAACCGGACCAGAAATAGAGAACAAGCCATTACCGTCAACGGTATACGAAGCATTGCCATGATCTGCGTCAAACCAAGCATCCTGAGGGTCTATGCCTTTAAAAGAGCGTTTGGAGCCATTATCCCATGTGGAAACCCACTCTTTTCCTCCTGCTAAAGTGGGGTTAATCTGATTGATACCGAAACGGTCGGTGGCGGCTATAGCCACTGAAGTGGCGGTGAATCCGTAGATGGTGAGCAGCACTAAAAATTGAGCAATTTTGAGGTACATATAATTTAAATTGGGGAAATTCAGTTGAGTTATGCTATTGCCAAAATGCCTGCAGCTGGTGTGTAGGCAAAAATTCTGGCCGATGAAAAGTACTGCTTCTGTCCGTCCCCATTGTCATGAAGACCCAAAAGTCAAAATTATCCCATCCGATAAAATAGCTTGCTTTATGTGCGTTAGCGCACTGACTGTGATTGAACTTTGAACGAAAATATCATTTCATAATTTTTTAATACGCAGTTGTGGTGTTGGGAAGTTGTGAAGCTAAGAAAAAAATTTTTGTATTGTGTGCAAAGCGATAATAATACTAATCCTATTATTATCGTTACCTTAGATGTGAAAATAATTAATTGGAAAATAAGGAAAAAACAGACCTAACAAGCTGTGCCTATCAGGCTTCTGCCCCATTCAAAATTAAGATTTACATTGGATTATGACGCTTGGTGGTCAATGGGAAATCGGTGCTGACACCGATGAGCAAAAGAAAAGCTCTTAGAACTTTTTGAAAAATGCCGAATAAAATCCTGAAAAAAAATTTTCTACTAAATAATTCCGGCAAAAATATCATAGAGTAAAATTTGTTCTGTCGCAAATATTTTACAAGAACTGAACTTGTCCTGATTGGCGGGCAAAACCGAACTGCCAAATTGATACATTGGTGGGAAGCGTCTTCCCTGCGAGTTGCTCGTGCTACATACAATAGGCGGTTTCGATCCCGTCTAGGGTGGCTTAGGTGGAATGGGAATATTTGAACCCCAGTATTACTCCGGTGATCTTTTCGATGAGCCGGTAAATCTGTTCTACTAGGTTATTAAGGTTATTGAAGGGGAAGGTGATGTCCGCTGTTTCATCTCGTCACTCGGACAGTAAAAGCCAACTGGGTCACCGAAATTGCCAACAGTTGACCTGTTTGTTATTGATTTTTAGAAAATTCATAAACCGTCTTGACAACGGTCTACTTGAACACAACAAACATCTCCAGATTATAGTGTCCACATCAACCTGTCAATGTTTTTTTCATCTCTGAGAGAAGTCGTGTCAGACACAACAAAACCATTTTTATGGGATACAAAAAAATGGGGTTGGGATGTAAGAATCATTGAAACAAGCATGACCGCTATTAACCATACTATATTTGATGTATTTAGGTGGCCGCTTCAGTGTTTGGTGCAACGCACGCCAACGCAACCAATATGAAGCGTTACAAGCTCCATATTAAATCAAATTGCAGTTTCGCTGCAACCGATGTTTCGCCGATGCCGTCTACATATACACGACAGAAATAAGTTTCTAAGCGACACTCTCGCTAGGCTAGCAAATTACTACAACACTAGTAATTGATATATTATTTATTATTCTATATTCTAATCCATTTCAAGATGCTATTAATAATACTATCGTGTTTAATACTACGAGCTTTCAGGATTTTGTCAATCCGCCTAGATGCTAACATTTTCAAATTATTTATTTTATTAGTCCGTAGTAAGGTTAAAACCACCGACTTTTAGTCGGTCAGATTTATCTATGATTTTTTGACGTATGATATTGCCCTGAGTTGAAAAGTAGGGGGGGGCTATGGATTACCGTTATGGAAGCCATACAGTATTT
>CAIYOW010000100.1 GCA_903927955.1 uncultured Methylococcaceae bacterium | reverse complement strand
GGTCTTTGCTGTCCAAATTCTTTTCATTTAAGTGTTTAAAACTTAAAGGGTGTCCATCGGTTAGTCCAACCACGCCCAATTGCCATTCCAGTAGGCTACGCATTTTGCCTTTAATGCTGGAGCCGGGTATGTAGGGTTGTTGATTGATCGGGTTTTTTATAACAGGATTGTCAGTGCCACCAATGTGTATTTCGGTGTTGCCACTGCCGATGTGCAAGCCGCTCAGCAATTCAATTTGTCCGGTGATTTTTTGGATTTTGGTAAGTTGCATAAATTTTCGCCTCAGTTAGTCTTTGGGTCTTTTTTCTTTGTAAAAGCCCATAAAGGCTTCCATGAATAGTTTGAAATGGCGCATGGTGCTAACGTCATTGACTTGTTTTAGTGAAACATTGATAAGCGTTACAAAATTATCATCAACCAATTTTCTCCCAAGCGCGTAGGCTGCCTTGGCGTTTATCATGCGGATAAAGGGCAGATATTCGTCAAATTTTTCCGGAAACTGGCTAACTTTTCCCTCCCACATGACAATTTCATCGTAAAAGCGGCGTAATTGCGAGGGCTTGTTGCTGTTTTTATTGTCAGCAATGGTTACTGCCGTTTGTTGGGCAATCCGGTCGAACAAATCGGCCTTAATGTCTTTTAACTGGATTTCTGAGGTGTCAATTTTTGGGTTGTTATCACGGTCGTTTCTGCCACCGTAGTTACCTTGGCCTTGTCTTGGCGGAAAATTTTGTGCCATTGTTGTCTCTCCTGGTTTGATGATTGTTAAAGTAGATCAGTCGCGTTGCTGGTACAGATGGCAAAACAAAGCCACCCGATAATTGCCACCGTGCTTGATAATACCTGAGCTGGCAATTTCTGCCGCCAATTCAGATTGCCTTTGTTTGCGCTGCTGATCGTCCAGTTTTCGGTTACGTTCCAGCATCCGCGCTGTGCGGTAGGCAAAGTAACTGTGCCAAATGGCGTTTACGGGTTGCGTTTTGACTTTTTCTGCCATATCAATCAAATTGAGCAAGCCATAAACATAACCGGTGCTTAGGTTGTTTTTTTCGCATACCAGCATTAAGCTTGATAGCCGGTCTCCGGTCAGTTGGCTAAATTCTTCCCAGTGCATGGTTTGCTTAAAGCAAGTCACGGCATTTTTGGGGGCGGTGTTTTTTGTTTCAGGATTATGGGCTTTTGCTGTATCCAGCGCGTCTTCCGCCATTTCACCCAATTGGTTAATGGGCAGCCCTGGTTTAGTAACGCTGATGCCAGCGGAAAAATGCACTTGTGAATTTACAGCAACATATCTTTTAAATTCTTCATGCATTCTACCTGCCAGTTTAATTTGCGATAACCAAGGGCCGATCAGGAAAAAATCATCCCCGCCAGCAAATACAGTGTAGCTATTAGGGTATTCGGTTTGGCATAACCACGGCAGATAAATGGTAAAAAAGGCGTTCATTTGTCGAGAAAGTGCGGCAGTTTTGCTAAAGGTGACATCATCACCCAAACCTGCCTGAAAAATAGCACCCAAGTTATCAACATCGCCCTTTAAGGTGGATAGTGCGCTGATGCCTTGCCATTGATGGTTTTCTGTTAATGTCCGGTCTTCACAGGCAATGTGGTTGAGTGTTTTGGCATCGCCCCAATCCAATTTTTCTTCACCGCTGTATTTGCCCAATGCCGTTTCTGCCTCGGTGTTTGCGTCAAACTGGGGAATGTAGGCATTAATGCTGCGTCTTGCATAGCCATTCCATAAGGCTTTATCAGCCGTTTTAGGTAGGGCAAAATCCCAGGCCCTCAACAAATTGCCATTTTTGGCTTCACTAGCAAAATTGCCACGCTCCGCTTCATTTTCGATAAAACTGATATGGTAGCCAAATAAGGGTAGTTTTAAAGCACTTGTTAACCCTAATGATTGTCGCGTTATTAGGATGCGTTCACGGCGGGTTAGCCAATGCCCTATTTCAATGTGGTCATGGGCAAGCAAGCTGATACAGGTGTCTTTATCAAGCTGTTCGCTGGCAGGGGAACGTCCATCAATTTTGCATACGCCCATCGTATTATCAAAGCTTGCCAGAAAATCCTCGAAAACTATCGGTACGTTAGCGTTGCTGCACAAAGCAAAACGCTGGTTTTTTATCACCTCCAATTGTTTGAACAAGCGGCTAATCAATTCTTTATAAGGGGTTATCCCATTATGTTTGCCACGGCGAAAATCATTGCATGAAGCTTCTGTCCAAGCTAGTCCAACCCCTGCCTCGCCCCAACTGTGCTTTAAAAACCACTCATCCAGTTCTTGCCGTACCTGTTGTAAATGGTTTTTGGTAGTTTCGGTATTGGGTGCGACAATCATAAATTTACCGGCAGCATTAATCACTTGGCTGGTGGCGGGCAGTTCCAAGGCATCCAATACTTTTAATGCGGCACATTCAGCCAGCAGCGAGACATAAAAAGAACGCCCGCGCAGCAGTTTGGCGGCGCGTTTGTTGGTGTCGCCGCCGCTGGCAAAGATAAAATTTTGGATACCAAAAAAATCGCCTTGTATCAGTAAAAATTTCTGCTCTTGCCAACTTTCATGTTGGTCTTTTAGTGCCTTGGCGGTGTCTTGGCTGGTTTCGCCGCGCTCATGATGATAACGCCACAATGCCGTTGCCAATGCGGCGGTCACGCGGGAATGGTCGTACAACGACACATCGGGCCGGATGTTGAAAGCCGTTGCTGAGGGGATGGCTTGCGTGTACACGCCCCATAAGGTTTCAAAATGGTCTAGCCACAACGACCAGTTTTGGCGGTGCGCTTTGGGCATTAGCTTTAAGGCTTCGGTGAAGCCCTGCCATAGTGTACGGTATTCTTGTTGTGCGGCTTTGTCGTCACTGCCTTCGCATTGGCTGGCTTGTTGGGGGAATAGGCTATTCGGTGATAGTGGTTTTAGGGGATAACGGTAGTGGAAACTATTTTCCGTGTTTTCGGAATTGTTAATTTGTTCAAATAAGGTCAGTTGACGTGCGGTGTAATGGTTTTTGCCTGTTGATGTGCCTTCTGCGGCATCGTTGTATTGGTCAAATTCTTCACGGTCAAAACCCGAAGCCACGCGGTCAGCCGTGGCGATAATCCATTGTAAAAAGCTTTCTGGCCGGTGGTGTTTGGCGGCGGCGTTGATAAATGAGTCATCCACATCCGTGGTTTTCCAAGAGCCAAACGGCGCAAAATCACTGCCTGTCAGGTCGGGCAAATAATCTTCTATCAAGTCCATTGCCATGCCGGTGTAGGCAGCATGGATGTGGCTAAACCAGCCCCGCGCATCGGTAAATGCTTTGTGATGCGGGCAGTACAGCTGCTTGTTGTCATCCAGTGTTTGCTGATTGACCGGAATTTTGGCCCGTTCGGCAAATTTACCCAGATCGTGCAAAAAAGCAGCCAATGCAATCCGGCACGATTGGGTGAGCAATGGGGTTTCTATTGATGTTGTCATGGTTTGGCTCATATAAATTCAATCTGAAAAGACGCCAACCCCAACTCAAAACGGGCATTCGGTCGGCTGGCAATGGTCTGGATTAAGTAGGCTTCGGCATGATAGCCCAGTTCCGCTTTTAATTTATGGTTTATGCGCGATTTGCGTTGTTCAAAAAATTTTTTGTCCATGCCCTGGGCGAGTGCTTTGGCGGTGCGCTCTTTTGCTGCGTCGGTTTGGTCAATTTGCCGGTATTCATTCAAATAGCCGTCGGCATAGGCGGCTTCTGGCGCACCTTCGCAAGGGCATTTCAAGCTGCTTTGGTGGTGCAATTTACGGCGGGCAAACCAGCTGTAAAACGCCAGTTCGGCAGGCGGTACTACAAGCTGTTTGCCCGCCAATACGAGGATGTGCCGTTGCAGGTTTATTAGTCCGTAGTAAGGTTAAAACCACCGACTTTTAGTCGGTCAGATTTATCTATGATTTTTTGACGTATGATATTGCCCTGAGTTGAAAAGTAGGGGGGGGCTATGGATTACCGTTATGGAAGCCATACAGTATTT
>CAIYOW010000099.1 GCA_903927955.1 uncultured Methylococcaceae bacterium | reverse complement strand
ATACGCCCGGCATACCTTAGATAAGGGTAATCAAAATCGCACTGATCATAAACGTGGTGCGGAAGATCCCGTCGCGAAAATTTTTGGTTATGCCGAGGGCGATACTGAGGGCACTTCGCGGATTGGTTTGTTGAGTGTGCGTGATGCGGAAATTTTCGCTTATCCGGTACCGACCATGATGGGGCCGCGCTGGGTGACGACGCCGTTTTTGTTGGAACGGGCCGGTTGCGTGGTCGCAAAAGAGTTACATCCCGTTTCGGAAGAAACGGTGTTTGCACAGGACTTACCGGGTAGCGCGGAACGCTTGAACCTTGGCTGGTTGTTATTGAAAGCCCAGAAAAAAGTGATTCCCTTCCCTACATTCGCCAATCAACCAGCTTTGGAGTTTATTAAGGCCAATTTGATTTTGGTGCATGACAACTTATTCCCGGCCTTGGTCAACTCCAACTTGGAAACGCGCACGTCAGTGTCTATTGATTTTGAAAGCGGAGCCGGTGCCGATGGTTTGTTATTTACCTATGAAGCTACGCCGCGCGGCACATTATTCCTCGGCCAGCTTGATTTTGATGATAGGCGCTTTCCCGATCTATATGACCATGCTTTCCAACGCGTCTCCAAAGCCTTGGAACTTGCCAGTGCCTTGGGTTACGGCGGCATGACCACGCGCGGTTTTGGGCGTATGAATGCTGTTTTAATGGGAGCCAAATCATGCTCAATTTAGAACCGTTAGCGGCAAAAAGCGCTTCACTTATGGTGTCTGATGAGCCTAAAAAAGCCGAAAACCTGATCACCAAATCGGTTGCCGTTCTCGCTGAGCAGGGCGTTTATGCTTTTGGTTTGTTCTTGGCCAGCCGAAAAGACCGTGAATCACGTCAGGCCAGCGATATTGACGGGGCTATCCGCAAGATCCTGACGGATGCGGGCTTGTGTGAAGACGCGCCACGTATATCCATGGCCGAATATTACGGGTCGATCAGTAAAAAACGCGGCAAAGAAAGCGAAATCGATGCGTTACGGCGTTTGTTGCTGACCAAGCAACTGATGGAAACCGCATTGAATTACGGACGTTACCATGCCAAAGCGCAAGGGGGTTGAAGATGACCGATAACGCTTGGCAGTTTGCCGCGTTCCGGCTGGAATTGATCACGCCCATTCATGCAGGCAGTTGGCGGGCCGGTATGGTTGCACAAACGCACCGTTTTGTGCCGGGACATTTGTTCAGTTATGCCTTAGCAGCCGTTTATGGCGGCCAATTAGGTGGCCAACCTGCCGACTATGGCCATGCGTTACAAACTGTCTTGTCTTCCGTGCGTTTTGCCCCTGCAATGCTAGCAGACGGCCAGTGTTTGCTATACCCAAATCGAGATAGGCAAATTATCGAACAACGTCATATACGCGGCAACAACCATGTGACTTTGCAATTGGATTCCCGTTCGGCACAAGAATCGGCATTGTTCGAAGTTGAATATATTGCCGCACAGGTTGCCAACGGCACACACTCGAAGCAACCAACCCACTTGCTTGGTGGTTGTTGGTTCCATGATGATGGCTTGGACGGGGTGTCTTGGCAGGAATGGCTAGGGCAAATGATTTTAGGTGGTGAGGGAAAAATCGGTTATGGCCGTTGCCGGTTAGTGGAATGGGACAAGGGAGCTCTTAGCTTTCATGGCCTAGGGAATATCCATCAAAATGGTTTGAGCTTAGCGGCAGGTAAAAAATTACCAGGGCCCGCATTATCCGGTGTCGGTCAAGCCCCTAAACAACCCTGGTTAGGCCGCCTCTATGACAAGCAACAAGGGTTCGGACGACGTTTAAGCGAAGCAGCGCTTATTTACATGGATGGGATTTGTGAACAAGACGCCATATTTTTGCCTCATGCCAACGAGGTTGGTTTAGGCTGTTGGACAACGGTATGAGTGATGGTTGGGGCATTGCCGTCAGCGGCTTTACTGCCTATTGGAAAATACCTGACGTGCCTGCAACGGATTATTATATTGGTAGTCGTATTCGCGGTATTTTGGGGCATGCGCTGTTCTCTCAAGTATGTCCTTACGCTGAAGCACGTTGCGCAGAGTGTGCTATTGCACCCTATTGCGACTACACGCGTGTATTCAAGCCACAAGATCCAGAAGCATTACCTGCCTATGTTTTGCATGACTGGCAGATCCATAAAAATGCTATTGCTGTTACAGTGCTATTGCTGGGAATGGCTTCCCAGGCTGCCGAAAATTGGATCAAAGGCCTTTCTTCACAGTTACCGCATTTGGATTGGTGGGGACAAGACGGTATGCAGTTGCTACGGGTAACCGATTGGCAATCGCGAGCAATTTTGTTTACACGCGGTCGTTTCACTGCCACATCAAAATTAACTTATACTCCGTATTGGCCATCTGTCGCTGCTGATGTTGATGTTCATTTTATTACCCCGTTAGTCAGTAAGCATCAACATGAGGATCCGCTTTTGGCTGCATTGAAGACTCGCATTCAGAGACTACGCAACCAATTTGGGGATGCAGAAAGTTTTGAAAAAGCCGATCGTTACTGGTATTGCCGAATTCACACACAGCATAGCACGAGCTTGTTTTTAGGTAAGAATCAGAGAAAAATCACTGGCTGCTATTATGTCTTGAAGTTAACCCAGGTGAGTCGAATAGGGGCGGAATTGCTTGGGGCTGGTTTATGGTTGCATGCCGGCGGACAAACGGGGTTGGGGTTAGGACGCTATCGTTTAGAAATCAAATAAGTTAAGAAGCTATTGTCGAGCCTGTCCGTCCTTCTCAAAGCCGACCTCCCGTCTCCCGATGATTTTGTTGGTAAACGCATCACCTTGCGTGGTTATTACGTGATCGTAAATGGATTTGTGATTGGTGATGGTAGCGTGTTACCCGTCAAAATTTCCCATTCCGACAAAATAGCCATTGCCTCTTCCTTGGTGCTACCACAAACATCCTCGGTTGCCTGAAAGCTACTGCATACCAAAGGGCGGCTAGGATCCAAGAATATCGAGCATTTATTTTCATTATCCAAATACAGGCACTGAACCTCAGTGGGTTTACCGAAAGGGTGTAAAGGCATTGCTGATGAAATAGAGGGCGCAATACAGCAGGCGCCACAGCCCAGATTCAATTGGTTTCAAGGTTTAGTAAATAACGGGTATGCTTACGCTCACCACGCCGTAGCAAAGCCCCTTTGCCCACCAAATCCTGCAAATCACGGGTAGCCGTAGCTCTAGGCGCACCGGTAATACCAATGTATTTTTCCGCACTCAAGCCGCCGACGAAACCTTCCGGGCCTTCGCGGAATAGCCGAGCCAATACTTTTTCCTGGCGTGGGTTCAGTTGCCCGCGCAAGCGGTCATAGAGTTTGGCTTTACTGATCAGAAATTCAATCCACGTTGCCGTATAACCTTGGGCAGTTAACACCATGTCCGCGAAATAAATTAGCCAAGGCGTTATCTCATTGCGCCTGTTGGCCTGCTCAAGCGCTGTGTAATAGGACTTTTTGTTGCGTTCAATCGTGTAAGCAATGGCAATCAGCGTCGGTTGCCCCACGCATTGGGCGAGGGCTTTTTCGGCAAGCGCCCTACCAATCCGGCCATTGCCGTCTTCAAAAGGGTGGATGCTGACAAAATAGAGGTGGGCAATGCCCGCACGCAGCAAAGCGGACAGCGGGGTTTCCCCTGTCGGTGCCGTATCGTTAAACCAGGCAATGAACCGCCCCATCTCCACCATCATCTGTGATGAAGGCGGCGCTTCAAAATGCACTTTCGGGGCATAGATGGCACCGGAGATGATTTGCATGGGGTCAGTATGGGTACGGTAACGACCAATGTCATTTAAATCACGCCGACCGTTGGTGAGCATGTTGTGCCACTCGAACAGCAAGGTGTGGGACAGTGGAGAGTCAAATCCTCGGTACAAATCCACCATGACTTCGGCAATGCCTTGTTCGGCGGCGGAGACCTTGCGGTTATCCGTGACCAAGCCGAATTGACGTTGAATAGAGGATTGCAGACTGTCACGATCCAGGTATTCGCCTTCAATTTCCGATGTTTTTAAGGCTTCGTTGCTGATGAGTTCGATGGTCAGTTGCCGCTTATCTTCGTCACCCAAATGCTTGAATGCACCGAACAACAGCCCGGCACCCAACAGCAACCGCTTTTCGCTGTCGTCAATTTTGGCTGGGTTGTAGCTAAAATGCGGCCAATCCGCTTGTTGCCAGTTCCACTTCATGAGTTATAGTCCTTGTTTTTATAACTCAATAATATGGTAAGTAATGGGTTATAGGAAGGGCTTTTCTGCATCATTACCCATCCAATGCGGTGTTGATGCAGAGGGCCGTATTCAAATCCGTTTCTGGGTATTCGCCAACAACACATTCAAAGCCAAAGCCACGATAAACACACCCACCGGAATCACTTGCGGTGGCACCGGAAACGGCGCTTTGGTAACCCTCTAATGCCTGAGCCGCGAGCATTGGCATCCGGCGCCACTAACAAATAACAAATTACTGGCTATGTAATTTTTCCTGCAACCATACTTTGATAAGTGACTGATAAGGCACATCACGAGAATTTGCAGCGGCCTTGATCGAATCCAGTAGGTGTTGGGGGAGCCGTAATGAAATCGTTTGGGTGCTGGGCTTTAAATTGGGCAGCACTACCCGTTGCGCGGTCGTCCAATCCAGATAATCTGTGGAATCCTGTTGTTCCCAAAACACCCGTTCTGCGGTTTCGTCGGCAAATTTTGGAATGGTTTTAAGTGGTTTGTTCATAAATCTTCCGCTCCTTTCTGTGCATGTCTCTGGCTGAGATAACGCGTATGCTTGCGCCCGCTTGCCGCAAGGTGAAGGTAATGTGCAATAACCGGCCTTCGTTAGTCTTACCCAACGCATGAAAACGAGCTTCGCCTTCACTGTGTCTGGTATCGTCAATGACAAGCAGTGGCTCATTGAAAAAGACCTGCTCGGCTTCTGCCATTGAGACGCCATGCTTGTCGTTCTTACGGGCATTGCCTTCATCCCAATCAAACGCCGTGGTTTTAGTAAAATCAATCATGGTTGTATATTATGAAAATATACAATGAGAAGCAAGTTTATTCGTATTCAATTGGCAATTTCGAAAAACCACTTATCCTATGAAAAATAGCTTTGTAGCCTATTGATTCATTAATGAGTCGTTTTTGTAACATGAAGTTTTTCGAGCCTCCCAATTAGCTACGAAATAAAAAATCACTATCGCTTTATCACTAACTTCCGAATACCAAAAAATATAAGCTTTCTTCCGTGACCCCTTCCAGTTCGTGAATTAGTATTTGTCTGCCGCGATGCTTTGTCGGTCAATACTGACAAGGCACGGGCGCTCCCCTTAATATTAACGAAGGACGATAAAATGCAAATAGCTGGCCCATCTGAATTTCCCGTCGAATATCTTCCGCCGCTGATCAAAAATGCAGTGTTGGAAATGCAAAAAAACACCCAATTCCCGTTGCCACTTATAGTGTCATCCGCATTATCAGCAGTCTCACTTGCTTGCCAAAACTCAATTGATGTGCAACAGCCTATTGGATCGGTCTCCCCCTGCTCGCTGTTTATGTTGTTGGTGGCCGACTCGGGTGAAGGCAAAACACCAACCGACAATTTTTTCACCAAACCGATTCGGGATTTTGAAGAAAATCAGGAAAAAAAATTAGCCGAAGAATTGGTGCAACAAAAAACGACCCGAAGCATGTGGGGCATTGAGCATAAAGCAATTGAAAACGCAATGAAAAAAAATCGAAAAAAATCGCTTGCCACAGATGAAGCAGAAAGTTTGGAGGCGTTGAACGTCGAGTTTGAGAATCTTCAAAAAAAATTGGTGGGTCATTTATTAAAAGAGCCAAAGCAACAACGCCAATACAGGTTGATGGTTAACAATATCACGCCAGAAAAGTTGCTGTTGGATTTAAACGAAAATTGGCCGTCGGTCGGGTTATTTTCTAATGAAGCGGGTAGTCTCTTTCGGAGTGGCGCAATGCGGAATTTGGGGATGCTCAATCAGCTATGGGATGGGGCGCCACTGAGTGTTGACCGCGTCAGTTCACCCAGCTTCAAAGTGAATAACGCCCGCTTGTCGGTATCCCTGATGGTTCAAGGACAAGTTATGGAAAACTTTCTGGCGGGACGTGGCAAGGAAGCGCGGGATATTGGCTTTCTCGCCCGTTATTTGGTTGCCCGTCCCTTAACGACAAAAGGGTCACGATTTGTTGATGATAGGACGCAGAGCTGGCATCACCTGACGGCTTTTCAGCAGCGCATCACTGAAATATTAAGCCAAGATAAATTGGAGGTCGATCAAGGCAGGCAAGCCCGGCGTGTCCTGGTGCTTTCACCTGATGCGAAATACTACTGGATCAAATTTCGTAACGAAATTGAATCACATTTGACTCCTGGAGGATATTATTCTGATGTTGATGATTTTGCATCAAAAGTTGCCAATAACTTGGCTCGAATGGCCGCCCTGTTTCACTTTTTTGAGGGGCATCAAACAGATATTTCTGATGAAAGCCATAGATTTGCCGAAGGTGTTTGTGTTTGGTATCTTAACGAGTTTAAACGTTTATTAGTCCGTAGTAAGGTTAAAACCACCGACTTTTAGTCGGTCAGATTTATCTATGATTTTTTGACGTATGATATTGCCCTGAGTTGAAAAGTAGGGGGGGGCTATGGATTACCGTTATGGAAGCCATACAGTATTT
>CAIYOW010000098.1 GCA_903927955.1 uncultured Methylococcaceae bacterium | reverse complement strand
CATCATTTCGAGCCTAAAGGAGATGATAATTTTAGAACCGAAACATGAACGGGTCTTATGACCCGTATCCGGACTTTAGTCCATTATACGAACCCACCAGCTTTAGCTGGTGGTTGTTCAGTATCTACACGAGTAGAATCCCATTGGTTATTGATGGCTTCTCTGTTATGATGACTTTATGTATCATAGATGTCATAGTGAGGTGACAAATTGCGTTTTTCTGTTCCCCACCCAATTCCTTACCAAGGCAGTAAACGCCGCTTGGCATCAGCTATTCTTAGCCACATTCCCGAAAACCGATATACACGCTTGGTAGAACCGTTTGCTGGTTCATCTGCCGTTACTTTAGCGGCGGCATCCCGAAACATGTTTGCTTCTTATGTGATAAATGATGCTCTTGAACCGCTGATACAATTATGGAGCAAAGTGATTCAAGACCCGACAGAAATCGCCCAAAATTACAGTATGTTATGGCACAGGGAACGGGAAAAGCCCATTGAAGCGTACTACGAAATTCGCTCCGAATTCAATGTGGATCGTAGTCCCGCCAAGCTATTATATTTGTTGGCCAGATGTGTGAAGAACGCAGTTCGGTTCAACCCAGCAGGTGAGTTTAACCAGTCACCAGACAAGCGCAGAAAGGGTACACGCCCGCAACTGATGGAGTCGGAACTGGTTGCCGCGCATCAGGTTCTTGCGGGTAAATCCCAAGCGGTATATGGAGATTTTTTGCCGCTATTTTTATCTGCCCAAGAAGGGGATTTTTTCTACTTGGATCCGCCATACCAAGGGACAAGCGAAGGCAGAGATCAGCGCTACGTTGCTGGTGTCAGCCGTGAGCGTGTGATCGAAGCACTGGAGATTCTCAACGAAAAGCGAATACCCTTTATTCTGAGCTACGATGGTTTTTGTGGAGAACGAAATTATGGTGCGCCACTTCCCAAGACCATGGCGCAGCAGATTTTGCTGGATGTTGGTAGGTCCAGTCAGGCCACCTTGAATGGTCGTGGCGACGTGACCATTGAATCCCTGTACATATCCCATGCTATTCCAGTTATACGCCAGCCAAGCACGACAACTCTTTCACTAGATGATTTTGAGAAACAGACAACACTTTTCGCATTTACTTAGTATGGTTTTTTAAAATCCGCTTGATTTCTTCAGCCACGCTACTCTGGTTATGATCGGCATCATGCCTGACCCGCTCAAAGTCACGCACTTCGTCACCCATCCAAATAACGTCCACCCGCCGTTGTGGCTGCATGGCAATGTGGGTATGTTCTGCCGGTTGCGCCCAATAACAAGAGAGGCAGGTAGCAAATGATTTGATCTGTAACCAATTTTTGCAGCATTCGCATTCCCATGACTTTTTTCTGTTACATGAACCGCACAGAACTTGGTAAGGCTGCTTTTCTCCGCTTTGTGATTCGCCCGCCACCTCATACGGAATACGATGATCAACCTGCAAATTGTGTAATGCTCCGCAAATCTGGCATTTCTCACCCGCTGCATGAATAAGAGCATCCCTTTCTTTCTTTGGCAGAAGTCGCCGACCTTCTTTACCTGATTCTAACTCACTGTCATCAAATGTATACGAAGCAATAGAGCGCCCGTTAGTGTGCTTAACCATGATGGTTTTGAGCCGGAAACCCAAATCTCTGACATCTTGAGCCGCACGGGGAGGGTGATCGTATCCTGCCTGATTGATTTCCTCGGTTGTGACCGCGCCATTTTTAACGATAGCGTCCAAAACAAACCGCGCCCTTTTATTCGTCACAGTCGAAATTCTTTCCAAAAGCTCTTGCGGAAAGTTAGGCACATTAGTCATCGAATAATTCCTTTACCGAAACACCCAATGCAGCGGCTATCTTGTGGATGTTCAAAAGGCTAATATTTCTTTCGCCCCGCTCAACACTGCCGATATAGGTGCGATCAAGATTACAGTTAAGTGCTAGCAACTCCTGTGAAAGCTCTTTTTGCTTTCGAAGTTCCCGCACTCGCGCACCAAAGCATTTTTGAAGCTGGGTCTCATTTTGTTTATCCATAGGGCGATTAAATCATCTTTGGATGACAATAAGTCCACGGACTTCGAGTATCATATTATTTTGTCCATTGCTGTTTTCAATAACAGAAGGCGTTGACGGCCAACCCACTCTCTCGCAAGGTCATTCGGAAAACAGCTGCGAACTGGATGGCACCAAAAAAGCTTGCAAAACTCAAAAAAAACTCGATATGGAGTTTGATATTGTTTTAACAAATACCGAAGCGTTGTATGACAATCTGACACAAAAACAACTTGACCAAGTAGTGGCACGTTTTGGCAATGGAAGCTATTCGATTACTTAAAGTTAAGCGAGTTTGTTTCTCAACGATTACCTTATCCCATCAAGGAATACCAAAACACAGGAGAGACGGGCGTTGAAAAATGTCGATGCGCAATAAGATCAAGCACCCAAAGTCCTGCCTTAGCAGCAGGTGACTCAGAAACCACTTTTTTAAATTCAGATTCGCATATCATAACTATCTGCTCCCGATACTCTGCAGCAGTAGAGGGAAAATAGATTGGTGCTTCAGTGACACCAGATTCGAACTGAGCAGGCTGAAAATAAAGATATTGATATAGGTCTTTTTCAGGATGCCAAAGCTGAATACACACTTTAGGATATTTGTCTCTAGCATTCTTAGCTAACTGCTCGTAAAGCGCATCCATCCCCATAATGACGCTAAAGCCTGCTATGCTTGCCAACATCCAAGACATTTCCATCATGCGATCCGTTGCTTCCTCACCTAGCCAGCCCCCTTCTTCTACCAAATCATCCAAAGAATCTGTTGCAATAGGCACATATTTCTTTTTTCTGTAGGCATAATCGACGTTCCGAAAGAGTTTTTGTAGCCACTCCTCGGCAATTTTTGTGCGACCTGTACCCAATAACGCGAGCATTGCCAAGGTGACATCTTGGCTATGTCGATCAAGACATGGCGTATTGGATACGCCATTGTTTACCAGTATGTTAGCCAAAGCGTCTGTCACTTCATTGGTTTTTATTTGCCAGTTATTTTTTGCATTCTCCGTTGGGTGTGGAATTAAGGATTGATGTAAAGAGAATAAACCCAAGCTTGCCAAAATACCTATTTGTTCGAAAACGATCAAAGAAGATTCAATACCATTAGAGGCATATCGAGTTAAACCATTTTCTCTATAGCAGTGCGGCTGAATCCTTTCGAAGTAATGCAATGAAAAGCGATTATAATGTTCCCACATCATTTTAAAAGCCTTTGTAGCCGCATTTTTTTTACTATCGTCATCTAAAAGTTGAATTCGATGCCAGGACCACAACACTGCACGTTCTATGGCAAGAAGACCTTGGCGAGTATCGCTATCATCGCGTAGTGTCCAATGTGCGAACACCTGCGCCGACAGATTGACAATTTGTAAAGCTTTCAAAAATGCTTTTCCTGTCTTGGCTTCCTCAGTTAGCTCTCCTCTATCATTCAAATCCAAGGTACGCATAAATAAATGATGCAAATCTTGCCTGCTATACTCGCTATCGCCGGATAATGCTAGTGCACGCCGTAAATGGCGACGATCTTCATCAAGAAAAATATGTTCATCCAAGAGATGTTTTTCGATCAGAATAGCGATATCATCAGCTCCCCAAAATTTAATACATGCCTTTTCTTGCATATCGCTAACAAAACCGCTCCAATTGCTTTGTATGGTTTGTTTTAAATCACCGCTAGTGGCAAGGATAATGCGAATACTACGATTTTTATCTTGAGGTTCTAAGTGCGATTTTAAGTAGACATCAAAAATCTCGTTAATGCTTTGGCGCACGGACTGACTGCCATTATCAAATTCACCTCGCCCAATATCTCCTTGTTTAACCACCAAAAGAAGTAACTCATCTTCCCCTGTTTCTGCATTTTTGCCCCTGGCGGCAATGTCCACTCCATATTGTCGATTACCTGTTTGTGGACGCGAAACAGGCACATATCCCATTTCCAGCAATAGGTCTGGCAATAAACGATCAAGCTCATCCCGTTCTTTGAGAGAACGCAGATATTCGGAAATAACTAGCTTCATTCATCGCCTCTTTTGGCAAACCTATACATAGAACGTGTAATTTCGTCGTTAAGTGGGTCTATAACAAATTGTGCTGGCAAAGTGTAAGAAAGTGAATGGGAGCCAAGGCGATTGATCACACTAATTTTGTTAGCAAAAATTGAAAAATTGCCCGTTCCAGCTTTAAGGGGGACTTTTGTGAATAATTGCTGAAGCGTACATTGCTCATTAGCTTTTTCTACCGCATCCCGAAGTTCTTTTTCTTTTTTTAGCGCAATTGTTCGCCTTATACGCATGGGAATAGGCGGATACAGTTCAATTCTATTTGGCAATTTCTGAATCGTATCGGCATAAGCAAGCAGTTCTTTTTCGGTTTTTTGTAATAAAACTACTATTTCTGGTGTGGCGTTGTTCAATTTTTCCTTAATCGCTTCCAACGTTCCTTGAAGGTAATTTCGCCCTATTGCATTAACCAAAAGTTCATATACCCACTCAAAAGTTCTATTTTGCGCGTCTTTCGTATCTAACAGCGAAAACGCAAGTGAAATTAGAGGCTCTTCAAAACATGTCCAGCCCAGTAAACGTCTAACAAGGTATTTAATGTCCTCATAATTTAAGGTGTCAATAATATCCTTCGAAAAAACAAGCTTATTGACACTATGTCCCCATAAATGACTGGTCACCTCCATAAAAGCATGTCCCAGTAGTTGCTCATCAGAAACTAGCCAGCGAGTAATTAACTCCGATAATAGAGTTTTATTATTTTCTAACGCCCTTACACTTTGCTCAAAGCGTGTGATCCAGCTACCATCTTCTATGCTGATGGGATGTTTGATAAGCCAACCTTCTAATGTTGCACATATTTTTTTATCATAATTGCCATTTTTTATTAATTGTGAAAGCATATAGTCAAAATAATGTGTACGCTCTACATTTAAATCCGTCAATGCATAAAGTATATCGGTTAGATGTGGGTGATTTTGGATGACAGCAAGATTCATAAAAATGAATTTACTAAGTACCTGCAGTGCTTCTTGGTCTTTTGGTTTAGCATGAGCCAATAATTCGGCAACTAACTCAGGTTGCAAAACAGCACAATTAGACAAGGCTTCCAAAGCTTGCAATCTGATATTTGAATCGGTATGACAGGCCATCTTTTTCAAGATTGTCTGTAAACGACCTTTTAAGTTAGGCTCTTTTTCCAAATGTACTAACATATATCCCAGCACCCACAACGCTGTTACTGAAATATCGATGCTATCAGAGCCTGCATCATTAAGTGCAATCTCAGTGGCTTGATTAGCTTGACCTGCCATAGCCATACCGATTAAAGCTGCGCGGTACAAATTCTTATTTTCATCTGCGGCTATATTTTTTCGGACAAGTGTATACAGTTCTTTTGCATACATAGGATGCGCTGATAAATAGTTACTAACCTGATCGAAAAAAATACCGGCTGCAAAATCACCCAATGTTTTTGAATGCTGAGCTGCTGCTAACCCAGCTAAATCATTCATATTTATGTTGATCAAAAACGGCAATGCATTACCAATATTTCTCAGAATATTAAAAACATTCCAGGCATCTGAGCTAGCAATTACATCGATTGCAACATGTAGGATATTCAGATTTTCAGAAACCAATCCTAAAAATCGTCCGCTAGCGAAATCTGTGTGACTAATTTCGGGAATCCATAATCGGTATGCTTCATCAAGAATTTTTTGTGCATCCGTTAATAAATCTAAGTCCTTAAGCGTACGGAAACTATGCACGGCAGTACAGTGATTTCTCGCCATTATTGATGTAAATATTAATTCATTTTGTATGATGGAAAAAATTTGACTAACGTGATGATAGTTATTGATAGTTGATATGCTAATCGTGAGATTTTCGGAGTTTTTACAATGAAGTTCAGATGCAAGACTTGCAACTTCTATATCAATATCTTCAATTGGAAAGCTAAACAATACAGGCATAAAGTATTTATATTTAGGCCCTACTTGCAGGCAGATTTAGAATTGGATTTGTTATTCGCGCTATCTCTTTGGATAATCGGTATAACCCACTGGGCCTGGCGAATAAAAAGTGGCAGGATTAGGATCGTTTAAGTCAGCTCCCTTTTTAAATCGGCTGGGTAAATCAGGGTTGGCCAAAAAGCTAACACCAAAGGCCACCGCATCCAACTTGCCTTCAGCTATGGCATTAGCCGCTTCTTCCGCTGTATACCCCATGTTACCAATCAACACACCCTTATAATGGGCGCGTATCGGTGTCATGACATCGCCCGTTTGCTGGCTGAAGAAATCGCCGCGCATGACGTGCAAATAAGCCAAGTCATAATCATTCAAGCGTTCTGCCAGCCACGTCGACAAGCCAATGGGGTCGCTGTCTATCATGCTGTTGAAGCTGTTAAGCGGAGAAATACGCAAACCTACCCGCCCGCTGCCAAAAACCTCACAGGCTACTTCAACAACCTCCAGCATTAACCTGGCCCGGTTTTCAATGCTGCCGCCATACGGCCCAGAGCGTTTGTTTGCTCCATCGCGCAAAAAACTATCCAGCAGGTAGCCATTGGCTCCGTGCACTTCCACACCATCAAAACCAGCGGCTTTGGCATTTTGTGCCGCTTTCTTGAAGCCTTCGACAATCGCGGGCAGTTCGTCATCAGCCAGTTCCCGTGGCACAACATAGGGTTTTTTGCCCTCAGGGGTATGTACTTCATCATTTAATATGGCCAAAGCACTGGGGGCTACAGGCTGCGCACCGTTATTAAGCAGCGGATGGCAAGCCCGACCACCGTGCCAAATTTGCAGGAATATTTTCCCGCCAGCCGCGTGCACTGCATCAGTGACCTGTTTCCAACCGATTATTTGTGCTTCCGAATAAATGCCCGGCTCCATCCAGAAGGCAGAGTTGCCTGCCATAACCATGGTCGCTTCGGCAATGACTAGCCCGGCACTGGCTCGTTGTGCATAGTATTCCGCCATTAACGCCCCCGGCACATGATCGGCTTCCGCCCGGCAACGGGTCAGCGGAGCCATCAAGATACGGTTGTCAAGCGTTAGGTCGCCTAGCTGCAATGGTTTGAATAGATTGTCCATTTTTCCTCCTTAGAATAATTAAAATGAGTTAAGCTACTGAAATTAGTAAGCCTTGATAAATTTAAACGGCAATTCATCTAGGGTATTTAAACAATTGGAAAGGACAAGGTTACAATTTTCTGATGGAGTTCCGGCAGGTCGTTGTGGATAGTTTTCCATACGATTTCAAAATCGATTTTAAAATAACCATGCGCCAAAGCGTTACGCATCTCATACGCAAAATTTAACGGTAATTCTGGATGTTGCTCAACAAATAAAGGAGGGTGGCATTTAGTGTTATTAGATGCTTCCCCGATAACCTCAAAATTGCGGATTACTGCATCTTGGGTTTTTTCATCCTGAAGAAAACCAACCTCATCAAAATCTTCGGTATAACGCTCGATTCGTTCTATCGCTTCGGAAATATGCCGTAGAAATTCCGGCAAACGTAAAATATCAGCCTTGCTCATACTGGCTGGGCTTCTTCGAGCACACTATCCCTAAAATTTTCAGGTAATGCCTTTGGGGTTAAAACATCCACCGCCACCCCTAAAAGCTCCTTTAATTCGTAACGAATGGCGCCTATGTCAAAAAGGGTAGTGTCTTGAGTGGAATCGACCAGCAAATCCAAGTCACTGCCATCGATGTCATCGCCATGCACCACAGAGCCAAAAACGCGCACATTGACGACACGATGCCGCAAAGTGATTGCAAGGATGGCTTCGCGGTGAATGCCTAAGGCAACAGATGGACGCATGACGGGTATCCTATTAATCAATAGCGCTGTTTATGTTGCAGAACAGAGACGTTCCCCCCTTATCCTCACTCCAAAGCTTGCCCGTCACCGCCCTGCATCCCAGATGGCACGGCAGTTGGCCCCTGCACATCTGCCGGATCACCCTCATAAGGGGTTGCATATTTACAATCTTTTTGCGGACAGACTTTTTCCACCCCCCGGCTCTTGGTTTCCTTAACGGTCAGTATCGGCCAATTACAACTCGGGCAGTTTTCTTTAATTGGCGCGTTCCATAATGCATAATCGCATTTAGGGTAGCCGGAGCAAGAATAAAATACCTTGCCATTACGCGATTTGCGTTTAAGGATGCTGCCGGCCTTGCATTGCGGACAATCAACATGGGTATCCAATGGCTTTTCCAACGGCTCAATATAGCGGCATTTTGGATAACCGCTGCAACCAATAAACTTGCCATAGCGTCCTGCCTTTAACACCAGCGGCCCGGCACAAGTGGGGCAGGTGCGCCCCGCCAGCACCTCAGGCTCCTCCGCGCCACCGGCATCATCATTAAGGTTACGGGTATAGGAACATTCAGGATAATGGGTGCAGCCGACAAAACGCCCATTGCGCCCCAAGCGGATGGATAACGGGTTGCCACATTCAGGGCATTTTTCATCCATCGCCTCTTGGGTGACATCCTTACGTTGCACGCTTTCCTCTTTCTCATTAATCAGCGCGGTAAATGGCCCCCAAAAATCGTGCATCAACGGGATCCAATTTTTTTCACCTCGCGACACCGCATCCAACTCATCTTCCAAATCGGCGGTAAAATTATAATCAACGTATTTGGTGAAATGATCAGTCAGAAATTTATTGACAATGCGCCCGACATCGGTCGGCGTAAAGCGTTTGTTTTCCAACGTGACATATTCCCTGTTCTGCAAAGTGGAAATAATGGTGGCATAGGTCGATGGCCTGCCAATGCCATGCTCTTCCAATGCCTTGACCAAGCTCGCCTCACCGTAACGCGGGGGCGGCTCAGTAAAATGCTGGGCGGCGATAATATCGTTCAAGGCAACCGGACGGCCTTCTTCCAGCGGTGGCAGAAAGCTTTCTTTATCGTCACTTTCCTTGCTGTCATCCTTGCCTTCCAGATAAACCGTCATAAAACCTGGCGTGGCAATAGTCGAGCCACTAGCCCTAAAGACATGCAACCTGTCACCACAGGTCAAATCAACCGCGATCATGTTCAACGTGGCATGAATCATTTGGCAGGCAATGGTGCGTTTCCAAATCAATTCGTAGAGCTTATATTGCTCAATGGTCAGATAGCTTTTGACCTGACTAGGCAAATGACGCGGCACAGTGGGTCTGATAGCCTCATGGGCCTCTTGTGCGTTTTTGGATTTAGTTTTAAAAACACGTGGCTCTTTGGGCACATTGTCCGCACCGTAATTTTCTGCTATCAGGGCGCGGATATCCGCCACCGCTTCAACCGACAAATTGACCGAGTCGGTACGCATATAAGTGATCAACCCCGTTGTTTCGCCGCCAATATCAATGCCTTCGTAGAGTTGTTGGGCCACCATCATAGTGCGCTTAGTGGTAAACCCCAGTTTGCGCGAGGCTTCCTGTTGCAATGTGGAAGTGATGAACGGGGGAGCAGGATTGCGTTTTTGCTGCTTTTTTTCCAGCTTGCTGACCACCAGCTTGCCGTCCGCCGAAGCCAGCAAACTGTGCTTGGCGGCTTCTGCATCGGCTTGGTTAACAATACTAAACTGGCTTTGCTTGACACCGTCCAAGTACGTCAAACGCGCCTTGAAAGCTTGTCCCTGCTCGGTCAATGCCGCTTCAATCGACCAATATTCACGGCTGACAAACGCTTCAATTTCCAATTCACGCTCGACGATCATCCGGAGCGCCGGGCTTTGCACCCGCCCCGCCGACAAGCCCCGGCGGATTTTTTTCCACAACAACGGCGATAAATTAAAGCCCACCAAATAATCCAACGCCCGCCGCGCCTGTTGGGCATTAATTAGGTTAATGGCCAACTGTTCGGGGTGGGCAATCGCTTCAGTAACCGCTTTTTTGGTGATCTCATGAAAAACAACGCGATGCACGGCTTTGTTTTTCAGTTGTTTCTTATCATTGAGCAACTCGTAAAGATGCCAAGAAATAGCCTCGCCTTCGCGGTCAGGGTCAGTCGCCAAGTACAGTGTGTCGGCACCTTTCAAGGCTTTACTGATGGCTTGCACATGGCGTTGGTTACGTTCAATGATTTCGTATTTCATAGCAAAATCATTGGCGGGGTCAACCGCACCTTCTTTGGGCACTAAATCGCGGACATGGCCATAAGAAGCCAATACCTGAAAATCCTTACCTAAGTATTTTTCAATGGTTTTGGCCTTAGCGGGTGATTCTACGATAACTAGATTCTTGCTCATTTATGCAATCGCGCTAAAAGGTGATGATTTCAGCATAGTCATAATCCGTTAATGCAAATACATCGGCACAAGATCATAAACAATGTCTTCCATGCGGGCAAAAGCGACTTCTTCATCGGGCTGGCTCAACAGCACCATCAACACGATCCATTTTAATTTTTCCAAAGACATTTCTTCGTTGTCCAAAGCCATAGCCCGGTCGATGACAATCTCGCGGTTAGCAGAACTGAGTATGCCACTATGTTCAAGAAACAAAACAAAATTACGGCACTCCAAATCCAGCTTGTCTATTTCCTGACTACAGAAAATCCGGAAAGCAGGGGCCACCATAGGTTTTATGGCCCGCTGTTGGCTGAGTGACTCCAACCAATCGAAAGCTTTGTTGACCTCATACGTTTCAAAACCTGCTTCTTGTAATTCCACTTTAATGACATCACTGTCAGGAAGAATTTCCAATTCCTCTTCCATATAGTTTTCAAACAAGTACATCAGGACATCAAAAATATTTTCTTTCATTAGGGGTAGTGGTTGTTTATTTGATACGGGTATAGCAACCGCCAGGGATTGCCTCGATGTAACCTTGCAGTTCTAAAATTAATAACAGGGATGAAACGGTTTCAACTGAAAATCCGGCATTTTCAACCAAACTGTCGATGGAAGTCGGGCTGAACATGACTAGATTCAATAATTTTTGCTGCTCCAGGTCAAGCATTGATTGTTCCAATGCCGGTACTTCAATTCTATCATATTGAATGTATTGATTTAACTCTTCAAGAATATCTTGCGTGGTTTCGACCAGTTTGGCACCGTCGCGAATCAATGCGTTACAACCGCGGGCCAAGGGGTTATGGATAGAGCCGGGAATGGCAAACACCTCTCTGTTTTGTTCCAAAGCCATCCGTGCCGTAATCAAAGAACCACTTTGCTTAGCCGCTTCCACCACCAGCAAGCCTTGGCAAAGACCGCTGATAATACGGTTACGGCGGGGAAAATGGTTGGCTTTGGCTGTGGTGCCGGGCGGAAATTCCGAAACAATGGCGCCGCTGGCCACAATGGCACTGGCAAGGTCTTTGTTTTGCGCCGGATAAACCCGATCCAGCCCCGTTCCGGCAACAGCAATAGTGCTGCCGCCAGCCGCCAATGCCCCTTGGTGGCTGGCGGCATCAATACCCAAGGCCAAACCACTGGTGATCACCCAGCCTTGCTGGCTAAGGCTTTTGGCAAAACTAAAGGCGGTTTCTTTACCAAGGGCCGATGGGTTACGGCTGCCGACCATGGCAAGCTGTGGCAACGCCAGTAACCGCACATCACCGCGCACGAACAAGAGCGGTGGCGGGTCGGCAATTTCTTTAAGTAGTGGCGGATAAGCCGCATCGTTAAGGGGAATGACCGCATTGTTGGGCTGCTCCAGCCACAACAAATCCTGCTCAATATCTTCCCAATCAGGATTTTTGATGGCGGCAACCAGCGGCTCTTTTAAGCCCAAAGCCGCTAAAGCCCGTGGCTGCTCCGCATACAACTCGGGTGGTGTATGCGTTTGCAGGATTTTCAGGAAAGTGCGGCAACCTAAGCCTGGCACACGCAATAACGCAAGCCAAAACTTAATATTTTCTGTCGCTATGGGCGTGGAAATGCTCAGGGCCTTAGTTCTTTTATAAATGTGGGAAGCATGATTAGTCACTTAATGCAGCGAATTAGCGGCGAGTAACCGCATAAACCTAGCCGATTCTTATGCCTAAAGAAATTATTTGCCGACATACCAGCCAAATATCCTTTAAAGTTGCCCCGGCTACGTTCTAAGTTTAGATGAATTCAGCTAGAATTTCACTATTACATTATCCTATAGGAGAGATTGTTGAGCCTGCTAACCATTCTCGAGTTTCCCGACGAACGTTTAAGGAAACTCGCCGCACCTGTCAGCCACGTGGACAGCAAGATAAAAAAACTGGTCGATGACATGTTTGAAACCATGTACGCAGCCAAGGGGGTAGGGCTTGCCGCCACCCAGGTCAATGTCCAGCAAAGGGTGATCGTGATTGATATCAGCGAAGAAAGAAATAACCCGCTGTGCCTGATCAATCCGGAAATTATCGAAAAAGATGGTATAAAAGAATCTGAAGAAGGTTGTCTGTCAGTGCCCAACTTTTACGAAAAAGTAAAGCGCGCCGAACATATCAAGGTAAAAGCCCTCGACCGGGAAGGCGTCAGCTTCGAATTGGCAGCCACCGAATTGTTGTGCGTGTGCGTTCAACATGAAATTGACCATTTGAATGGCAAACTGTTTGTTGATTACTTGTCGTCACTGAAACGCCAGCTTATCAAGAAAAAGCTAGAAAAAATCCACAAAGGGAAATAACCTATCATGAAGATTATATTTGCCGGGACACCTGAATTTGCCGTCCCCACGCTGCAAATGCTGATTGCTTCCGACCATGACATTTGCGCCGTCTACACCCAACCTGACCGCCCTGCGGGCAGGGGGCGCAAACTACAGCCCAGCCCGGTCAAGATGCTGGCACTGGCGGCGGGCATCAACGTGCGGCAACCGCTGTCTTTTAAAGACCCTGAGGACATCCGGCAATTGGCCGAGTTGCAAGCAGACCTGATGGTAGTAGTCGCCTACGGTATTATTTTGCCACAAGTGGTTATTGACCTATTCCCGCTGGGCTGCCTTAATGTGCATGGCTCCTTATTGCCCCGTTGGCGCGGTGCGGCACCCATCCAGCGCGCCATTATGGCGGGTGACAGCAAAACCGGCATCACCATCATGCAAATCACCCTAAAACTCGATGCGGGTGACATGCTGCTTAAAGAAGAATATGCCATTGGCCCACAAGACACCTCTAGCCAGGTACACGACCAATTGGCACAACTGGGGCCTATTGGCCTCGCCAAAGTATTGGCTCAGATCGCCAACAGCACCGCCCAAGCTGAACCCCAAGAAGAAGCCTTAGTGACCTATGCAGAAAAACTGGACAAAGCCGAAGCGGTGTTGGACTGGTCGCAACCGGCATCACTATTGGCCCGGAAAGTGCGCGGCCTCAACGCCTGGCCAGTCGCCCAAACCCTTTATCAGGGTACGGTCTTGCGGATATGGCAAGCCGACGCTTTACCGCACACCCGCACCTTACCGCCCGACGCGGTGGCTGGCACGGTAGTCTGTACAGAAAAAAACTTGGACGTAGTGACAGGCGACGGTTTACTGCGGCTGCGCGAAGTGCAATTGCCCGGTGGCAAGCGTATTGACGGCCAAGCATTCCTTAATTCCCATTCGCCCCACGGCATCATATTAGGCTAACAATCCGGTGAACATACGTTTAATTGCAGCACGCATACTGATGAAGGTCATCTATGACGGCCTATCACTGACCACCGCGCTTGACCAAGCCTTTGCCAATATCAGCTCCCCCCAAGACAAAGCCTTTATCCAAGCCCTGTGCTACGGGGTATGCCGCCATTATCACAGGCTCGATTTCATTCTCTCGACACTGTTGGACAAGCCCCTAAAAGACAAAGAAATAAAAACCCTCACCTTGGCAGGATTGTTCCAATTGGCGTACATGCGCCTGAAACCTTATGCCGCCGTTTCAGAAACCGTGGTGGCAGCCAATAAAAAACCGTGGGCAAAAGCGGTTATCAACGCCGTTTTAAGGAATTATCTGCGCGAGCAGGCAGCGCTGGAAGAACAGGCCAACGGTGTGGAAACCGCTGCCAGCAGCCACCCTGCTTGGCTGATTGAGCGTATCCGCCAAGACTGGCCAGAACAGAGCGCCGATATTTTATTGCAAAACAACCAGCAGCCACCCATGACCTTACGGGTCAACCTAGCCAAAACCACGCTTGAAGACTACTTGGCGCAAATGGCCGACCACAACCTAAGCTGCACAACCAGTGACTGCTGCCCTTCCGCCATTACCCTGCAACGGCCCGTCGCCGTTGAATTATTGCCCGGGTTCAAAGCAGGCATGGTTTCTGTGCAAGACGGTGCCGCACAATTGGCAGCTTGGTTGCTCAATGCACAAGCCGGACAACGGGTCTTGGACGTTTGTGCCGCCCCGGGTGGCAAAACCTCGCATATCTTGGAAACACAAGCACAATTGCAAGAACTGGTTGCCGTGGATATTGATGCCAGCCGCTTGGCGCAAGTGCAAGACAACCTGCAACGCTTAGGTCAGCACGCCAGCCTAAAAGTAGGGGATGCCAGCCAACCCCAGTCTTGGTGGGACGGGCAATTGTTCGACCGTATATTGGTCGATGCCCCCTGCTCTGCAACCGGTGTCATCCGCCGCCACCCCGACATCAAGCTATTGCGCCGGGCCGAAGACATAGCCCCGCTTGCCGCCACCCAACAAACCATATTACAAACCACTTGGGACATGCTCACACCGGGCGGGCTATTGCTGTATGCCACCTGCTCAATCTTCAAGCCAGAAAACGAACAACAAATCGCCCGTTTTCTGGCTGACCATCTCGACGCAACCGAACAGCCTTTGACAATGCCCGGCAACAGCGCATGGGGCGTCACCGGCTTGCACGGACGGCAAATCTTAACCGGCGAGGCCGGTATGGATGGCTTTTACTATGCACTGCTGCGCAAACACTAAAACAGCGGCATTATTACTGATAGGGCTGGCACCCTTACACGGCAGTGCCAGCCCCTATACAGCCGAAATCAGCCAAGCGGAACTGGCTTTACAAGGCCAACACTACCTATTGTCCGCGCAAATCCACTACCGATTGAGCGACCGTGCCATTGAAGCACTAAAAAACGGCGTACCCCTTTACTGGACTTTGCTCATTAACCTAAAACAGCACCGCCCTTGGCTTTGGGACAAAACCCTGCTGAGCCAAACCCACACCTATCGGATTAGCTACCATGCCTTGCTTAACCAATACCGATGGGTCGCCCCACAAACCGGACAAAGCCAAAGCTTTGCCACCCTATCGGCAGCCATGGAGCAAATGTCCAATATCCGCAACCTACCCATCATTGACAGCCGCCTGATTGAGCCTCTGATTGACTCCAGCCAAAGCCACTACGCCGAATTAAAAATAAACTTTGATGGCGAGCGCCTGCCTTTACCGTTGCGCCCCATTGCCGCTATTGATAGCCAATGGGCATTATCCAGCACCTGGACACTATGGCCTTTAACAAAATAAAACTGCCCGCCAACCTATCCGTATTGGCCTTGTTTGGGCTGGTGTTGCTGCTGTTGCAACTAATGAGCAGTGCCACCCAAGAAGCCTCCGAACTCAGCGGCATCTATAATTGGCTTTTATTGATCAACATTATAGGCTCAATCGCACTATTGGCATTAGTCTGCGCCAATATCTACACACTGGCACTGCAACTAAAAAAGCACGAAGCCGGATCGCGCCTGACCATCCGCATGGTATCGCTGTTTGTGGTGCTGGCCTTATCGCCCGCCGCCATCGTCTTTTATTTCTCCATGCAATTTTTGCATCAAGGCATAGATAGCTGGTTCAATGTAGAAATTGACCGGGCAATGGAAGATTCGTTGGAACTTAGCCAAGCCTCACTTGACCAACGGATGCGCTGGCATCTCAAACAAACCAAACTGGCGGCAGAAAGCCTAGATGCCTCCTCCGAACATCTCGCCAGCTTAAAATTGGAAAATCTTAGAGTTCTTTCAGACGCTTCCGAAATGACCTTATTTTCCCGCCCAGAACGCATCATTGCCTCCAGCAGCAGCACACCCAGCGAAATATTACCGCACATGCCCGACAAAAACGCCTGGTTGCAACTCCGGCAAAACAACGAATTTGTCGCCCTAACACCAGAATACGAAAGTCAATTAATGATTCGGGTGATTGTGCCCATCAACAGCGAAAAGCCGCACTACCTGCAAGCCCTATACCCCGTGCCGGTCAGGATTGCAGACCTGGCTGATTCGGTGGAATTTGAATTTATCCGCTACCAAGAACTCAACTACCTGCGCCATTCGTTAAAAATCAGCTTCTCACTGGCCTTGTCATTAGTATTACTGATGAGTATGCTGGCCGCCATTTGGGTATCCTTTTTTAGCATCCGCAATATCATAGCCCCCGTTAAAGCCTTGGTCAAAGGCACCCAAGCCGTGGCTTCGGGGCAATACGACCAACAACTGCCAGTCACCACCAGCCACGATGACCTAGGCTTTTTGGTGGAATCCTTTAACGAAATGACCCTGCGCATAGCCAAAGCCAGCCACGAGTCGCGCATAGCCGGACAAGAAGTGGAAAACCAACGGGCTTACCTTGAAACCATACTGGCCAACCTTACCGCTGGCGTGATCAGTTTCGATGCCGATAACAAAATACGCACGGCAAACCAAGCGGCGCACCGGATTTTCCGCATCCCTGTCAACCAGTTCATTGACCAGACCTTGCCACAACTGACCACCCGCTATCCAGAATTGTCAGAGCCGCTCAAATGCATGCACCGTCTCATGGAACAAGCCGATGATATCTGGCAACAACGCATCGCCTTTTTAGGCAGCAAAGGCCGCCAAGAATTGCTGTGCCGTGGCACGCCATTATTTTCCCAGTCAGGCCAGCGCGTGGGTGCCTTGATTGTATTCGACGATGTCACCAACCTGATACAAGCCCAAAAAAACGCCGCTTGGGGGGAAGTGGCCCGACGGCTTGCCCACGAAATAAAAAACCCGCTAACCCCTATCCAGCTGTCTGCCGAACGTTTGCAGCGCCGCTTATCGGGACAACTTACCGATGAATATGCCGACATGTTGCAGCGTTCCACCAAAACCATTGTGCAACAAGTTGAAGCTATGAAAGAAATGGTCGATGATTTCTCGGAATATGCCAAACCCCCCAAAAAAAACAACGTCAGCATCGACCTACCGGAACTTATCCAAGGTGTATTGGCCCTGTATGCCCTAAAATCCGGCATTGCCATCCACACCCAGTTTGCCCCGGAACCGCTCATTATCCAAGGTGATCCGGTCAGCATCCGGCAAGTGTTGCATAACATGATAAAAAATGCCCTAGAAGCGATAAACGGTAACGGCAACATTGACATCACCGTACACCGGCTACAAAAAAACAACACCGATTTTATAGAAATGGCACTATTTGATGACGGTCCGGGCATTAAAGAAGAGCAAATCGAGCAAATATTTGAACCCTATGTCACCACCAAAGCCAAAGGCACCGGCCTCGGTCTGGCGATTGTCAAAAAAATTGTCGAAGAACATGGCGGCGCCATTTGGGTCGATGCCAAGCGTCGCCAGGGTGCCGGCTTTATCCTGCAACTGCCTGCGGGCCACTTTACCACCTAACTGACTACCATCTACCATGAACGCATCCCCCCCCCTTATCCTCATTGTCGATGATGAACCTGACATACGCCGTTTGGTAGGCGAAATCCTCGAAGACGAAGGCTACCAAGTGGTTATGGCCGAAAATGCGGCCAATGCCCGGCAACTAAAAAAATCCCTACACCCCAGCCTGATTTTATTGGACATCTGGATGCCCGACACAGACGGCATCACCCTGCTTAAAGAATGGGTGGCGGAAGACCCCATCATTTGCCCAGTCATTATGATGTCCGGGCATGGCTCCGTGGAAACCGCAGTGGAAGCCACCCGTCTTGGTGCCTATGATTTTCTGGAAAAACCGCTGTCACTGGCAAAGCTATTGCTGATCGTGGAACGCGCCCTAGAAACCAGCCAGTTGCAACAAGAAAATGCCGGACTCAAACAACAACTGATGTCAGACGTTGACCCGGTTGGCAAAAGTGCCACCCTAGCCCGCATCAAAGACCAACTGAAACGGCTCGCCCAACATAATGCCCGCGTCTTGTTCAGCGGCGAAGCGGGCGTAGGCAAAGAACTGCTGGCCCGCTACCTGCATAACCACAGCACCCACCGTGACGGGCCTTTCATCAATGTGGCGGTAGGCAGCATCTCCTCAGAAAACTCGGCGGTGGAATTTTTTGGCAAAGAAACGGGCGGCAAAACCTATCCCGGATTATTGGAGCGGGCACATCGTGGCACCCTGTTTTTGGGTGAAATTGGTGGCATGGACAAAGACACCCAACTTAAGTTGCTCAGCGCCCTAGAATCCAGCACCTTCTTGCGTGCCGGTGGCAGCGAAGCCGTGCGCGTCGATGTTAGGATCATCACCGCCACCCGCATCCTGCTTGATGATGAAGTAAAAGCCGGACGATTCCGGCAAGACCTCTACTATCTGCTCAACGAAGTCACCCTGAACATTCCCCCTCTAAGGGAACACAGCGAAGACATACCCAACCTGCTCAGCTTCTATGTGGACTACTACGTTAACCGCGACAAACTGCCGTTCCGCCGCTTCTCCATGGCGGCACAAAATTTTCTGCGTAACTACAGCTGGCGCGGCAATGTCCGCGAACTGAAAAACTTGGTGCAACGGCTAATGATACTGGGTGTTGGCGAAGACATAGAACTGGAAGAAGTCAAAGCCGCCTTAGGCAACGGGGCCGGCGAAACCAACACCATAGCCACCGTGCCGGACTTCTTCAACTTGCCGCTAAAAGAAGCCCGCGACCATTTTGAAAAAACTTATCTGGAATACCATTTTGAACGAAGCGGCGGCAGCGTGGCCAAACTGTCCGCCGCCGTAGGCATGGAAAGGACACACCTGTACCGCAAATTGCACTCGCTCAACATCAAGCTTTAACTGCCATGACGGACAAAAATATAACTTCAACCCCAGTTTTCTTGCATTTCCGTGCAAAACCTAATTTATCAGGATAAGCCAAAACTCGCCGTACTGTGGCGAGAATTGTCATGGTCAGATCATTGCCTGATTATGCCTTGCAAAATGGTACAAGAGAGGGGGGTATCTACGGTCGCTTTTACCAGAATCGATTAAACAAACAACCTGCTGACTGTCAACACCGTCTTATAAACACCCCAAGCCAACGGGGTTATCACACATGCCCAAGCCACCACCACTGCAACAGGGTGGCTAGGCTTTTCGGCGACCGTGTTAGGCAGCTGGCTGGATAGTGGCTTGTTCTCCAGCAGCCGGTTTTCAGCTTCCGCTTCTTCGGGGTGCATAAACCATTTTTCCGCCACCGGACGCACCAGCAAATTGCAGATCAGCCCCACCACCAACAAGCCACCTAAAATCAGCATGGTTTGGTTATATACTTGGGCGCGCGGCATCCCTAAACCCAGCTGGTAATCACGCATATAATTGACAATCACCGGCCCTAACACCCCTGCAGTGGCCCAAGCCGTCAACAAGCGGCCATGAATGGCCCCGACCATTTGCACGCCAAACAAATCCGCCAAATAAGCGGGCAGGGTGGCAAATCCGCCGCCGTACATGCTCAAAATAACGCAAAAGGCGGCGACAAATGCCAGCTTGTTGCCGGTTTGCGCGATGCTCGGAATACTGAAATACAGCAACCCGCCAACTACAAAAAACACGCTGTAAGTCAGTTTGCGCCCCAGTTTGTCGGACAAGCTTGCCCAGAAAAACCGTCCGCCAATATTGAACAAGCTGAGTAAAGCGGTAAACCCTGCGGCAACGGCGGCAATTGCGGTCAATTGCCCCTTGTCCAATTCATTGAAGGTTTTGTCAATGCCTATCAATTGCCCGGCAAACACTTCTTGCAACATCGGCGAAGACATGCCAATCACCCCGATACCGGCACTGACATTCATGCACAGCACCAACCAAACCAACCAAAATTGTTTGATTTTAAATATATTTTTAACATGGACATTATGCTGCGTCATCATTTTCTTGACCGCCTTATGCTCAGGTGGTGTCCAACCGGTGGGCTTCCAGTCGGAGGCCGGCACCCGATAACCCAATGCACCTGACATCATAAACACAAAATACACCGCCGCCATCACCATAAAGGTTTGCATAACCCCCACATCCGTGGCAGTGGCAAACAGTTTCATCAATTCCGCCGCCAATGGCGAACCAATCATGGCACCGCCGCCAAATCCCATAATAGCCATACCCGTCGCCATACCGCGCCGGTCTGGAAACCATTTGATTAGGGTAGACACGGGCGAAATATAACCCAGCCCCAAGCCGATACCGCCCACCACCCCGGAACCCAGCAGCAGTATCCAAAATTGGTGCATATAAATGCCCAAGGCGGAAAACAACATGCCGCCACACCAGCACAAGGCACTGACCACCCCCGCTTTGCGCGGGCCGGCGTGTTCCAGCCAACCACCAAACAGCGCGGCAGATGAACCCAAAAATACAAAAAATAAGGTGTACATCCAACCTAAAGTGGACACTTTCCAGTCACAAGTGGTGATGAACAATTCCTGAAAAAATCCCACATCCGCCGGACAAGCAAGGCTTTCCTTCACCCCAACCGCTTTGGACAAGGGCAGCCAAAACACCGAAAAGCCATAAGCCATGCCGATACATAAGTGGATTGCTAAAGCGGCAGGGGGCACCAGCCAACGGTTAAAACCCGCATGGGCGATAGTGCGTTGTTTGCTGAAAAAGGGCGGTGATGAGGGCGGGGTCATGCTAACTCCTGTTAATAAGGGTAACTATTTGTCCGCTATTATAAATAATTGCCTAAGTCTTTGCAGGTTAGATACCTGTGTCAATAAATGCTGTTTGGCGGCCTGAATGTTGGGTTACACCCTCTGGGGGGCAAGCGCTATCGCTTTTATGCCCTAGAGAGCAAACCCGATCTACGACCCCTTTGGGATAAAAGGCTTAACCACTTGTCCAATCATAGATAAAAAAGCCCATTGACAGTGCCCGGGCCCAGCTAATCTTTTCTGTGTCCGCTTGAAATAGGCCATAGCCACCCAATATCATTACTATCTACAATACTTACCTAAAGGTGATGATCATGCGCATGGACAAACTTACCAGCAAATTTCAAGCAGCCTTGGCGGATGCCCAAAGCTTGGCCTTGGGCAAAGACCATCAATTTATTGAGCCGGTGCATTTGTTGTTGGCAATGCTCAATCAGGAAGGCGGCAGCATCAAACCGTTATTGGCTCAACTCAACATCAATAACGAAGCTTTGCGTAAAGAGCTAATGGCAGCGTTGGCTCGCATAGCATCGGTCAGCGGCACCGGCGGTGATGTGCAAATTTCTAATGAACTGTCACGCTTGCTTAACCTGACTGATAAACTCGCGCAACAACGCAATGACCAATTCATTTCCAGCGAATTATTTTTGTTGGCTGCCTTGGAAGAAAAAGGCCACCTGCAAGAATTGCTTAAAAAAGCCGGACTGACTAAGCCAGCCCTGGAGCAAGCCATCGGGCAAATGCGTGGCGGGCAAGCAGTGGACGACCCCAATGCCGAAGACCAACGGCAAGCCCTTAACAAATACACCATCAACCTGACCGAACGCGCCGAACAAGGCAAGCTTGACCCAGTGATAGGCCGCGATGACGAAATCCGCCGCACCATCCAAGTGCTGCAACGCCGCACCAAAAACAACCCGGTATTGATTGGTGAGCCTGGCGTAGGCAAGACCGCCATTGTAGAAGGCTTGGCGCAACGTATTGTTAACGGCGAAGTGCCGGAAGGCATCAAAGGCAAGCAGGTGTTGGCATTGGATATGGCGGCCCTGATTGCCGGTGCCAAATACCGTGGCGAATTTGAAGAACGCCTGAAAGCGGTGTTAAAAGACCTCGCTAAACAAGAAGGCCAAGTCATTTTGTTCATTGACGAATTGCACACTATGGTGGGGGCTGGCAAGGCGGAAGGGGCTATGGATGCAGGCAATATGCTCAAACCTGCTTTGGCGCGGGGCGAATTGCATTGTGTCGGTGCCACCACCTTGGACGAATACCGCAAATATGTCGAAAAAGACGCGGCCCTGGAACGGCGCTTCCAAAAAGTCATGGTTGACCAACCCTCCGTGGAAGACACCATTGCCATATTGCGCGGCCTGAAAGAAAAATACGAAGTGCATCATGGTGTTGACATCACCGACCCGGCCATTATCGCAGCGGCGAATTTGTCTTACCGTTATATTGCCGACCGGCAACTGCCCGACAAAGCTATTGACCTGATTGACGAGGCCGCCAGCCGTATCCGCATGGAAATGGATTCCAAACCGGAAGAAATGGACAAGCTGTACCGCCGCCTAATCCAGCTAAAAATGGAACAAGTGGCATTAAAAAAAGAAAAAGATGCCGCATCAAAAAAGCGTCTGGAAACATTGGAAGACGAAATTGCCGAACTAGAAAAAGATTATTCCGATTTGGAAGAAATCTGGAAAACCGAAAAAGTGTTGCTGCAAGGCTCAGCAACCATTAAAGAAAAAATGGACCACGCCCGTAGCGAACTGGAAGCGGCACGGCGTGTCAATGACTTGGCAAAAATGTCCGAATTGCAATATGGCATTATTCCGGCATTGGAAAAGCAATTGGCGCTCAGCGATTCGGCAGAAACACCAAAAATGACTTTGCTGCGCAACAAAGTCACCGAAGAGGAAATTGCCGAAGTGGTGTCAAAATGGACGGGCATACCCGTGTCCAAAATGCTCGAAGGCGAACGCGAAAAACTATTGGCGATGGAAACCTACCTCAGCCAACGGGTGATTGGACAACAAGAGGCACTAAAAGCAGTCAGCAACGCCATCCGCCGGTCACGCGCAGGGTTGTCAGACCCTAACCGCCCTAATGGCTCGTTTTTGTTCTTGGGGCCGACCGGCGTGGGTAAAACTGAGCTGTGCAAAGCCTTGGCGGAATTCCTGTTCGACACCACCGATGCGATGGTACGGATTGACATGTCCGAGTTTATGGAAAAACATTCGGTGGCCCGCCTGATTGGCGCGCCTCCCGGCTACGTCGGTTACGAAGAAGGCGGTTATTTGACCGAACTGGTGCGCCGCAAGCCTTATTCTGTCATACTCATGGACGAAATTGAAAAAGCCCATCCCGATGTCTTCAATGTGCTGTTGCAAGTGCTGGATGATGGGCGTTTGACGGATGGGCAAGGGCGCACGGTGGACTTCAGGAATACGGTGATTGTGATGACCTCCAATTTAGGCTCGGATGTTATCCAAAAGCTGGCGGGGGAAACCCTGTATCCGGTGATGAAAGCCGCTGTGATGGATATTGTCAGCCAAGCGTTCAAACCGGAGTTTATCAACCGCATAGACGAAGCCGTGGTATTCCATCCCTTGGGCCGCGAACAGGTGCGGGCCATTTGCGCCTTGCAAATCGATTTTTTAAGAAAACGTTTGCAAGATCGGGAAATTGGCTTTCAAATATCCACCGACGCGTTGGATGTATTGGGCGAAGTGGGGTTCGATCCGGTCTATGGCGCAAGGCCGATGAAACGGGCTATCCAGCAACAATTGGAAAACCCATTGGCACAACAATTATTGGCAGGGCAGTTTATGACCGGCGACACTATTGATGTCACTGTTAACCACAGCCTTGACGGGCAACAGCTGCAATTCCAAAAAGCCTAATCTTAACCGGCGTGTCCGTTGCCACGGACACGCCATCTTCCTTCTGGCCTACAAGCCAGCCAACTGCCCGCAATACCTTTATACTGTAGCCCATTTGTCACAAAAGCGTAATACTCGGTTTGTTAGAATGGCTTGCCCCCTACCTATTATTTATTTATGTCCCGACTAAATATTCTTGTTGTTGAAGACGAAGACGCTATCCGTGGCATGTTGCTCATGGTGCTGGAACAGGCGGGCTTTAAATCGAGCGCGGCGGCAGATGCTGAAGAAGCCCAAAAAGCCTTGGCAGAAAATTCGCCCGACTTGATATTGCTGGACTGGATGCTGCCTGGCATCAGTGGGGTGGAATGGGCAAGGCGGCTTAAAAAAGAACCCGCCTATCGGGAATTGCCTATTATTCTGCTTACCGCGCGCGGCGAAGAAGAAGACAAAGTGCGCGGTTTGGAAATAGGGGCTGATGATTACATCACCAAGCCCTTTTCCCCCAAAGAGCTGGTAGCCCGTATCCGTGCGGTGTTACGCAGAAGCGGACGCATCCAAGGGGTTGCCCAAATCACCTTAGGTGACTTGACCCTGGACACCGAACAGCATCGCCTGACTATCGGCGACAAGCAACTGGAAGTCAGCCCCACTGAATTCCGTTTGATGCAGTTTTTTATGACCCATCCGGACAAAGTCTATAGCCGTACCCAACTGCTAGACCAAGTTTGGGGGCGCAGCGTCTATATCGAAGAACGCACCATTGATGTCCATATCCGCCGCTTAAGAAAAATTTTGGGCGAATACGGCCGCGAAGATTGGGTGCAAACCGTGCGCGGTTTCGGCTACCGTTTTTCTTTGATGGAATAGGTCGGGCAACACGGTAATGGCGGCACGGGAAAAAAAAATTTATGTTTTTTTTATGCAGCTACTGCTGGCATCGTTATTCGGCATCCTGACTGGCCATCTGCTTATGTCTATCTGCATTTTGCTGGCTTTTCTCTATTTCCGGCAAAGCCGAGAAATCCATCGTTTTGAAAAATGGATTGGCAAAGGCGGTAAAGGTGATTACCCTAAAGCCAGCGGCATTTGGGAAGATATTTACTACCATATTTACCTGTTAAAAAAAACTGACAAACGCCGCAAAAAGAAACTCCGGCGCATGATCAAGCAATTCCGCCAATCCACCGAAGCCTTGCCCGATGCGGCTGTCGTGCTTAACGCCAACGACCAGATCGAATGGAGCAATAAAACCGCCCGCGAAGTGTTGGGCCTGCAACTGTCCGACAAAGGCCAGCGCATACCCTATCTGATTCGCTCACCTGAATTTATCAGCTACCTAAATTTTGGTAATTATACCGACCCAGTCATTTTGCCATCGCCGGTCAATAATCGCCTGATATTGGCGGTGCGTATTGTCGCTTATGGTTCTGGCTTACGGCTGCTGCTGGCGCAAGATGTCACGCAACTAAAAAAGATGGAAACCATGCGCAAAGATTTTGTTGCCAACGTTTCCCACGAACTCAGGACGCCGCTAACAGTGCTGAAAGGCTACTTGGAAACCGTGCAAGATTTGGATGACGGCAGCTCGCCCTTATTCACCTCATCATTTAAGGAAATGCAAGGCCAAACTGAACGGATGCAGCATCTGGTGGATGATTTGTTGTTGCTGACCCGTTTGGAGACCAAACAAAAAAAATCGGCCTGTGTCAATGTGCCCGCCCTACTCAGCCAAATATGCAAAGAAGGCGATGCCTTGGGAAATGCCGGTAGGCGTATTGAATTGACACTGGAATCCGGCGCTCATATCTACGGTGAAGAACAAGAATTACGCAGTGCCTTCACCAATTTGCTCGGCAATGCCCTAAAATATTCCCCCGACGATGCACCGGTCAAAGTGCGCTGGTACCAATCCTCCGCCGCCATCGTGCTGACCGTTGAAGACTTTGGCGAAGGCATATCCCCTATTGATATTCCAAGAGTCACCGAGCGTTTTTATCGCGTGGAAGGAAAACACCGCAAAAAAGTGCCCGGTACAGGGCTAGGGCTGGCTATTGTCAAGCATGTGCTGATGCGTCATGATGCCAGGCTAGAAATTGCCAGCACCCCCCGCAAAGGTAGCTGTTTTAGTTGCCACTTCCCCATCCAGCGGCTGTGTAAGGCTTAATGTGACGTTTGTCAATATAGTCGTTTTTTTGTAATTATTCAGACCTCAACGCCAAAACCGACAAAAACGCCAAAACTCACAAAGTTGGTTAAAAAAGATGTACATTAATCCCAATGAGATTAAGCGACCACGACCTGCTGCAACTGACTGAAGAAGAATTGCTGGACTTGCCGGAGGCAATTTTGCGCCAGTTATCTGTCAAGCTGCTCCACGACTAAAAAGAAGCACGGGGCGGTTGAGGCAAATATCGCGGAATAGTTCGCGGCCACCGAGTAGTGACCTGCCGTGGGACAAGGCTGGCATCAACGATGAAGACCAGCACCCACAACAAGGGCAAGACGAATTTGCTGGAGTGGATGATTCCAGCCTACGCCGAAGAAGAATTGGAATTGCATGAACAGCGTTTGGCGGCGATTGCCAAAGAAAGTGGAGGCTGCCTTTGGGGTGCTGCCAAGCCTTAGCGGGGTGGCAGGGGAGGGCTTTGCTTGATGTCTGCCAAGAGCATGAACCAAAGCTAGGCATTATGGTAAAGCTATGCTAGAGTTGACCTGACTTTTTTTGATGAATTAGCATAGTCAACTGTACTTTAAAATTTTTTAAAAAAAGTTGCCGCATTGTCACCATTAGCCCAATTCAATTAGGAAAACCCGATGAAGACACTTACAATAGCACAGCACAGCACAGCACAGCACAGCACAGCACAAGCCCCCGTCACCCTTAACGTTGCCAACGCCTTAGCCTATACCGGCACAGCACCGATCATTATTGCCGATAGCAGCACCACCATTTCCCTGAATCTTAGCCAGATACTGGCCATGGGCGCGACGGTCGCCTCGCTCAAAGAAACCGACACCAACCCTATCACCGGGGCTATCAGCATTGCCAATGTACGGGCTTTTGCCGGCAAAAGTACCGATGCCAATGGCTATGCGGCCGTGTTCAGTAATGTCACCGATGCCGTTGCCAACTATACCACTGCTAAAATTGCCGCTTTAGTCAATCTTGGTGGGCAAGTGAAGAGTATCAATTTCGCTGATACGGCAGTCAATCTGAATGCAGCCAAAGCCCAATTAATGACTTTAATGGCGGGCTCTCTGCATGGCTATAATTTGTCGTTGACCTTGCCTGACGGCACAACCCCGCAATCGTTTTCATCTAATGGGAAAAGTTTATCAATTGACGTGGCTAATGCGGCTTTGTTTGCCAATGAAGGGCTAACGTTTCCGCTGGAAGTATCAGACAGCACCGCGAACCTCAACACGGTCAACCTGCATGCCTTGGCGGCTTTGGGCCCGCAGCTGGTGTCCCTGTTCGACACTGACCGAATCAACGATTCCGGCTCGGTCATCACGCAAGCCATCAACGTTGCCGATGTGCT
>CAIYOW010000097.1 GCA_903927955.1 uncultured Methylococcaceae bacterium | reverse complement strand
CAACCATTTCGCCACACGGGCTAAGTTGTTTATAAAAGCGAACCAGATGGCGTATGAGGAGTTGCAGATATTACGGGCTGCGTAACATCAGTTATTTATTAGCAACCTATTATGCGACGGGACGATCACTTGTGCGCTGCCCGTTCTATATTTCATCGCTATTTTCCTCTTTACTCCTGGCTACCGATTTCGTGTAAATAGTTTTTACCATGCGATAGAACCATATTGGCTTGCTTAGGATAATAGCAAAAGCAACTACCGGCGTTACCGGCACAGGCGCAATATCAATGATGAACAATACCAACAAACAAAGGAAAGCCCTGATGCGCGTTTTCTTAGCTTGCCCCGCCGACATGACCGCCGAAGGATTACCATACAAATTATCGGTCAATTCCAAAAACCAACGTGGGCGCCTCAGAACGATATACATGCCAATCAGGCAGCCCGGCGAAATCGGGCCAAAGCCAATGATTGCAAAAATGCCAAATACGGCAAGACATTTAACCTGAGCAGAATTCATATTGGAGCCACCAGAAAAATTGTGAAAACTTACAACATCTACAACAAGCCACCGGGCCTGCCGTTGTCGGCATTGGCCTATAACGGCAATAGCCAACAGCAACTGTTGCGTAAATAAAAACTTCGTCGTATACTCTAAAGTAGCTTAGTTGAACAAGCTGCAAAACACTTAAAAAAATCCTCTGGAGGTGATTATTATGAAATGGGAAACACCAAGCTTTACTGATTTGCGTTTCGGTTTTGAAGTCACAATGTACATCTACAACCGTTAAGCTGTACCTGATTTAACCGTTAGGGTGGCAAAAAGGGGGTTCGCTAAGAACCCCTTTTTTTTGCCTGTAAACTTTTAATCCCGTATCATTAGCGCACTATTGACCAATAGAGTGTAACCATGAAAATAAGAGTGTTAGGGGCAGGTGCAGGCGGCGGCTTTCCGCAATGGAACTGCAATTGCCATAATTGCCACCGTTTGCGCCACCAGCAAATGCAGGGGACAGCACGCACCCAATCATCCATTGCCGTCAGCACGGACAACCGCAACTGGTTGCTGTTTAATGCCTCGCCGGATATACGGGCGCAATTGGAAGCTTTTCCCGCTATCCAGCCTAAAGACGGCATCCGCGACACCGGCATTAAGGCGATTGTTTTGATTGATAGCCAAATTGACCATACTACAGGGCTGTTAATGTTGCGTGAAGGCAAACCGCTGGACATCTATTGTACAGAAATGGTGAAAGACGACCTAACCACGGGTTTTCCGGTGTTTAATATGTTGTCGCATTATTGCTCGGTCAACCATCACCCAATACCCATCGACGGCAGCAGTTTCACCGTGCCGGGCATTGACGATATCCGCCTGTATAGCCAAGCCCTAAAAAGCAAGGCGCCGCCTTATTCGCCACACCGCCATGACCCGCACGAGGGTGACAATGTCGGCATCATCATTGAGCAAATTTCCACCGGTAAAAAAGTTTTTTATTCACCCGGTTTAGGGGAAATTGAAGCGCATGTGATGGATGCTATGCAGGCGGCTGATTGTGTGATGGTTGACGGCACTTTTTGGACAAATGATGAGATGGTCGCACAAGGCATCAGCCAGAAATTTGCACGGGAGATTGGTCATTTGCCACAATCAGGCGCTGGCGGCATGATAGAAGTTTTGGACAGCTTGGGCAAAGTGGGCGGAAAACGTAAAATTCTTATCCATATCAACAACACCAACCCTATTTTGGACGACCACTCAGCCGAACGGCACATTCTGACTGAAGCAGGCATTGAAGTGGCTTATGATGGTATGGAAATCGACTTGTAAGCCCTAATTTAAAAACCAGATAATTTTTTGCCACCACCTGACACAACTAATAACTAACAAGGAGGCAATCATGCCCCAAACAAACAATCAAGCTTGGACACGCGAAGCATTTGAAGCCACCCTGCGCGGCATGGAAAAGTACTACCACATCCATCATCCTTACCATGTGTTGATGAATGAAGGCAAGTTGACCAAAGCCCAATTGCAGGGCTGGGTTGCCAACCGCTTTTATTATCAAGTTTCCATCCCACTGAAAGATGCCAACATCCTCGCCAATTGCCCTGACCGCGACACAAGGGCACTGTGGATACAACGCATTCTTGACCACGATGGCCACCCGGGCGATGTTGGCGGCATTGAGGCTTGGATACAACTGGGCATTGCCGTTGGCTTGAGCCGTGAAGAAATCACCTCGTTAAAACATGTGTTGCCCGGGGTGCGTTTTGCCGTGGATGCCTATGTCAATTTTGCCCGCCGGGCCGACTGGCACGAGGCTGCCAGCTCATCATTGACCGAGTTGTTTGCCCCCAAAATACATCAGCAACGTCTAGACAACTGGCCGGAACACTATCCTTGGGTGGAAATAGAAGGTTACAATTATTTCCGCAAGCGTCTGACCGAAGCCCGCCGTGATGTGGAGCATGGTCTGTCCATCACCTTGGATTGGTACAAAACTCGCGAACAACAAGAACGTATGGTGCAAATCCTAAAGTTCAAATTGGATGTGTTGTGGACAATGGCGGATGCCATGTATATGGCTTATATTAACGACATGCCCCCCTACTTTAATATTAAAGCTTAATCCAACCAACAAAAGGCAGGCACACCTATGCAATGGTCGGAAGTGATGGATAGCCCCTATTTTAAAGACTTGCCCTTTAAGATAGAACTGAACCGCTATGGGAAAATTGAAATGACTCCCGCCTCCAACAAGCATGGCCGCTTGCAGCTGCATTTAGGTGCGTTGTTGCAACGCAAGCTCAAAAAAGGCGAAGCTATGACCGAATGCTCCATCCAAACCACAGAAGGCGTTAAAGTTGCCGATGTGGCTTGGTGTTCCAAAGCGTTTATCAAACAATACGGCTACCAGACACCTTACCCCAAAGCCCCCGAACTGTGCATAGAAGTAATCTCGCCCTCCAATTCCAGACAAGAAATGCACGAAAAAGTGCAATTGTATTTGCAGGCAGGTGCGGAAGAAGTCTGGATTGTTTGGGAAAATGGCTTGATCGATTACCATGCCAAAACCGGACAATTGACCGCTTCCAATTTTGGCGTGATCGTCAAACTGCCTTCCCAATAGCCCTTAAGCCGTCAATCATTTCAATCATTACGGAACTGTCATGAGCATTAACCCCGAGCAAACGATCAAATTCTCGCCCACCCACCGCCTGCAATGGGAAGAAGCCCAGCAAAAATTTGTCATACTCTACCCGGAGGGGCTGGTTGAGCTTAACCAAACTTCAGCGGAAATATTAAAATGTTGCGATGGCACGCTGGCACTTGCCCAAATCATCGCCACGTTAGAAGAAAAATTTGCCACCCGTGGCCTTACTGATGACATCACCGCCTTTTTAGAAGTCGCCCTGCACAATGGCTGGATTGAACAATAACATGACCTCTTTGACCCCGCCCCGTTGGTTACTGGCCGAACTCACATACGCTTGCCCCTTGCAATGCCCGTATTGCTCCAATCCGGTGGACTATGCCAACTACAAAACAGAGTTAAGCACAGATGACTGGAAGCGTGTTTTGACCCAGGCACGGCAAATGGGCGCGGTGCAGCTGGGTTTTTCCGGTGGTGAACCGCTAACGCGTCAAGACCTGCCGGAACTGGTGCAACATGCCAAAGCGTTGGGCTATTACTCAAACCTGATCACCTCCGGTTATGGCATGACCGAAGCGAAAATAATCGAACTAAAAGCAGCAGGGCTGGATCATATTCAGGTCAGCATCCAAGCCAGCAACCAACAGCTTAATGACCATATTGCCGGCACTGAATCCTTTGTACATAAAAAACAGGTGGCGCATTGGGTCAAGCAACATGGCTACCCCATGGTGCTGTGCGTAGTGTTGCATCGTGACAATATTGGGCAAATGCAAGACATATTGGCAATGGCTGAAGAATTGGGTGCGGATTATTTAGAATTGGCGAACACCCAATATTATGGCTGGGCACACCTTAACAGGGATTTGTTATTGCCCACTAAGGCACAGTTTGAACAAGCTGAAGCAATTGCCCAAGCCTACAAAGAAAAAGTGGCGGGCAAAATGAAAATCTATTATGTAGTGCCCGATTTTTATGAAGACCGCCCCAAAGCTTGCATGAACGGATGGGGCAGCACCTTTTTAACCATCGCTCCTGACGGCACTGCCCTGCCCTGCCATTCCGCCCGCCAACTGCCCGGTCTGGACTGTCCTAACGTCAATGATTACAGCATTGCAGAAATTTGGAACGACTCCAAAGCCTTCAACTTCTTCCGTGGTGATGATTGGATGAAAGAACCCTGCCGAAGCTGCGATGAAAAAGCCAAAGATTTTGGCGGCTGCCGTTGCCAAGCTTATTTGCTGACTGGCGATTTATATGCTACTGACCCTGTATGCAGCAAATCCAGCCAACGCGGGGTTATCCAACAAGCTATAGAAGGCGCACAACGCAATATCGAATCCGCTGCAGAAAAGCCTTTGATTTTCCGTAACAATAAAAACTCCAAGACCCTATCAAACCCTGTATAACGGCACTGTTTATTAAATGTACCGCCAGTATTTTCCCTAACTCCGCAGCAGCTATGGCCCATTCTGAAAAACCCTTCTTTTTATTGCTGGTTGGCTGTCTGATACTCATGGCGGCAACACAGGCCTCCGCCCGCAACCGCGTGGCAAGCCATACCGCCGCGCCATTACAATGTGTTGCGTTTAGCCCTTATGTGGGCAATATCAATCCCGATTATGGCCCGCCCCCTGCACCGGCACTGATTGATAGCCTGTTGGACAGCGTGGTTAAGCACACCCCGTTCCGGTGCATTATGACCTATGGTGTGCTGAACGGCCTTGACCACACCTTTGCCGCCGCCAAAGCGCGAAAAATGAAGGTGGTCGCCATTTTATGGATTGATAAGGACAGTGCCGTCAATAGCCAGTCCATTAGTGAAGGCATAAAACAAGCCAAGGCTTACCCGGATACCATTATCAAACTCAGCTGCGGTTCGGAAGTCCGCACCCGCCACGGCTATACTTATGATGGCGAGATAAGCCGCTGCTTAAACAGTCTACGCCAAGCCGGTATCAAACAGCCGCTCACCACCATCGACACCTGGTGGGAATGGTGCAACCGCACCCTGCCTTGTGGACAAACCAGTTTTGCAGCACAGGTCGATTGGATAGGCATCAATGTTTTTCCTTGGTGGGAAAGCGTCCATTCCAGCTTGCATACTTGCATCCCGGCCGAAAAAGCGGCGGATTTCCATATTGCCAGAATGGCAGAAGTACGCAGCGTCTATCCCAGTAAGACAGTTGCCATCACTGAGTTTGGTTGGCCCAGTGGGCCGGAAGGCTATGTTGGCGCCAACAAAAACACTCAGGAGCGTTGTGCGGTCGCGGGCAAAAAAAATCAGGCGTTAGTGGTGCAAGCCACTTTTAAAAAACTGGCGGAAAAAGGCTGGTCGGGCACCGTGTTTGAAGCGTTCACCGAAAACTGGAAACCAAGCAGCGAAGGCAATGTCGGGCGATTTTGGGGGTTGTGCCAAGGCGAACCACCTTATAATTGCTCTGCTGCACTGACAACTCCAGACAAAAAACACACAATAAGCCATT
>CAIYOW010000096.1 GCA_903927955.1 uncultured Methylococcaceae bacterium | reverse complement strand
GTTAGAGCGTCCGACTCATAATCGGCAGGTCGTAGGTTCAAGTCCTACATGGCCCACCATACAAATTCTTAGGGCTGCTTATGCAGCCTTTTGTCTATCAGGATTTTATTTTTATACGAGGCAGGCACATGAGCAAAAACTTCATTTTCACATCAGAATCCGTTTCCGAAGGGCATCCCGACAAAGTGGCCGACCAAATTTCTGATGCCGTTTTGGATGCTTTGTTGACACAAGACCCCAAATCACGGGTTGCTTGCGAAACACTGGTCAAAACCGGCATGGTGGTGTTGGCAGGGGAAATCACCACCAATGCTTGGGTGGATATGGAAGCCTTGGTGCGTAAAGTGGTTTGCGATATCGGCTACGACAACGGCGAAATTGGTTTCGACGGGCAAAGCTGTGCCGTACTCAATGCCATCGGCAAACAATCAGCCGACATAGCTATGGGTGTTGACGAAAACGAAGGGCATGAGCAAGGTGCCGGCGACCAAGGTCTTATGTTTGGTTATGCCAGTAACGAAACCGACGTGTTCATGCCTGCTCCCATCACCTACTCGCACCTACTGGTTAAACGCCAAGCTGAAGTCCGTAAAAACAAGACTTTGCCTTGGTTGCGTCCCGATGCAAAAAGCCAAATAACCTTCCGCTACGAAGACAGCAAACCGGTGGCGATTGATGCAGTGGTGCTATCCACCCAGCATTCACCAGAAATCAGCCAAAAAGCACTGTATGAAGCCGTGATGGATGACATTATTCTGCATGTTTTGCCAAAAGAATGGCTACATAAAGACACCAAATACTTCATCAATCCAACCGGCCAATTTATCATCGGTGGTCCTGTCGGTGATTGCGGCTTGACCGGCAGAAAAATCATCGTAGACTCTTACGGCGGTATGGCACGGCATGGTGGCGGCGCGTTCTCCGGCAAAGACCCTTCCAAAGTTGACCGTTCAGCCGCCTACATGGCGCGCTATGTGGCTAAAAATATTGTTGCCGCCGAATTGGCGGAACGTTGCGAAATCCAAGTGTCTTATGCCATTGGCGTTGCCGAACCCACCTCCATCAGCGTGGAAACCTTCGGCACCGGCAAACTGAGCGAAGACCGCCTGGTGCAAATCGTGCGGGACACCTTTGACTTGCGCCCGAAAGGCCTGATCGCTATGTTGGACTTACTGAAACCGATTTACCAGCCCACCGCTTCCTATGGCCACTTTGGCCGTACCGAAGACACTTTCAGTTGGGAAAAAATCGACAAAGTCGACGCTTTAAAAGCCGCAGCTGGCATTTAATCTCTTACAGGATCACATAAATGAACGAACAAGATTACAAAGTAGCGGATATGGCCCTAGCGGATTGGGGCCGTAAAGAAATCAACATCGCCGAAACAGAAATGCCCGGATTGATGGCACTACGCCAAGAATTTGGTACCGAACAGCCTCTTAAAGGTGCGCGCATAGCCGGTTGCTTGCACATGACCATCCAAACAGCCGTACTGATCGAAACCTTAACTGCTCTAGGTGCCGAAATACGTTGGTCATCCTGCAATATTTTTTCCACGCAAGACCATGCCGCCGCCGCCATTGCAGCAGCAGGCATCCCCGTATTTGCTTGGAAAGGCGAAACCGAAGCCGAAGCCGACTGGTGCATAGAACAAACTATTATTGGCCCTAACGGCTGGCGTCCCAACATGATATTGGATGACGGCGGCGATCTCACCAATATGATGCACGACAAATTCCCAGAACTGATGGGCGATGTCAAAGGCTTGTCAGAAGAAACCACCACCGGTGTATTGCGTTTGTATGGACGTGTTGCCCAAGGCACGTTGAAAGTACCCGCTTTCAATGTCAATGATTCAGTCACCAAATCCAAATTCGACAATCTGTATGGCTGCCGCGAATCCTTGGTAGACGGTATCAAACGCGCCACCGATGTCATGATTGCCGGTAAAATTGCCGTCGTCTGTGGTTACGGTGATGTGGGCAAAGGTTGCGCCCAATCCCTGCGTGGCTTAGGTGCCACCGTTTGGATCACCGAAATTGACCCTATCTGCGCGCTGCAAGCCTCAATGGAAGGCTTCCGCGTTGTAACCATGGAAGAAGCAGCACCTATTGCCAACATCTTCGTGACAGCGACCGGCAATTTCCACGTCATCCGCCACGAACACATGCTGGCCATGCGTAACCAAGCTATTGTTTGCAACATCGGCCATTTCGATTCAGAAATAGAAATATCCGCCTTGCGCCAATACACTTGGGAAAATATCAAACCCCAAGTAGACCACATCATCTTCCCCGATGGCAAACGCCTGATCATCTTGGCAGAAGGTCGTTTGGTCAACCTAGGCTGTGCCACAGGTCACCCTAGCTTCGTTATGTCCAACTCATTTTGCAACCAAGTTTTGGCACAAATTGAATTATGGCAACACGCTGACCAATATGACAACCAAGTTTACATCCTGCCTAAAAAACTGGATGAAAAAGTGGCCCGCTCGCACCTGCAACAATTGGGTGTCAATTTGACTGAACTGACGAAAGAGCAAGCAGAGTATATCAACGTACCTGTAGAAGGCCCTTACAAAGCCGATCACTACCGTTATTGATAACTATTGTTTGTTTGGTGTATTAAAACAATACGCTAACTGAAAATAGGTTGGTGTGGCGTGACCCGATATCTGCTCAAGATGTTGGGTTACGCTATGCTAACCCAACCTACACCAATCAAAAATGCAATCACAAGAAACACAGTCCAAATTATTCAGCTTTGAATTCTACCCGCCCAAAACCGATGAGGGTGCGGTTAATCTGCAAATTGTCCAAGCCGAATTGGCTAAACAAGCCCCCGACTTTTTTTCAGTCACCTTCGGTGCCGGTGGCTCCACCCGCGACAAAACCTTCGACACCGTGGTTGCCATCCAAGCTAAAGGCATAGCCGCCGCCCCGCACCTGTCTTGCGTCGCCTCCACCAAAGCCAGCATACTTGCCATCTTAAAAGACTACCAAGACAACGGCATCAGCAAAATTGTTGCCTTGCGTGGTGACGTACCTTCAGGCATGATGTCCGCTGGCGAATTCCGCTATGCTAACGAACTGGTCGAATTTATCCGCCAAGAAACCGGTGACCATTTCCAAATTCACGTCGCCGCCTATCCCGAAGTGCACCCACAATCGCACAGTGCCGCCGCCGACTTGGCAAATTTCCAACGCAAAGTCAACGCAGGCGCCAATGCCGCCATCACCCAATATTTCTACAACGTAGAAAGTTATTTCTATTTTGTCGATGCCTGCCAAAAACAAGGCATTAACCTGCCTATCGTACCCGGCATCATGCCCATCACCCAATACACACAACTGTTCCGGTTCTCAGAAATGTGCGGTGCTGACATTCCCCGCTGGCTCAGAAAACGCCTGGAAGCATTTGGCGACGACCGCGCATCCATCCAAGCTTTCGGACTTGATGTTGTCACAAGACTGTGCCAACAACTGCTCGACGGTGGCGCACCTGGCCTGCATTTCTATACCATGAACCAATCTGCCCCCACACTAGCCATCCTAAAAAACTTGCAAAGCTAAGCACACCTGACTTGCGTTACAGTCAAGCTGATAAATATTCCATTTGTTGTGACAACATATAACATTAGGAAACGCATTAAAAATGCTACTCTAAGCCATTTATCCTAGCTATAACTGAGCCATGCCCCAAAACACTGCCCAACGCTTTATACTGGTCGATGGATCATCCTTTTTGTTCCGCGCTTACCATGCCGTACCCACGCTGACCAGCCCACAAGGGCTGCCCACCAACGCCATCCACGGCGTGACCAACATGCTGCGTAAATTGCTTGCCGACTACCAAGGCGACCACATAGCCGTAGTGTTCGACGCACCCGGCAAAACCTTCCGTAATGATTTGTATGCTGACTACAAAGCCCACCGCCCACCCATGCCGGAGGATTTGCGTGTGCAAATTGAACCACTGCACACGATTATCCGTGCCATGGGATTACCGTTGATTATCGAATCGGGCATAGAAGCGGATGATGTGTTGGGCGTGTTGGCTTACCGAGCCGCCGAACAAGGCCACCCCGTGATCATTTCCACCGGCGACAAAGATATGGCACAACTGGTCAATCCGCAAATCATCCTAGAAAACACCATGACCAACACCCGCATGGATGAACAGGGTGTGTTCGATAAATTTGCTGTAAGACCCGATCAGATAGTTGATTACCTGGCATTAATCGGTGATAGTGTTGACAATATCCCCGGGGTGCCCAAAGTGGGCCCAAAAACAGCCGCAAAATGGTTGGCGGAGTACCAGACCTTAGCAAACCTGATAGCCCATGCCGATGACATCAAAGGCAAAATAGGCGAAAACCTACGCAACAGCTTAGCGCAATTGCCGTTAGCTAAACAACTGGCCACCATCCGCTGTGACTTGCCGCTGCCTTACCAACTGGATGACCTAAAACAACAACCTTTTGATAAAGCAGAGCTTAAAAGCCTGTTGGCAGAACTGGGGTTTAACACTTGGCTAAAAATGCTCGATAATACCCCAAGCACCCATGTTATCCGTCCAGATGCAGCCCCTCAGCTAGCCAGCGCAACTGTTCCGGAAACACCCGCTTGCAATTACCAGATTATATTGACGATGGCGCAATTCAACGGCTGGTTGGCTAAACTGGAACAGGCCAGCTTATTTGCGTTTGATACCGAAACCACCAGCCTAGATTACAGCAAAGCGCAGATCGTCGGCGTGTCGTTCGCGGTTGAAGCCGGTACAGCCGCCTACCTGCCGTTGGCACATGATTACCCCGGCGTACCCAACCAGCTTGATCGCACCACCATTTTGGCAAAATTACGCCCTTTATTAGAAAATCCGCTAAACGCCAAAGTGGGGCAAAATCTGAAATACGACAGCCATGTGCTGGCTAACCACGGCATCACCCTATGTGGCATTGCCCACGACACTCTGCTGGCTTCCTATATAGTCAACAGCACAGGCAGGCATAATATGGATGACCTGGCCAAAAAATACTTGGGGCTGGACACCATCCGTTATGAAGCCGTAGCGGGCAAGGGTGCCAAACAAATTGGCTTTGCTGAAGTGTCCATTGAACAAGCCACGCCTTACGCAGCCGAAGATGCCGACATTACTTTACGATTGCACCACGTTTTACAAGGTCAATTGCAGCATCAGCCACGCCTGTTACAGCTTTATACCGATCTGGAAATGCCCTTGCTTAGCGTATTGGTCAGGATAGAACGTAACGGCGTGCTGATTGACACCGATATGCTGACCGAACAAAGCAACCAACTGGCTAGCCAACTGATGAGTATCGAACAACACGCCCATCAATTGGCGGGACGGGTGTTTAATCTGGGTTCACCCAAGCAAATCCAAGAAATCCTCTATGATGAGCTCAAGCTGCCGGTATTAAAAAAAACCCCCAAAGGGCAGCCGTCCACTGATGAATCAGTGTTGCAAGAACTTGCCGCAGACGACTACCCCCTGCCCAAAATAATCTTGGAACACCGTAGCCTGAGCAAGCTCAAATCCACCTATATTGACAAGTTGCCGCAACAAGTCGATAGCCAAACTGGGCGGGTGCATACCTCCTACCATCAGGCAGTTGCCGCTACTGGGCGCTTGTCGTCATCAGACCCTAACCTGCAAAACATCCCCATCCGTAGCGAAGAAGGCCGTAAAATCCGGCAAGCCTTCATTGCCCCTAGCGGCTATAAACTGCTGGCTGCTGACTATTCGCAGATTGAATTACGCATTATGGCGCATTTATCGGCGGATGCAGGGTTATTGCAGGCGTTTAGCCAAGGTGAAGACATCCATCGCGCCACTGCCGCCGAAGTGTTCGGGGTGGCTCCCGAGCAAGTCACCAACGATTTGCGCCGCTCCGCCAAAGCAATCAATTTCGGCTTGATTTACGGCATGTCCGCATTTGGTCTGGCGCAGCAATTGGGTTTGTCACGCAATCAGGCACAAGCTTACATTGACCTTTATTTTGCCCGCTACCCAGGCGTTAAAGCTTACATGGACAGCATCCGCGAACAAGCCAAGGCACAAGGCTATGTGGAAACCTTGTTAGGTCGCCGCCTGTACCTGCCGGACATTAATGCCCGCAATGCTGCCGTGCGCCAGTATGCCGAACGCACCGCCATTAATGCCCCCATGCAAGGCACTGCTGCCGATATTATCAAACGCGCCATGATCAGTGCCGACGCATGGCTTCTGCAAGAACAGCCCGACGCTAAAATGCTCATGCAAGTCCATGATGAACTGGTGTTTGAGGTTGCTGAGGGGCAAGTGGAATATTGCACCGCCAAAATCAGGGAAATTATGTGTTCGGCGGCACAACTGGATGTGCCGTTAGTCGTGGATATTGGGGTGGGCAATAACTGGGACGAGGCACATTAACAAAAAAGCCGACATCCACAAAAATGAATGACGGCTTTTTATCTAACAATTTAAACCGCTCTGAAAACAAGCCTAGAGGCTTGTTTCAGCTAAAAAGGTTAGCGCGAACGGCGACGCTCCAGCATCAACAACAGAACACTGGACAACAAGCCCAAGCTCAGTCCGGCAAGATTGGCATCAATTTCAGGGGCGGTCGGATAGCTTTTTACGCCAACATTGGTATAAACGTAATCCAAGTCGTTGTAGTTATAATCTGACCCTGCTGTTTTGCCATGCGCGCTGGTCAGGTCTTCAAAAGAGACAAACACTGGTGCAGTACCGCCAGCAGGTATGTTAAGTTGGCTCGTTAAATTGGTGAGATTTTCAACATAACCCTGATTGGTTACCGTATTAAAAGTGGCGCTGCCCAGTGGTGTGGCATAAACATGCTGGTTGGTGTCGGAATTGTGAGCTATGTTAGAGGAAAGGGTGAAGCCATTAATGGGATTGCCATGGCTGTCATATTGTGGTGAATTCCATCCCCAAATATAGTCAACAAAGGTTAGCTTGTCCCCAGCTTGAACATTCCAACTCATCCCCGTGCCGACAGCGGTCTGTTTATTTTCCAGCCCCCATTTACCGGTGTTGACGCCATTGATTTCCAAACCTAAAATTTCATTATAACCAGCGGTGGAGCCTGCAAAATAGGCGTTCACAGTACCGGTGTTGATTGCGGTAAAGGAATAACCTACCGGATTAATGACACCTACGTTGGCATAGGGGATATTAGTCGCTGATGGGCTAGCGAAAGCATTGCCTTGGCTAGCTAAAAAAATTGCCGGAACGGCAAGCAAGTATTTAAAATCTTTCATAATTTGTCTCCAGGCAATTAGGATAATGTGGTTCTAAAAAAATAGTGCCATTGAAAAAATCCTGTAATCTTTGGAACACTGAATATGTAAAATGTCTTACATATAATTTATTGTCACATATTTTTCATATACGTCAAAATATATTGCTTGCTCGGATAGTTAAGCATATAAAATATAATATGTTTTTATAGCTAGGTTATAAACTAAGTTGCCTGCTTGCTCTTGCACGCGACTCATAGCAAGCTTATTAACAGGGCAATTATGTGTTCCGCTCGGCACAGCAGGATGTACCGTTAGTGGTGGAGTAGTAGAGGGGGGGTAATAACAGAAAGGGTGCAAACAAAAATGCCGACAGCCCATTACTAAATGGATGTCGGCATTTTGGTGCTAGAGTACCATAATATTTCGCGATAAAAATATGTGACTATATGTTATCGCTAAAAAATTTATCTAGAACGGCGACGCTCCAGCATCAGCAACAGAACACTGGACAACAAGCCCAAGCTCAGCCCTGCAAGATTGGCATCAATTTCAGGGGCGGTCGAGAAGCTTTTGACCGCTACATTGGTGAAGATATAGTTCTCATCGTAGTAGTTGTAATTGGACAAGGTAAAATTACCCAATTGGGTATGGGGTTTACCCGTGGCACTGACCAAGTCTTCAAAAGCCACATACACGGGTGGTGTGCCACCGGCAGGAATGGTAATTGCCGAGCGCAATGTGGCAGCTTCCGCACCTGTGGCTGACCCTAATGGTGTCGAGTAGACATGCTCATTTTTGTCAAGGTTTTGTGCAATATCGGAATACAATGTATAAATACCGCCGGTAGGCTGTCCATTGCTGTCAAATTTAACAGCATTGTAGCCCCAGATATAATCAACAAAGGTCAACTTATCACCAGCATGTACATTCCAGCTCATTTCTGTACCAAGGGCGGCGTATGTGCCAGAGCTTCTATTGCGAAGCCCCCAATCAGTTGTGTTGACACCGTTAACTTGCAAGCCCAATATTTCAGTATAACCGGCAGTAGAACCAGCAAAGTAGGCATTTACGGTGCCGTCGTTGATGGCCGTAAATTCATAACCCACCGGATTGATGGTGCCGATACGTGCATAAGGGATAGTGGCAGCCAATGCAGAGCCTTGGCTGACTAGCAATAGTGCTGGTATAGCTAGCAGGTAATTAAGTTTTTTCATAAGATTTATCCAAATAAGTAGGGAGCGATAGCAGTTCAAAAATTAAGTGCCATTGAAAAAATCCTTTAATCTTTGGAACACGGTAAAAACGTATAAGCGACTTGCAAATTTTATAGTTGCATATTGTTATATGACAAGTCAATAATTTTAAATGTATTTTTTAAAAGACACTTTGCCTACAAAGTAGGTGTGTGGCTTTCAACAACGTGGCTAATCATAGACCACATTATAACATTTACTTAGTAGCCAACATATTGTTTTTTGGGTTGGCAGACCAGTTAGAATAGTTGATACAGTAGGTAATAACGGCTAGATTCATGTAGCTACACATAGCTACCACAACGACCAATGCTGGGTTTGCCAAACATAAATGGCCAACAGCGCATTAGTGGTCGAGTGGGCGATAATGGCATCGCCCACCACCCCGCGCCGGTATAACGCCAAAGCATAGCCGATGCCCGCCACCGTGCCCGCCAGCCAAGCCCCATGCATTGCCCCAAACAGCAACGATGATACAGCAAACGATAGCCAAGTGAACTGCCCGGGTTTGACCGCCAGAAAATCAGGGTTAATCAATTTGGGCATTAAATAACCACGAAAAGCCAGTTCTTCCACAATAGGCACAGTCAGGGTCGCCCCTATCACCCGAAAAAATAGCCAGCCATATTGCCAGGCAATGGGTATAGTCGACAAGATATAAGTAAACTTCAAGTCTTGCTTGGCATCAACGGGCACCAGAGCTATCCACAACAAGCACACTACAGCACCGATAATGACCGCCGAGGCAGACAAGCCATTAAAAACTTTTTGATAAGTGTGGCGCAAAAACAACAATACCGTAATTGAAATGATTACCTTTAGGGGATATAGCCAATCAAACCCACTAATAACCGCCCCGCCCACTAAGGTGGCACCCATCAGCACCACAAAGGGCAGCAAAAAAGGTTTTGCCGGATTGCTTACTTGGCTGTTAGGTGGGGGAAAGGGCGCGCGGATAAAAATCGGCAGCCGTTGCGAAAACCAAACAACCCCCACGCTAATGGCAATAAATGAAATCCAACCAGCATTGGCATGAAAGCCACCCAGGGCGATGTAAGGCGACCACTCGGTGCCAATAATGATCAGCAAACAAATTCTAACTATGTTCAGCAAGTACATCAAAGCAATACCCAGCGGGTAAAGCAAAAATGCCGTGGGGAAGCGCAATACCTTACGCGCTGTCCAGATAAACAGCGTAAAAAAAATGGTGACCAGTCCCATGCCTTCATAACCCGAACATTCAGGGCGCACTTCTACAATAAACGTGGGGGTGCCTAATGCCTGAGTGGTCGGGTTGGAAACCACGCCATAATAAAACAACGACAATAATGCCTTGCTAAGCAGGTAAGTCCATTCAGATAAATGCAGCCAACTGCTCGCTGCCAATGCGGCTACGCCCCAACTTAAAGCGGTGCCAAGTGCGGCAAGCGGTATATTTTTCCTTAGTTGGCGTAAAACTAATTGCCAGGCAGACCAAGGCCAAAACACCAGTAATAAACAAGCGAAGCTGGCACAGCCAGAAATTAGCCAAGCCACTGGCAAGCCAATGGCGGTAATCGGGAGGGCAAGATTGAGGGCGAAGGCATTTTGGTCGATAAACAACACAACATTCAATAAACCAAAAACAGCCAACGCTAAGGCGTGTCCCACCAGCCATAACAGGCTGTGCTTAGGTTGGCTATGCCAAAAGCTTAAGCCAACGGTTTTGATAGCTTGCCTATTAAGAAAACCTAAAATAGCCACAAACAAAAACCCAACCCGCGACAAAATCCCGCTATGCCCAAGTAAGGCGAAAGCCGGTAGGGGGGAGCTGGCTAAAGAATTGGCATCAATACTCGCCGATACGGTGATTATTTCGGTGGCTGTTATTAGACACAGAAAAATAAGGCGTACTAACGATGCGGACAGGAAATGACGGGATTTGAGGAATAACAGTTGGGGCATAGAAGCTCAATCCGATAGATTAGACTAGCAAACAAGGTAACCGCTGATTGCAGAATAGACAGGTTAATAGGGGGAAAGTTTCGTGCTGCAAAATCTAAGATCCCGTTCAACATTTTTGTAAGAACAAGGTCAAATAGCAAAATACTTAATGGACACACTCTGTATTTATGCCGTTAATTTTATAAAACTTAGGGGGTTCAAGAAAAGTGGTGATGGCTAATTAGTCGCTAAATGCTAATTAATAGTTTGCAATTACTAAAAACCTGCCCAAAAATCCGCTCACAAACGTTTAAACCAGACGTGTTCGAGAAAAACCTACCCCAGCGACATAAGCTGCAGGCAGTGCGGACAGGTCAAAAAATCGTTGGGAACGGCCCGCAAGCAATACCGAACGGTTGCCGTGTACTAGCCAGCAGTTTGTCACCAGGCGAGATGTCGGGCAGGTTGCAAGCAAGTTAGCCAGCATGGCACACAACAGAAAATCAGGCTGTATGGAATAATGCCAAATAGCGGACATTACATTTTCGCCAATAATTTAATTTTTTTTACGTTCGAGTATAAACAACAGTATGCCCGAAAGCAAGCCTAGGGCAAGTCCGGCAGGCTGGGCGCTAATTTCAGGTGCCGATAATATACCGTGATCTTTTCCGGGGTCGAAAGGAATGCCGCCGCCCGAATGATGCCCAGGTGTGTTTGTATGGTTTGCTGGTGTGCCGCCAAAATGGCTTGTTGCTGTGTTGAAGAGTCCGGCAAAACCGCCAGCAAAGCCTGATCCCGCGCCGCCGGAGTTGCTAGTGTTGCCGGAAAGTGCACTTGCGCCGCCTGAACTGATGTCGCCGCTATAGCTACTGGTGGCTGAAGCACTATTGCCACGGCTTGCACTAACAGAGCTATCAGAAGCAATGATTGAGGCAATCTGGTTAGTATGGCGGGCAATGCCGAAGAGCTTAACTGTGTTAAGGCGAGCATTTGTGCTGCCCCAAAAAGCCATAATGGAATGGGTTTGCTGCTTGGCAACAACCAATGGTGTCAGCATTTTATGGATGCCAACATTTTTAAATGACAATGCGTCAATGGTTGTGGCGTCACCTATGGTGACAGCAACCAAAAGCATGATTACAATAACTGTCAGACGTTTCATTGTTCTTTTCGAAAAACACGCTGAATTCCAATTTAAGTAGCTAAGCTGAGTTGATATTAGCCCACTACTATAACACAGTAACATCCTATAAATGCGAAAACAGGCAACATTACTTAAGTAATGTTGCCTGTTGTTGTTTTCTAACAATTAATTTAATATTTAATTAACGTGAACGGCGACGTTCCAACATCATCATCATCAGACCAGATAGCAAGCCTAAGCTAAGTCCAGTAAGGTTAGCGTCAATTTCGGGAGCCGCTGCATTGGTGCCAGTGCCACGTCCACCTATACCGCCAGTGCCACCACCTGTTCCGCCAGAACCACTGGCTACATCGTCAGCATCGTTGTCGTTTTGTTCGGGGTCTACAGAATAATATTCTTGAGACTCTTTGATACCCGCCACTTTTTGGTTGTCAGCGTCTACTTTGGCTTGATCAGCACTTTTTACATCTTCGGCCTTTTTAGCGGCATCGGCAAATTTGGCTACTTCGGCTTGTTTAGATTGATAGGCGTTTCTAGCGTCATTAGCCTTTTTGGTGTCATCGGCTAATTTGGCTTGATCGGCAATTTTGGCATCATTAGCCTTTTTAGCGGCATCAGCTAACGTGGCTTCTTCGGCCTGTTTGGCTTGATAGGCAGCTTTAGCGTCATTAGCTGTTTTAGTGTCTGCGTCCAGTTTGGCTTGATCGGCTTTTATGGCATCGGCGGCTGATTGCTTGGCAGCGGCTGTATAGGCATGTTTGGCCTTTTCGGTATCAGCGCCTAATTTAGCTTGATCGGCACTTACCGCATTATCGGCGTTTTTGGAGGCAGAGTATAAGTTGGCTACTTCGACTTTTTTGGCTGCATCGGCCTTTGCGGCATCGTCAGCAGTTTTGGCATCAACGGTTAATTTAGCGGCATCGGCATTTTTAGCGTCATCGGCTTTTTTGGCGGCATCAGCTAAATTGGCTTCTTCCGCTTGTTTGGCATGATATGCCTTTTCGGCATCATCGGCTTTTTTGGAGTCTTCATCAAATTGCGCTTGATCGGCCTTTTCGGCTTCTTCAGCATTTTTTTCATCGTCAGCTAATTTCGCTTCGGCGGCTAACTTGGCTTTCTCGGCATCACTGCTGCCATTTTCACCGTACTTGTTATCGCCAAGAGCCAGACTGGTTTTCGCTATTGCTAGACTGGTTATCCTTAGAACCAGACTGGTTTTCATTGTTGCTGGACTGATTTTCGCTAGAGCCAGACTGCTTGTCGCTAGAGCTATCCGCGAATGCATTTCCTTGATGAGCCGATAACATGGCCAATACAATAAAAATGTACTTAAATT
>CAIYOW010000095.1 GCA_903927955.1 uncultured Methylococcaceae bacterium | reverse complement strand
GCGCCCGCTGCGCGGGCACGCCCATGTACGGCTGCCTGCGGCGCGGTGCGCCCACACAAATTGTTTTGGCCAAGTTTTTAAAGAGCGGCGGGCTTTTCGCCCCGCTGAGCCTGACAATTATACGCACTTCCCATGCCTTGTCAACAACTCCGTGAATCTTTTTTTCCGCCGGGGCAAAACCGCCGCCCCCGCGCCCCCCGCCGTCCTGTCGGGAAGCCGTGTATTTTAGCGCTTGGCACAGGACTGTCAAGGAAAAAATTCGCCATCACCACTATTTTTTTGCCAAATAAGGCAAATTATTGTTTTTAAAAGACCTCTAAAAGCCCTTGCAACCGTTGCCAATTGAAAGATTCGCCTGGGTCGGTTTTGCGCTCAGGGGCAATATCGCTATGTCCGGTAATGCGTTGCGGCGATAAGCTGGGATAGTTTGCCAACAATAGCTTGATGACCTCTGCCAGTTGCTGGTATTGCTGGTCGGTATACGGAGTTGTTTCAATCCCCTCCAGCTCAATACCTATAGAAAAATCATTACAACGCGCCCTGCCCTGATAACTGGACTGCCCAGCATGCCAAGCGCGCTGGTCAAACGGCACATATTGCACAATTTGACCCGTTCGCCTAATCAGTAAATGGGCAGAAACCTTCAATTGATGAATTTCACTAAAATACGGGTGGGCATTGGCATCGAGCCGGTTGCAAAACAGCTGGCTGATAAAATCACCGCCAAACTCCCCGGGCGGCAAGCTAATGCAGTGGATAACCAACAGCGAGATGTCTTGCGGGTCTGGCCGCGGGTCGCAATTAGGGGATGGAATTGGCACTGCACTGGTAAGCCAGTGCTGGTTTATGTGCATGACTGCTTCTTTTAACATATTACCTTTTTGACGTTATGCACAGAGCCATTTGTTTGTAAAAAATCGGCAAGGGCTTATAAACAGGTGGGCGGCTTGGGCAGGCCCGCCAATTTGCAGGCATACTTTAATGGCCCGTCGGGGACCAGCTGGTGCAAATAGCGGCTATTGCCTTTGTCTTCGCCTAAGGTTTTGGCGATAGCTTTGGTAAACACACGGGCATTGGGCAAATGCCGATATTGCAGGTAATAATTGCGGATAAAGTAAATAATTTCCCAATGGGCTTGGGTTAAGGCAATTTGGTTGTGCGCGGCAAGCTGACCGGCAATGGCTTCGCTCCAATCATCCAGATTAAGCAGAAAGCCTTGGTGGGTGGTGGCAACTGTCAACCCGTCCATGCTTATGTCCATGACTGGATAACCGGATGCTTTACCGTTAAGGCCACCAGTCCGGCATAATCAATTAGCGTGACACCTTGCACCAGCTCATCTTCTGTTATGCCGCGCGTTGCCAAATCGTCCGCCAAGGCATACAGCGGACTATGCTCTGACAGTTCGCCCAAGGCGCTATTGAGGTGACCAGCCCGCAACAGTTGCAGCACGGCACTCCCCATAAACACTACGCCATCGCCAGACCCGATACGCCCAATAATAGCCTCTGCCATAGGTGACTGGAAAATAAGGTGCAGCATATTACGGGTTGTCGGTCAGTTTTAAGCCAATGATGCCGACGATGATCAAGCCGATAGACAATAAGCGGAACCAATCATACGATTCTTTAAATAAGATAAGCCCAAAAATGGCCGTGCCGACCGCGCCTATGCCCGTCCAAACGGCATAAGCGGTGCCGATGGGCAGGGTTTTGATAGCCACCATGAGCAAGTACAGGCTAATGGCGCCGGTTGCCGCGCTGACCAGAGAGGGCAGCAGCTTGGTAAAGCCTTCGTTATATCGTAGACTGATTGCAAAGACGATTTCGGTCGCCCCAGCAATGAGCAACAGCAGCCAAGCCATGCTTTTCTCCTTTTTGGTTGTTTAATGCCGTCCATTCTACCTTTGAACAGCCTGTATTGCCCCTGCCATTTGCATCAGTTGCTTAGCATGTCAGTGGGTTCACAGTCGGGCATCAGCCGTTTGGACTAAGCAGGATTTTTTACCTTTATCCTAAAAAAGGATAATGATCTGATAAATCCTGCCAATTTACAGCTTTCATTAATTGTTCAGCGCTGACCAGCCGAAGCTTGAAGTCCCTTGTTCCCGACACATCAACGGCAGAAACAAGCGAGCGCGGCTTAACCAGTTCAAACAACCAATATTCTTTGTCCAGATTTACAGGCTTGGCTTTTGCACCCGCCTGATCATCCGTTATTTCTTTACGACGGAGCAGTTTTACAGAGCGAACCTCGTAGATAAAATCAATCCGCCTTTGCTTGGCAGCCGGATGATAGACCACAAAAGCGCAAAATTTAATCTCATGCACTGCTGCCCGCTGCATATTCTTTTTCAGGGTTGATTGCAGGGGAATGTGATACCACTGCGCGTTGCCTTGCTGAAATTTTTCTAAATAATCGTTTGTTCTGTCAGGCCCTAAAACTGCCGTTAGCGTCAGGTCTTGGTATTTCGACAATACCATGCCCGTCTGGCTGATTCGCGCGGCTTCCTGAACAAAATAATAATCGGCATTTTCGGTAGGGTACGGTTTGCTGCTGTTGCCAAGCTGTTCTATCAGAAAATCACGGAGCCAAGTGTTATTGGCATCGGGCAGCAAAGGAAATGCACCAATCCCGACCGCTTCAATGGCTGCTTGGTAAGGGTTTTGGCTTGTTGCTTCACCAAACCAGCCCGGATACAACACAAAAGCCCCAAAAATAGGGCGGGATTTTTCATGCCAGCCATCATCTGCACAATGGATATGAATCAAGGCATCACGGTATCGGTGCATTTGGTTAATGGCATCATCGGGCGCGTAATCAATGGCATTATCATCGGGTGCAATCCGATATTTGGCATCAAAAATCCAGCGGATTTTGTCACCATTACCCAACTCCACTTCCACTAAAATATCGGGCTTTTGCCGGGTTATCCATGAATAGATATGTCCGGCTTGCGGTTGTCTGGAACTGCTAAAAACCGGCTCATGTGCCAAACGAATTCTTACATTATCGCGGTGCAAATGAAATGCCGCTTTAAAGCCTTCATGCAACTGTTTTTCGATGCCTTTTTTATATAATGGCGCTTTTTTTGAAGATATTTCAGTAAAGCACAAATCATCCAGCAAAATTCTCCGCAGTTCCAGAACACACCAGACCTCATAAAGCTCGGCAATCGACTTGATGGAAATACCGGCTTGCTGCCCGAACACATCCAAATACAGCTGCAATTGCTGCCAAACCCGATAAACTCTGGCATAGCCTTGTTTATGATGCAATACCAGCGATTCTGCATTGAAACCATCAAATTCGCCCACCTCCCGAAAAAAGGGGCGCTGTAAAAATTGTTCCAGCGGTTTTTTCCAATCATCCAACTGTGCAAAAAAAGACTCCGATAAACGGGCATTTTCAGGTGGCGCATTGTTTTCTCTGGCTTGGCTCACGAACAAAGCTATTTGCCGTGTACAACGCTTCAAAACCATTTTTATGAAACGGTTTTCAGGTGTATCAACTGATAACGCCTTGCTATTGAGCAGGTATTTTTTGTGTAACTGCTGATGGGCGATAGCCGTCACGACAGCCTCTTCAAGTCTGGCAGACAAGCGGCCTTTCAGTTGCTCTGCCCGATAGTTCTGTTCACGCGGCAACAGGCGCGAATGGGGGTTTTGTAAAACCTGTTTAATACCTTTTTCAAGCTCCAACCGCAAACTTTCAAATTGCGCTATCCATAACAGCGGGAAGCGTTCATGCGGTTTTCTGGAACGAGCCAGTTCCTGTTCGGTTTTTTGGACAAAAGAAAACCGTAACAGCGGATAGTGGCTGTCTATGACTTGCTGAATGGCAGAAATGTCCGATTCAATATCCATTTTGGTCGGAAAAACTTCAAACGACAGGGCTTGCCGGTAGTGTTTTGCACCATTGTGATAGTGTAATTGCAGTTTGAACCAACCGACATCATTGCCAAAATTGATACTGCCCCTGAGCGACTGCCCAGAATAATGGAAAGCCTCTTCAACTGTTTGCAAACGGTGTTTAAGCACCGGTTCGCCAGTGCATCTGCGGAACTGAAAGTCAAACTCATACAGTTTGTTTTCAAAAAAAACAGGCGTATCACCCAACGGGTATTCACTTTCTACGCTGTCACAATCAGTGATATGCAAGGCCGGATCAAAACGCAAGCGGGGCGCGGGAATGGTTTTTTGTCGAACGTTTAAGGTATGGGCTAACTGGCGTTGGCATTGGCTGATGTCTTTACTCCAAACCACTAAAGTCCAGTCAGGGGTATCAAGGCTTAGCAGTTCAGGCATCAGACCACCCTAATTACGGCCAAAACGAAGTGAATCCGTTAGCCGTTAAACGTAATTGCATCCATTTGAGTTTCTTTTTTGAGCGGCATTGAATGGCTAGCCACTCGCATTTATCACAACTTTCCCGGAGCAAATCGGGGCGGGTAAGGCCATCTGCCCAGATGTTGGCAAATTGCCCAGCAAGCATAGTTTCCAGCTTATACAGCAGGCTGGTTTCGCCATCATCCTGAAGTTTTTCACTATCGCCCTCAATTCTGGGCAATACCTTGGTCATTAAAAAATCATCCCAGACCGCCTGTAATTGCCCATCATTTTCTGGTGCAAAACAGACAACGGCTATCAGTAATTCATTGAGGGCGCGATACGCCAGTTCAAACGGTGTACCTTTTAATTGGCTATTGATCGCCTCAAGAAAAGCAATGCTTTTTGTGCCGTCGGCATCGGCGGAAACATTGGCGATAACATCGATTGACACCCGAGAAAAAGTGGGAAAGCCTAACCGTTTTGGACGTGATGTGGCCTGAAAATAGTCCTGATAGTTATTGGGGAAGAATTCGCCAAAATCGAGGGTAAAGGCGCGGTCTATGACTTTGCGGGAAAAGCCGTGCGTGGTTTCATCCATATTCACTGTACCCGCAACAATCAGATTGGGCGGTAAGGCTATGCCATTTTTTTTAAAGTCTTCCCATAACGCCTCACGCCCTGTCAGCCCTAGACTGGTTTTTAATTCATGCAATCCCTCGTCATCCAGTTGTTCGAATAGGTCGCTAGTTAATAGTGCCCCGCAATGATAATCGCCTGATTCATCCCATTCACGGGTTTCGATGATGGATAAATAATCGGCAAAATATTGTTCAACAGGGGCAAGATTCATCTCATCCAAGCACAACCAATAAGGGGTAGTATCATCTTTATTGTCAATCCAGTTTTTCCATGCAGCAACGATAAAACGCAAAAAATCAGTGGTGACATAGCGTGCGCCCTTGTTTCCAAGCCGTGAAATATAGCCCAGTAAATCAGAGGGTTCGTGCCAGTCGGGTCGCACCGGAACAAGGCAATAGTTTGATAAATCCTCCCTGAAATAGCTGGCTTGTTCGCGCACGAAACGGGATTTTCCGGTGCCGGAAATGCCTGCCAGAAGAATGAATGATTTGGGCAATAATATAGCAGGCGAAAAATTTAATTCATTAGCGAAACTATTATCGTTAAGCGTTAACTCATATTCACATATTTTGCTGATAGTTGATTCATAGCCGAGTAAATATTTTTCATAATCTAAATTGAGCTCTTCAAATAAATTTGGCTTATTGTGTTCGCTTCTATACTTCCTACTTATATCTTCAATAGAAATTCTTTTGCTTCTTAAGTGTGGCAATATATCTAATATTAATTGTGTAGGAATTATTCGACGCTGATTGTCATTCTGTAATCTTAAGTAAATATTTTCTGAATTTACTTTTTCTATTGAAATGGCCCGACCAGCTTCGCCAAGAGTCAATCCTTTATATAAATTGAGCTTATTTTTCATTTTATAAAATTATATTAATGGATATAGCTTTCTGATAAATAAAGGAAAATTTATGGTCAACAGGCGGCGCAATAGGAAAATTGGCCGTTAAAGCACGAAAATAATCTGCTGAACCTTTAAATAATTTTTGTTTTTTTATAATTTCAATAAGACTTGCCTTATCAATGCTTTTTGACTCAGCAAACAGCGGTAGATCATAGGCTATGGCATTTAGCCATTGATGTATAACCGCGCGTGGCTCAGTTCCTTCCGGGGTTACTTTTTCAGCCGCCGTCAACAATGCCGCCTCCAATTTTCCTAATACATTGTTCACTCGGCTTAATATCCTTGTATAATTTTTTATATTGGTTTATCTGATAATAACTAGCTGTTTAGCTGATTTTTTAATCAAGTAACAATATTGATTTGTGGGTATAGTGCAAAGGCAATCAGCAATAACAGCCAAGCCATGCCCCACCGCTTACGGATTGTTTAATGGCGGTCATTCTACAACACACCTGCTTGCCATTTATTTCTGCCAACATTTCATCTGTTGGCCTACTTAATAGTCACTAGGTGACGGGCATGAAATCATTTCTGTGGCATAACGAATAAGTTATTATTTTTAATTGCATTGCAATGCTTTTAATTAGGGACTGGGCTTATTGGCAATGAGGTATTTTTGCACTGGCACTTGCAATGGATAACGCTTGACGAGGCGGGTGAAATCTATTTCCATCCGGCTTTGAATGTGGCGCGTTTCTTGCCATAAACGCGCTTCATCACAGCAGTACAACACGCAATCCAGTTCAATTATTTCCCACGCCAAGACAATGGGGGCTTGATTAATATCGACAATGGATAATTGGCCGTCATGCAAGCTTAAAGCCTGTTGCAGTCGAGTGGCAAGCATTCAGGGCGCAGACGGTTTTCTAGCGGGTCATCTTTAATAAAGGTTTTGAACGCGACCGCCAAATAATAATCACCGTGTGCGTCATGCATCCCTTTGGCGCGCGAACCATAAAGCCAGGCAATAGCTATGCCTGAATTTTGCTTGGCCAATTCAATAATAGCGGATGTGATACCGTTCATTTAATGGGTGATTTTTAATTGTCCTGAAAATACCTGTGGGTTTAGCTCGGCTAATTCGGAACAAGCCCGTTGCCGTAAACCCACTGCCATGTCAAACACATATACTCCAAACAGTCAAGTTTTCGGTTTCTCATTTTGCGGATATATTGTAAAAAAACAGGAAACTACCGCACTGAATGCCCTTTTTGAAGGGCTGCCATCAAACGAAAACCCGTCCGCTCGAAAAAAATGCCTGGCCCTCTACCTCAGGGCGAAAGGTTATGCGCGTGATACGGTTGCGGACATCGCCCGGATTGACCCCGACACCGTGACCAACCATGTCAAAAATTACGCCGATGGGGGGCTGAAAGGCTATGGCGCTTTGTCAAAAAAGAAGTGCTGTATAGCACCCACTATGACAAATTCCAAGTGTTTAAGGCGCATTGATGCCTGTATTGCCGGGCTTGGCACACGCTTCAAGAACAAAATGCAAACCTTTATAAATACGCGTATACTTTCTTATACTACAGTAACTTATAAATATCTTAAAGAATTAACCTGATAGTATAGAGAAAGCCTTCTGCCCTACACCGTTTGTCGTTTGCGTAACATCAGTCAGTCATCCACACCAATGTTAAAAAAACTCAGCCGCTTTTGCCAGATTTTATCCACCGGCCGCATAGGCAGCATAAATAGCACGGAAACTTTTAGGCCGCCGAATTGTGACACGCCCAACACCAAGTCAGCGGCATGAATGGAAGCAATCCGTTCGACGATAGAAAAGCCCAGCCCCGTGCCTTGCGCCTTATTGGCAGTTTCCACACAACGATGAAAACGTTTTAAAGAATTTTCATACTGATCGGGTGCAATGCCGGGGCCAGAATCTTCCACGCTCAATTGCAAATGGTTGGCCTTACTGCTAATGCTGATTAAGATATTGCCCCGTGCAGGGGTGTACTTAATGGCATTATCAACAATATTCCTGATTAAAATGGCAATCAGCGGCGCATTGATAACCACCGGCTTTACGCCCTCCTCCTCAACAAATTCCATATTAATGCGTTTTTTGTGTGCCTCCGGCTCCAGCTCGGCGATCACTTTCACCACCTCAGGCCCCAATGCGGTGCTTTCTTTGGCTAAGTATTCGGTGCTGGATTCAATCCTCGAAAAAATCAGCAGTTGTTGCACCAAATAAGTCATGCGGTTGACCGCCTGCTCAATGCGTTTTAACGCCTGTTTGCGGGTGTCGTTGTCATGGGTGCGCAGTGCCACTTGCGCTTGGGTCAGCAGACCCGCCAGCGGTGTCCGAAGTTCATGGGCGGCATCGGCGGTAAAACGGCGTTCGTGCTCAAAAGCTTCTTCAAGCTGTATAAACAGATTGTTGATTTCATTGACCATCGGCACGATTTCATTGGGCAGTTTACGGAGTGAAAGCGGCTTCAGGTAGCTGGCTTCACGTCTCGCCAAAGACTTTTCCAGCCGGTTCAACGGCTTTAAAGAAACGCCGACAATAACCCAAATGACAATGCCCAAAATAGGCAAGCCCACCAAAAATTGAAACACCAACTGCAAAGAAATTTCATCGGTCAGTTCGGCGCGTATTTCTTGCTTTTGACCCACATGGACAATAATGTCGCCAGTGGAGTTGGCAATACTGAAGACGTGCCAAAAATGACCGTCAATGGTGGCTTTGCTGAAACCGTTGTCCGCTGCTGAAAAGGCGAACTTAGGCGCGCTTTCCGAACGCAGCAACAAACCGTCTTTTTTCGACCATAATTGGAAGGCGATCTTGCGTTCGTATTTATGCCCTAAAGAATTGGCTCTCAGCAAATCATCAAAAACTTGCCATAGGCGAGTGTTGGCGTTGGCCTGATCGAAGCCCTGCACAGAAAAATCGGGCGATTTTTTGGCGGGCTGCAATAAAATGTCGCCATTGGGCCAAAGCTGGGGTTCGCCGCTGATTTTAAATTTGTGCCTTAAGCCATAAATATGCAGGTTTTTATCGGCTTGTTCCAAATTCCAATGGGTGGTGAACGCCCCTTCGCGTAGCAGGCTTTCTACAAATGACAACAAAACCTTGGCGGATTGCGCCAATTCCGCATCAAACAAGTTGGCGACCTCGTCGCGGATACCCTTGTAACTGACGTAAGCGGATATACCCCAGATCACCATTGAGGCGGACAGCAGGCTAACCAGCAATAGTTGTCTAAGCGAATAGTTCATGTTTCATCTTCGTTATCGACCACATAGCCAACCCCGCGCACCGTCCTGATCAATCCGACATCAAGCTTTTTGCGGAGATGATGGATATGCACCTCAACCGTATTGCTTTCAATATCAGAATTCCACGAATACAAAGCCTCTTCCAGACGCGCCCGCGAAACCACTTTGCCAATATTGCTCATCAAAAAGCTCAGGATTTCAAACTCTTTTTGGGACAAGTCCACTTTTTCGCCCTGCCAGGTGACTTGGTGGGCGGCGGGGTCCAGAACAATGCCACGGTGTTCGATAGTCGGTGCGCTGCGGCCTTCATTGCGCCGCGCCAAGGCCCGAAGACGGGCGCACACCTCATCCAGCTCAAACGGCTTTATGACAAAATCGTCCGCCCCGCTATCCAAGCCCATGACTCGGTCAGGGATAGTGTCACGCGCGGTCAGCACCATCACTGGGGTTTCATTTTTGCGGCTTCTTAACGCTTTTAACAGACTAATGCCATTCATGTCCGGCAGATTCCAGTCCAGCACAATCAAGTCATAGCTGTTGACCTTTAACGCCTCATCAGCCATGCGACCATTGGTCAGCCAATCCACCGCATAGCCTTCCATAGTCAGCCCCGCCACTAAGCCATCGCCAAGAATTTCATCATCCTCCACCAATAACAGACGCATCAGAACGCCCTGCCGATGATGTAAAAAATAGCCATTAACTGCGGGTATACGACCATATCACCACTGTGACTCGCCGGTTTCAGGGTCATACATTTCATGGGCTATTGTGTGGCGGTTGGCAATAAGTTCCTCAATGCTTGGGGAATTGCCCATGGCACGGACAATAGCCAACTTCATTGCTTCGTAGTTGGTGCGGTACAAATCTTTACGGTCAACATCAGGGTTGGCGGCGCAATCCGGCGCAATCCATACCATGACAATCAAGCATAAATCATTGGCCAAATCGGCTGGGATAACTCCGTCAATCACGCTGTCCAACACTGCATCAGCAATGGCCGACTGCACAGGGCCGCCTAGCAAATTAACGTAAGCCGTCGATTTAATGGTCACTTTCGGCACCATTAAGGTTGCCGGACGCACTTGTTGGTTACAGGCACGCATGGCAAACATACGCGTGTGGCCTTCGGTCTGGCCCATTAAGTTGGCGAAGGCATGGCCTGCCGGCCCATTGATATTGCCAATGAGAATTTCCAACATAGCATCAGTGCCTTGGTCGGCACTGGAAAAGACGGTGGCTTCACCGGTTCTGAAGCCAATGAGATCAGACATAGCGATACTCCAAAATTTATTGATAAAAGGATTGGCATTCTATGACGGATAGCAGGCAGCCGGCAATAGCATTGTAAAATGCTTGCCCTGCTGTCGGTTATGCATCACCGAAGCCTAGTAAGGCTTGTGCTAAAATGCTGTTTGTAAAATTTGTTTCAGCCATTTGGCCGGTTGTCGGCTATTGGCCATCAGCACCCCAGCGATTGCATAGAGACTTTAATGAAAAAAATCCTGATGATCACTTTAGCTTGCCTGACCTTGTCCCCTGTGGGCAATGTTTTCGCCAAAGGTGTCGATTTGCCTATTCGTCTGACTTATCCGTTACTGGCAAAAACGTTGATTGGCCTGTTCTACACGGGTGACGACCGCAGTGCCGAATTATGGCATGACCCCAAACATTGCAGCTATCTAAGGCTTTCAAACCCCCGCATTAGCCAGCAGGACGGGCAACTTCGCATGTTGAACAACGTCAATGCCCATATTGGTGCGTTTTTTAGTGGCCAATGCGTGGCTTTGATGCAATGGCATGGCACACTGGAAACCTTGCAACAACCTACGCTGAGCCGTGACCGCTTAGTGCTTAGCCTGCCTGTCACCCGAGCCATCACTTACGACCAACAAGGCCACGCGCTAAATATTGACCAATTGGAGGCATTGCTAGACCGGCAAGCCAAGCCTTGGCTAGCCCAGATGCAAGTAGACCTTAGCCAAGCACGCGGCGGCATTGCCAAAACCTTAGCACCTTATCTGCCACCCGAACGTGTGCCGGTACTGAGCAATGCTTTGGACACGCTGGTGTTCACCAAGGTAGAGACCAATAGCAGCGGTGTTGTTATTGGCGTAAATTTTAAAGTGCCCAAAACGCTTGCGGCATTAACGCCAGAACCCCCTTTAACAGGGTCAGAACTGGCACGGTGGCAGACACTTTGGGATAAATGGCATGAATCCTACCTGCAAGCCATCAACCATGGCGCGCCAGACCGCCTGTCACCGGCATTGCACAGTGCCTTAATTAATCAATTGGCCCGCGCCCAGATTGCTTTTCAGGCCGGACTTAACCCATATAATCCCAGCCAAGCGGATCCGGTACGGGCGTTTTTTAACGATGCTTGGCAACAATTGTCACCATTACTGGGCAGTGCCGCCGATGGTTTACCGGAACTGGATAGCTTGCATGCACTTAGCTTTATTGCCGCCACCGATTTGTTGTATGCACTGGAAAGCCGTATAGCCCCATTTGGCCTAAGCGTTTCATCAGATGGCTTAAGAAGGCTGGCACGAACACTGCTTGCCAAAGATCAACACGCAGCGGCGAAACTATAATTGCCCTGCCTTTCCCTGAGGCATGGCTAGTGCGAGCAGCCTAGCAACGCCATAGGCCATGTCAGGATCGTTTTACAAAATCGATGCGCCCTAAAATTAGTCCCAAACTAGCTTACCAGCATGACCCATCCTAAAAAACTTTTCAACACCGACATACGCGAAGAATGCGGCGATCGTGCTTTCGAGCATGGCAAACGCTATTACAATGACAGTCTAGTACTCAATTTGGCCGTCAAAAGTGAAGGCACCTTATTCACACAAATCAACGCCACCGTAAAAGGCTCCGCCAGCACTCCCTACAAGCAAAACATCCGCATTATATGGCGGCCTGATTTCAGCTCGGCAGAAATTGAAGGCAGCTGCTCATGTCCGGTAAGCTACAACTGCAAACACGTCGTGGCGGTTTGCCTCAAATACCAACACGCATTACAGACAGCGCAAGTGCCTGGCCTGGACATGGAATGCCTCGACTGGCTGACAGGATTCCATATTGCACCAACGCAGCCCGGCACCCATTACCAAGAGTTTATTGCTTACATTCTAAAACCCACCCAAAAACCGCAAGAACTGGCTATTGATTTCCTGATCACCAAGCCCAAAAAAACCGGTGGCCTCAGCAAAGGCCGCAAGACCACCCTTATCAACCTACGCTACAGCTACTCCTACATCAGCTATATTCAGCCGCACGACGAAGAGATTGCCAAGCTCCTGACCGCTTTTCTCTCCCCTACCGGCGCACTCAGTTTTTCCGGCAGCACCGGCTACATTGCCTTAAAGAAACTACTGGAAACAGGCCGCTTATATTGGCAAGATTGTGAAAGCGGGCCGCTTACACAAGGTCTGCCCAGGCCATTACATTGCGACTGGCGGGAAACAACAGAAGGCAACTACTGTTTGGATGTCAGTACCGAACCGTCAGCCCTGTTGTTGCTGACCGACCCGGTATATTATTTGGACAGCGGGAACAGCCAGATAGGATTGGTCGAAATGGGGCGCATCACAACCGAGCAATTGCAAAAATTGTTGGTCGCCCCACCCGTGCCCAAGCAATACGCGGACGAATTTAGCCACCAGCTCACGGTGACCGTGCCTGAACTGCATTTGCCCACGCCCAAGCCAGTGACCCTGACGGACATTGACAGCCTACCGGCCACACCCTCCCTGCTGTTGTCAGGGGTATCAATAAACGGCAAACATTACCAGCATGTCATTGCCGTCAGATTTCTTTATGGCGAATGGCTATGTCCGGCAAAGGAAGAAACCATCCATATCATCAAAAGTGATGGCGGACTCATACGGCTACACCGCGACATTGATGCCGAACAGCAAGCCATCCACGAACTACAAGAATTTGGTTTTAGTCCACTGCCCGAATCAAGCGCCAACGCCGACACCCTGCTTCTGCATAGCCCAGGGGACGGTAACGGCAGTGACAATATCAGCCATTGGTCGCATTTTTTGCAAGACATCTTGCCCATGCTGGCAGACCAAGGATGGTTGATTGAGCAAGACGACAGCTTTCTGCTTAACTTCCAAAGTGTCCAACACTGGGATGCTGACATTAGCGAAAGCCAAAATGACTGGTTTGAAATGAGCTTCAATATCACCATTGAAGGCAAACCTTACCCCTTATTACCGCTGATCATGCCGGTGCTGGAACGCTATGATGCTGACAACTTGCCGGAACGGCTTAATATAGCCTTAGGTAACCACAACTACGTCAACCTACCCAGTGAAAAACTCAAGCCTTTTCTTGATATTTTGTACGAACTGTTCAATAGCCAAAATGATTTTCAAGGCGACACTTTGCGCTTATCGCGGTTTAATGCCGCCAGCCTGGCTGACTTGGAAATGCACAACTATGGCCTGTTTTCCATCAATGGCGGTGAAGCACTGAGGGAGTTGGGGCGCAAACTGAAAAACTTCTCAGGCATAACCGCAGTTGATTTGCCTGCCAACCTTAATGCGGAATTGCGCCAATACCAACAACAAGGCTTGGACTGGCTGCAATTTTTGCGCGAATACCAGTTTGGCGGCATCCTGGCCGACGATATGGGCTTGGGCAAGACCTTGCAGACGCTGACCCATTTGCTGGTTGAACTGCAACAAGGTCGCATGAGCAAACCCTGCCTGATTATTGCCCCCACCAGCCTGATGAGCAACTGGCGACGCGAAGCCCATCGCTTCACCCCCGACTTAAAAGTGCTTATCCTGCAAGGCAGCGAGCGTAAGCAGCTTTTCCACACCATCAAAGACCACCATATAGTGTTGACCACTTACCCGTTGCTGCCCCGTGACGAAGACATACTGCTGGAACAGGACTACCATTACCTGATTTTGGACGAAGCCCAATCCATCAAAAACCCCTTATGCAAAGCAGCCCAAGTGGTGCGTCAAATCAAAACCCAACACCGCCTATGCCTTACCGGTACGCCCATGGAAAACCACTTGGGCGAACTATGGGCACAGTTCGATTTTCTGATGCCGGGTTTTTTGGGCAATAACGCACATTTTAAAAAACGCTACCGCACACCTATCGAAGTGCATGGTGACGACCAACAGTGCAGTAGCTTGTCCAACCGGGTCGCCCCGTTTATGTTGCGTCGCCGCAAACAAGACGTAGTCACCGAATTGCCGCCAAAAACCGAAATTATCCGCTCCGTACCCTTACATCCAAAACAAGCGGCCTTGTACGAAAGCATCCGCCTGACCATGGAAGAAAAAATCCGCCAAGCCATTGCCCAAAAAGGTTTGGCACGCAGCCATATCACCATCTTGGATGCCCTGTTAAAACTACGGCAAACCTGTTGCGACCCGCGCACCCTATCGCTTAAAGAAGCCCAAAAAGTCAACGAATCCGCCAAACTTGATTTGCTCATGGAGATATTGCCGGAACAGCTGGAAGAAGGCAGGCGCATTTTATTGTTTTCACAATTCACCCGCATGTTGGCCTTGATAGAAGCTGAACTGAATGCCCGTAACATTGGCTACAGCAAACTGACCGGACAAACCCGCAAACGTGACGAAGCCATAGACTTGTTTAAAAGTGGGGCGGTTGATGTATTCTTGATCAGCCTAAAAGCGGGCGGCGTGGGCCTTAACCTGACCGAAGCCGACACGGTCATCATTTACGACCCGTGGTGGAATCCCGCCACCGAAAACCAAGCCACCGACCGTAGCCACCGCATTGGTCAAGATAAACCGGTGTTTGTCTATAAGCTGATTACTGAAAATACCGTGGAAGAAAAAATCCTCGCCATGCAAGAACGCAAACGTGATCTGGCGGACAGCATCTACCAAGACGGCAACAGCCAAGAGGGCATTAAATTGACCGCCGACGACCTGACCGCTTTGTTTGAACCCTTGAAGTGACCAGTTTGGTTGCCCTGTTGTGACCATTCGGAAGTAGGGCAGGGTTAGCCTTTATCAGCAAGACGGTTGCAGCCACCGGGTGGCTTTGATAGGGTTGTTAAGCGGCGCTGGAATTTCCTCCCTTAGTCGGGTGGGATAATTCCGTGATGCCCTTAGGGAGCGGCATCCACGCCATTTAACAATAATGATGTCTTAAAAAATTTTCTTATTGCATTGCAAATGCTTCACCACACCCACCAGACGGTCTATCTCATCATGGGTGTTATAGAACGCCAGCGACGGGCGCACGGTGCTTTCCAGCCCGAACCGGCGCAGGATGGGTTGGGCACAATGATGGCCTGAACGGACGGCTATACCTGCCTTATTTAGGGCTTCGCCAACATCTTGGGTGCTATGTCCAGCCAGCACAAACGACAACACACTGGTTTTGTCGGCGGCGGTGCCAATCAGCGTCAACCCCGGAATAGCTTGCAGGGCATGGATGGCATACAGCAACAATTCGTGTTCATAATGGGCGATATTTTCAATGCCGATTTTGCTCACATATTTGAGTGCCGCCCCCAAACCCACCGCATCCGCTATATTGCCGGTACCGGCTTCAAACTTGGCGGGAGCCGGTTGATAGATGGTTTTTTCAAAGGTGACATCTTCAATCATATTGCCGCCACCTTGCCAAGGTGCGGTGGCTTCCAGCAGGTCAGCCTTGCCGTACAACACGCCTATGCCGGTGGGGCCAAAGATTTTATGGCCAGAAAACACCAACCAGTCGCAATCCAAGCTTTGTACATCAATCCGCAAATGCGAAACCGATTGCGCGGCATCCAGCAAAACTTTCGCACCGGCCTGATGCGCCATGGCGATAATTTCCTGGGCGGGTGTCACCGTACCAAGTGCGTTGGACACATGGGTAAATGACACCAGCTTGGTGCGGCTGTTGAGCAATTTTTGATAGTCCGCCAACAGCACTTGACCATCATCATCCACCGGAATCACCCGCAGCACCGCACCTGTTTCGGCACACAATTGCTGCCAAGGCACAATATTGGCATGATGCTCCAGCCAACTGATAATAATCTCATCACCTTCGCGCAGCGATTGTGCGCCCCAGCTTTTGGCGACCAGATTAATGGCCTCCGTAGAGCCACGGACAAACACGATCTCATTGGAAGACTTGGCATTGATAAAACGGCCGACAATATCCCGTGCCTCTTCGTAAGCATCAGTGGCACGCGCCGCCAGTTCATGCGCAGCACGGTGGATGTTGGAATTTTCGTGTTGGTAAAACGCCGAAATCCGATCAATCACCGCTTGCGGTTTCTGGGTGGTGGCAGCGTTATCCAACCACGCCAAAGGATAGCCATTGACGCGCTCTTGCAAGATAGGAAAATCACGGCGCACAGCATGAACATCAAGGCTAGGCTGTACCAACCTCAGTCCCGGCAATTGCGGGTTGCTGCCGGATGCAGCATGCCCATCCAAAAAATAGAATGACGGCGTGCTAATGTCCTGTTGATGCAAAGGGGTTGCCCCTAAGCCCGCCGCCGACCGTTCCAAACCGGCCAGGTCGGGATTGCTATGGGGTTGTCTGGCAAAAGCAGACAACGCCAAGTTATTGCTGGTCGGCAAGGTGACAATCCGTTCCGGTATGGCTGCCAAGGCTGGGGTGACTGCCGCCGAAGGCGGCAGGGTGTCCGTCAAGGTATTGCTATCCGGCAAAGCCGAAAACAATTGATTGGCCAATTTGTTCAATTCGCCAATATCCGGCAGGCCGGACAACCCTGTAGGGTTGCCGCCCGCCAGCGCTTGTTGCGCCAAGCTAAATAAATGGGTGTTATTTGTACTCATGGTATTTGCCCACTTCGACATTTTCCAGCACGCCCAATGCATCGTCCGTCAATACTGCCAACGAGCAATACAGCGAGATCAGATAAGAGGCGATCGCCCTATGGTTAATGCCCATGAAACGTACTGACAGCCCCATGCTCAATTCATCAGTCAAATTAGGCTGATACAGGCCGACTACACCTTGGCGGCTTTCGCCAGTGCGCAGCAGTAAAATATTGCTTTTACCGTTGACGATTTTCAGTTTGTCGGTAGGGATTATGGGCAGGCCGCGCCAGCTCAAGAACTGTGAACCAAACAAAGAAATAATGGCCGGTGGCACACCGCGACGGGTACATTCACGTCCAAACGCTGCAATAGCCAAAGGATGCGCCAAGAAGAAGCCAGGTTCTTTCCATACTCGGGAGATCAGTTCGTCCAGATCATCTGGCGTTGGCGCGCCAGTGCGTGGTTGCACTTTTTGGGCGGGGGCGACATTGTTCAGCAGGCCGTATTCGGCGTTATTGATCAACTCGCTTTCTTGGCGTTCTTTAACAGTTTCAATGGTCAAACGTAATTGTTGTTCTATTTGGTTGTGCGGGCTGCTATATAAGTCGGCAACGCGGGTATGCACATCCAGTACAGTGTTGACCGCATTCAAACGGTATTCACGGCCCCATTCTTCATAATCGACATAGGTTTGCGGCAACACTTTTTCATCAAGGCTGGAGCAATCCACGGCAATGCTGGTTTCGCTTTTGACTTTGTTGACCCGGTAAATACCCGCTTCAACTGGAATCCACTGCAATAAATGGACTAACCAGCGCGGCGTGATGGTGCCCATCATGGGGATTGTTTTGGTGGCGTTCGATAAAGTACGCGCGGCAACATCGCCTAATGCAGTATGGGCTTGGTGAATATCAGTAGTATCAGACATAGTTAAGTTTCCTTGGTGAATAGTTCAAGTGAGGGTTGTTGTAAGTTTTGCGCTATCAGATAACGGATTGCTTTTTTATATTGCTTGCCACAGCAGCTGCCAAAATGCCGTGAGGTAATGCTCCTATATTATAGTAAAGTGGCGGGGATACGGTTGAATTAATCAGCTAGCTGCGCACTTGCGCTTGGCTGATAAAACTATTGGGCGGCACACTGTGGGTCAGCCAGACATTGCCGCCGATAGTCGAGTCATGACCTATAGTGATGCGGCCCAACAAGGTGGCACCGGCATAAATCACCACCCGGTCTTCAACAATCGGATGGCGGCTACTGCCTTTGATCAAAACACCGTTCTCATCCTTGTCGAATCGTTTGGCACCCAAGGTGACGGCCTGATACAAACGCACGTGCCGACCAATCTCAGCGGTCTCGCCGATCACCACGCCAGTGCCGTGGTCAATAAAAAAGCTGTCGGCGATTTGTGCGCCCGGGTGAATATCGATGCCGGTGGCGGAGTGCGCCAATTCGGCAATCACCCGCGCCACCAACGGCGCACCTAGCCGATACAACTGATGGGCGATACGGTGGTGGATAACTGCGTAGATACCCGGGTAGCAAATCAGCACTTCATCAGCCGAGTGGGCAGCCGGATCACCTTCATAAGCGGCTTGTATATCACTGTCAATCAGTAATCTGATAGCGGGCAATGATGCGGCGAAGGCACGGGTTATTTGCACCGATTGCTGTTGGCTGTCTTGATCCAGCCCTTGCTGTTGGGCGTAAAATTGTAATTCCAGACCAATCTGCTGGTTCAGTTGGCGCATCACCTTGTCCAGCGTGTGTCCGACAAAATAATCAATACCTTCGTCATTAATGTCCGGCAAGCCTAAACGGTTAGGAAACAACACCGCTGCCAAATTATCGACAATATCGCCGAGTATTTTTTTTGCAGGCAGTTTGGGCGGATGCTGCAAGCGTTGGCGGTTCTGCAAAGACTGTAGGCGCAAGCCGCGCAGTTCGGCAACCAGCGGCAGTATGCCCCAGTTATTGTCATCAGTGGTCACACTCATGGCGCAACCCCTTGTGCCAGCCCCTGGCTGTCAAACACGCCTTCAAACAAAGCTGAGCTAAGATAGCGTTCACCCGAGTCCGGCAAGATAACCACAATGGTTTTACCGGCATATTCAGGGCGTTTGCCGACACGCACCGCCACTGCCGCCGCTGCACCACAAGAAATGCCCGATAAGATGCCTTCTTCTTGTGCCAGCCGCCGTGCGAAATAAATCGCCTCTTCATTACTGACTTGCTCAATCAGATCAACCAACGACAAATCCAAAACATCAGGCACAAACCCCGCGCCTATCCCCTGAATTTTGTGTGGTGCTGGTTTTATCGCTTGGCCCCCACGGGATTGGGTCAATACCGGACTCGCTTCCGGCTCGACAGCAATTGCAATGATCGGTTTGTTCTGCACCTGTTTTAAGTAGCGTGACACGCCAGTGATGGTACCCCCCGTACCCACACCGGAAACTAAAATATCCACCGCACCGTCTGTATCACGCCAAATTTCCGGGCCAGTGGTCTGCTCATGAACCAACGGGTTGGCAGGGTTTTTGAACTGTTGCAGCAAAACATAGCGGCCAGGGTCGGAGGCAGCGATCTCTTCGGCCTTGGCAACCGCCCCCGCCATGCCTTTCGCCCCTTCCGTCAAGATTAATTTGGCCCCATAGGTTGCCAATAATTTACGCCGCTCCAGGCTCATGGTTTCCGGCATGGTCAAAGTCAGTGGGATGCCCCGCGCTGCTGCTACAAAAGCCAAGGCTATGCCGGTATTGCCGCTAGTGGCTTCTATGATTTCCTCGCCCCTATCGAGCAAGCCGCGTTGTTGAGCGTCATTAATCATAGCCACGCCAATCCGGCATTTGACCGAATAGGCCGGATTACGGCCTTCTATTTTGGCCAGCACCGTCGCAGACAAGCCTTCGGTGATGCGGTTTAAACGGACTAGAGGGGTATTACCAATGGTTTGGGAGTTGTCGGAGTACCAATGTGCCATGTTTTTTCCTTATAAATTTTTGTTGTAAGCACCCATGAACAGGCATTGCCCGTGCCGTCACCGGGTATCGGGCTGCATTCCATTAATGCCGTCATTAAGCGATTGCAGTCAGTTTACCCACAAATAAATGACGAATAAAATGTTTAAATTAGAATTCAATATCTAAAAATACGATAACTTATAGACTATTCCTGTAAACAGTGAGTCTGCAAAAAGTAGCTTGCAATATAAAATAACAGTGTTAACTTAATGGTGTTATTTTAATCAACGCACACCATGCCACCGAAAATAAAATCACCCCAAGACCGCGAACAATTGCGCCTACTGATCCTTGATGCCGCCCGCTGCCTATTTGTCGAACGCGGTATCGAATCCGTGTCGATGCGCGAAATTGCCAAACAAATCGGCTATTCCGCCACCACCTTGTATAACTACTTCACAGATAAGGAAGCTTTGCTGCAAGCCTTGTGTGATGCCGACTTTTTGGCTTTGGCTTCAGGCATGCAGGCGATCATGCAAATGCCCGACCCTATCGGACGCATCCGCGCCCTGTGCCAAGGTTATGCCCAGTTTGCCTTGCAACACCCCAGCCATTACCGGTTTATGTTTATGACGCCTAAATCCCCCACCAATATGGAAATCACCCAGATTGAACAGGGCAACACCGAACAAGATGCCTACGCACAATTGCAACAGGTTGTGCAGACGGCGTTTGCAGCCGGTGTGTTCAGGGAAGAGTTGCAAAACAGCGAACTGATTGCCCAGACCTTATGGGCAGGTGTGCACGGCGTTTGTTCGTTAGAAATTGCCCTAGGCAATGAAGTCTGGATGCAATGGGCCGATGTTCAGGCACGCATTGGCTTGATGCAGGAAGCATTGTTACGGGGATTACTGAAAGCTGAGGGGGTATGAACTCGCTTAAATCATACACCCTTCGGCTTCGCTTAGGGAACAGCTTTTATCACCTCAGTGCCGAGAAGAGCCGCCATTGCGGTGACCCGTGGACGGTTGCCATAACCCACACATTACTATGCTTATTTTTATCCCTACCTAATAGGAAGATTTGCCATGCGACATAATAAATTACTTGGCTTCATCGCCTTGCCGTTACTGACCGCTTGCAGCCAACCCAGCGAAGCCCCACCACCGCCACGCCCTGCCTTAGTGATGAAAGTCACCGCCAATAACACGGCGGCAGCAATGACCTTGGTCGGGGTTGTGCAACCCCGTTATGAGTCGGCGCAGAGCTTCCGCCTTGCCGGAAAAATTATCGAGCGGCGTGTAGAGGTCGGTGCCAAAGTCGGCAAAGGCCAAGTGCTGGCAAGGCTAGATGCCGCCGATAGCCAATTGGACGCTGCCGCGACCGCCGCAGACGTGGCAGCGGCAGAAGCTAAGCACGCGCTGGCGGTGGCGGAGTTTAACCGGCAAAAGCAGCTCTTTGCCAAAAAATTTATATCCGCATCGGCTTTGGATAGCCGCGAAGCCGAGCTAAGAGCCGCCAGCGCCCAGTTGGCAAAAGCCAAAGCCCAAGCCAATATTTCCGGCAACCAAACCCGCTACACCACCTTGACCGCCGACCGTGATGGCGTGGTCAGTTTTATCCAAGCTGAGCCTGGGCAAGTGGTGGAAGCGAGCCATGTCATCGTTAAAATTGCCGACACCCGCGCTGTTGATGTGGCGGTGGTCGTGCCAGAATCACGCATGGCGGAAGTGCGGCTACAAGCCCCCGTCCAGTTGGCGCTATGGGCAGACCCGCAAAAACTATACACCGGGGTAGTGCGCGAAATAGCCCCCATAGCCGATGCGGCGACACGCACCTTTAACATACGCATCACCCTGCAACAAACCGATGCCGCCGTTAAATTTGGCATGACTGCCGGTGTTAAATTTGCTGCCGCCCCACCACCAACCACTAGTGCCGTGATGGTGCCCAGCCGAGCCGTCACTGCCAGCAATGGCAAAAGCCAAGTCTGGATTATGGCTGACGACCACCACGTCCATGCGCGGACAGTGGACACGGGGGCATTTAGGGAAGATGGCGTAGTTATCCGCAGCGGCTTAAAGGCAGGTGAAACCATTGCCATTGCCGGTGTGCATACCCTGACCGAAAACCAACTGGTGCGTCCAGTAGATGCCGGGGAAGCCCCATGAACAATAATCCCAATACTGAAGCCAGCAGCCGGTTTAACCTGACCGACTGGGCCTTACAACACCAAACCTTGGTGCTATATCTGATGCTGGTGCTGACCTTGGCGGGGCTGTTTTCCTACACCAAGTTGGGGCAATCGGAAGACCCGCCATTTACCTTTAAGGTGATGCTAGTGCACGCCACCTGGCCCGGCGCCAGTGCCGAGGAAATGGCCGAACAGGTCACCGACAAACTGGAGAAAAAAATTCAGGAAATCGCCCATTTGGATTATATCAGCAGCTTTTCCCGCCCTGGGGAATCAATGGTGTTCATCACCATTAAAGATGATACCGCATCTAATGTGGTCCCCGAGCTGTGGTATCAAGTACGGAAAAAAATCGGTGATATCCGCAATACGTTCCCCGAACAATTGGAAAGCCTGACCTTTAACGATGAATTCAGCGATGTCTACGGCAGCATGTACGCACTGACCGGCGATGGTTTCGACTACGCCGAATTAAAAAAACAGGCAGAACTGATCCGTGCCGAATTGCTGCAAGTGAAAAATGTCGCTAAAGTGGACTTCTTTGGCGAACAAAAACAACGCCTGTTTATTGAAATTGCCAACGCCAAATTGGTGGCCTTGGGCATCAGCACCCCCGAGCTGATACAGACCCTGCAAAACCAAAACGCAGTGGTGCGCGGCGGTACTTACGAATCGCCGGACGAGCGTATCCGCATAGCCGTCTCAGGCCGTTACACTCAAGTGGAAGATTTGCGCGCATTGCGTTTACGCGCCCACGGACAAGATTTCCGCTTAGGAGATGTCGCCAAAGTTTATCGCGGCTACCAAGACCCGCCCCATGACAAAATCCATTACCAAGGCAAAGAAACCTTGCTATTGGGAATCAGCATGACCGAAGGTGGCGATATTATCGAACTGGGCCATGCGCTTGATGCAGCGGTCAGCCGTATCCAAGCCAATTCGCTGGTCGGTTTGGAACTTAACCCCGTCACCTTGCAATCGCATATCGTCGCCCATTCGGTCAATGACTTTGTCCACTCGCTGGTGGAAGCTTTGTTGATTGTCTTGGCGGTCAGTCTGCTGTCGCTGGGCTGGCGCAGCGGCATCGTGGTGGCCATCACCATTCCTGTGGTACTGGCCATCACCTTTCTGTTCATGCACTATTTTGACATTGGCTTGCATAAAATTTCCTTGGGCGCGTTGATTTTAGCGCTGGGCTTATTGGTGGACGATGCCATTATTGCCGTAGAAATGATGTCGGCGAAAATGGAACAAGGCTGGAGCCGATTGAAAGCAGCCTCTTTTGCCTACACCTCCACCGCCATGCCAATGCTGACCGGCACACTGGTCACGGTGGCTGGTTTTTTGCCGATTGCCACGGCGGCTTCGTCAACCGGCGAATACACCCGCTCCATTTTTCAGGTCACAGCGATTGCTTTATTGGTGTCATGGTTTGCCGCCGTGATCTTCGTGCCGTACATCGGCTATCACCTACTGCCCAATTACGGACAAACCCCGCAACCGTCAAAACTGGGCAGTCGGTTCCGCACCCTCTTTAACATCAAAACCAAAGTGGCAGAACAGCATCACCACGATATTTACAGTTCACCGTTCTACCAAAACTTACGCAATATCATCACCGCCTGTGTCCGCTACCGCAAAACGGCAATAGCAATCACCTTGGCTCTGTTTGTGTTGGCCATTATCGGCTTTGGCAAAGTCCAGCAGCAATTTTTCCCCGATTCCTCGCGTTTGGAATTGATTGTCGACTTGCGCCTCACCGAAGGTGCGTCTTATGCTGCCACCGAAACCGAAACCAAAAAACTGGAACAATGGCTATTGGCGTGGAATCAGCAACACCACGGCATTGATAATTTTGTCGCCTACGTCGGTAACGGCTCGCCACGATTTTATTTGCCGCTGGACATCCAATTGGCGCACCGTGGCTTTGGGCAATTGGTGGTATTGACCCATACCTTGGCAGACCGCGAAGCCTTGCGTAAAGACCTGCTAGATGTGTTTGATCATGATTTTCCCGCCTTACGCGCTTCGGTGTTGCGCTTGGAAAATGGCCCGCCGGTGGGTTTTCCGGTGCAGTTCCGCGTCAACGGCGGCAATATCCAGCAAATCCGTGACATTGCCCATCAAATTGCTGGCATCATGCGCGCCAATAGCCACCTTAGCAACGTGCAACTGAGCTGGGATGAACCTAGCAAAGTGGTCAAAGTCAGTGTCGATCAGATGAAAGCGCGGCTATTGGGCATCAGCTCCGTGGACATTGCCACCGTATTAAATGGCGGCATACAAGAACTGTACATCACCGAATACCGCGAAGGCATTGAACGCATCGATCTGGTTGCCCGTGGCGCAGAACAACAACGCCTGTATCTGTCGCATTTGCCGGACTTGATGATCAACACCCCCGCCGGTGTCGGCGTGCCGCTGGCACAAATAGCCACCATTAGCTACGCATTTGAAGAAGGCGTGATTTGGCGGCGCAACCGCCTACCCTCCATCACCGTGCGCGCCAATTTAAACGGCAATGTGCAAGCCCCGTGGGTGTCCGCACAAATTGAAGCGCAATTGGACGGGCTAAAACAACAGTTGCCGATGGGCGTTAGCATAGAAACCGGCGGTGCGGTGGAAGAATCCGCCAAAGGCGGTGCCTCGGTCGCCGCAGGCTTCCCGCTATTTTTACTGGTGGTGTTGACGGTGCTAATGATCCAGCTGCAAAACTTCTCGCGGGTGTTGCTGGTGCTGCTGACCGCACCGTTAGGGCTTATCGGCGTGACTATCGCTTTACTGCTGTTTGACAAGCCGTTTGGCTTTGTCGCCATGCTCGGCACCATTGCCCTGTCTGGCATGATCATGCGTAACTCGGTGATCCTGGTTGACCAAATTGACCAAGACCGTGCTAGTGGCATGGTGCCTTGGCAAGCCGTGGTTGAATCAACAGTACGGCGTTTCCGGCCCATTGTACTGACTGCAGCGGCAGCTATTTTAGCCATGATACCGCTGACCCAAAGCGTGTTTTTTGGGCCTATGGCGGTGGCAATCATGGGCGGGTTGGCAGTGGCAACGATGTTGACGGTGCTGTTTTTGCCCGCCCTGTATGCCTTTTGGTTCAGGGTTGCCATACCCAAGCCCAATCCGTTGCCGTAGTTTTCTAACCTAACGTTATAGCCAATCCATCACTTCACAGGATTACCCACTATGCGCCAAATAGTTTTGTTCATAACCGCTGTGCTGTTGGCAACGGTCGCCCATGCCAGCCCTGATGCCTTGCAGCAAAAACCTCAATCACTGCTCGACATCTACAACCAAGCCCTCGCCCACGATGCCACCTTGGCCTCCGCCCTGAGCGCCAACAAAGCGGCACAAGAACTGATCGAACAGGCCAAAGCCCTCTACCGCCCAGTGGTCAACTTTAATGCCGGGGTCATGGCTAGCCAAGCCGACGTGCGTTATAAAGGCAACGGCGTACCCTTTCCTAATGGCGTGCGTTCCTATCAAGGCTATCAATACGGCATAGAAGCCCGCCAACCTTTGTTCCGCAAGCAAAATTTGGTGCAAATGGAACAATTGCTGACGCAAGTCAACCAAGCCGACAAGCAACTGCATTTGACCCTGCAAAACCTCATGCTACGCACCACACAAAGCTATTTTGACGCGTTGCTGGCGCAAGACAAACTCGACTTGATAGTGGCGCAAAAAGTCGCCATTCTAAGCCAGCTAGACCAAGCCCAAAGCCATTTCCAAGTGGGCAGCAGCACCATCACCGACAGTAACGAAGCCCAAGCCCGCTTTGATTTGATCGCCGCACAAGAACTGGCCGCGCAAAACAACCTAGCCATCGCCAAACGCAACCTGCAACTGATCACCGGGGATTTGCCCAGCTCATTGGCAAAAGTCAAAACCACCCTAAAACCACAAATGCTGGCGCAAACCATGGATGAATGGCAAAAAGTAGCCGAAGACAGCAACTTGCGCATCCAAATCCAGCAAGACCTTGCCAAACTAGCCGCACAGGAAATCAAGCACAAACAAGCCGAAAACTTACCCACCCTCGATGCCGTCGCCAGCTACACCGAAGCCCACGCCAACGGCAGCACCTACGGATTCGGTAGTGACATCAACACCGGCATGATAGGCGTAGAATTGCAATTGCCGCTTTATCAGGGCGGCGGCATCAGCTCGCGTATCCGCCAAGCGGAAACAAACAAACAAAAAGCCTTGGATGATGTGGACATCACCCGCCGCCAAATCGAACTGGACACCCAAACGGCTTATTACAACCTTAATTCCAGCATTGCCCAAATCAAAGCCTACCAACAGGCCCTACTAAGCAGCCAAAGCCAATTGGATTCCACCCAAACAGGCTATGAAGTAGGTATCCGCACCAGTGTCGATGTGCTGAACGCCCAACAACAATTATTTTCCGCAAAACGGGACTTGCAGGAGGCGCGTTACCAGTATTTGTTGAACATCATCCGCCTGAAAGCGGCGGTAGGAGTGATTAGTGATGCGGATTTGGTGGATGTTAACGGG